>JBAZSD010000001.1 GCA_041662605.1 Desulfomonilaceae bacterium
AAAAGACCTTGTGACATAATTAATTAACCTCGTTGGTGATGGTTTCTCTGTGATAAAAGAATACTATCATCTTGATTTATCAAGAACAACGAGGTTTTTTACTTTTTTTCGCGAAGGATCATGGTAGATTAAACGTGTTGGGAGCAAATAAAATGTCCTGAATTATAGCACATAATATGTCCGGTTAAGTGGGTCACGATGGAGGTGACTGATGGGCCGGGCAGAGCTATTTCAGGAGATTCGGAAGATGAGGTTCGAGAGTGTTTACACTGACTGGAGAGCGCGGAGGTTGACACAGGAACAAGCCGCAATGGTTCTTGGAGTGTGCGCCAGGACATTTCGACGTCAAATCAATCGTTTCGAGGAAAATGGCGTTGAAGGCCTATTGGACAAGCGTTTGACACAGATTCCCTCTCGTCGCGCTCCAGTAGACGAGTTGTTTGCGGTTTGTGACACCTATAAAAAGCGGTATCAAGGCTGGAACGTAGCGCATTTCCATTCCCGGTATAAAAGTAACGGAGGCCAGAGGAGCTACACCTGGGTAAAAAACACACTTCAGTCCAATGGGCTGGTTAATAAGGCTTCTAAAAAAGGCAAGCATCGTAAACGTAGGGAACCTGCGCCAATACCGGGCATGATGTTGCATCAGGACGCAAGTAATCACCAATGGGTCGAGGGTAAGAAATGGGACTTGGTCGTAACGATGGATGACGCGACCAACGAGCATTATTCGATGTTTTTTGTCTATGAAGAAGGAACAGCCAGTAGTTTCAGGGGAGTCAAGGATGTGATCAGTAAACGGGGGCTATTCAGTTCCCTTTATACCGATCGGGGGAGTCATTACTGGTATACCCCTCAAGAGGGTGGAAAAGTGAGCAAGACAAATCTTACTCAGTTTGGGCGGGCCATGGCAAGCCTTGCGATACAGATGATTCCCTCTTATTCTCCCCAGGCTCGCGGAAGGAGTGAAAGAGCCTTCCGTACACATCAAGACCGTCTTCCCAGGGAACTTGCGGCTAACGGGATCACTACAATGGAACAGGCCAACCAGTATTTGGCCGAGGTATATTTGCCGGCTTTTAACGCCGAATTCATGAGGACAGCGTCCGAGAAGGGAACAGCTTTCATGCAATGGGTCGGATCAGATCTCGATGACATACTTTGTGAGCAATATGAAAGGACAGTTAACCCGGACAACTGTGTTAGTTTTGAGGGGAAGAAACTTCAGATTCCGCCTGACAAATACAGATGCCACTATGTCAAAGCCCGAGTAAGAGTACACAAGTATATTGACGGATCACTAGCTGTTTTTCATGGTCCTCGTAAATTGGCTGACTATGATAGTAAAGGCAAACTCAAGGAGGGACAATCACAAAACGCGGCTTAAAAGATTACGGCTGTCGCCGTATACTACGGGATACAACTTCAGGCTACGCCTTCCGCTGTTATCCCGTAGTTCCAAATGAGGACAGTTCATTTGCTGTAAAAGCGGACATTTCTATTTGTTGCCAACATAGTCGTAGATTAAACGCCGGAAAACAAATTATTGTGGTTGATGATCTTGAGTTAATTCATCATTATGAACTCGGGCAAATATCTCCTCACGGAATCTCAACACCGAAGACTTTCTCTGCCTCGTTTCCGAAAATGTCAATCACTCTGACTGCAATCCTTTGCTTTCCTGGTCGGACATATTTCCAGGTAGAGCTGGTCAGTTCCAGCGACCTTTTCTTGGGAGTTCTAAAATCCTGCCAGTGACTATTAAAGATTTTTTTCGTTATCACAGTCGGGAAAATCGGTAGTGATTCTTTCGCGGCTGCTCCTGCGTTCAGACCAACGCCATAATGGAAGTCAACAGACCAATAGTCTATCCAGTCAGTCCATTTCTTCGTCAACAGGTGTTTTTGTTCTTCGCCCTGCCGATTCCTCCATACCCTGAACAGGCTCCCATCTTCTTCTATCACCCTTAATGATTTCATTCTTGTCCCCGACCCGACAAGTTCTTTGAGAATTTCACGGCATGGTGGACTAAAACCTGTGAGAGTTACACAGGCTGAACAATTGAGGATGTCAACCCGGGCCTCAAAATGACCAGCAGTTTCCGGTTTGATGATGTCACTAGTCAGAGGTTGGATAGAATCAAACATTGATCCTTGACCGTCGCTATCTGGTTGAGGACCATCCGGATGAGGTTCTACCTTTGTTGTTTTTTCAGGCGCTTTTATCCTGACGGTTCCCAGCACATCAAAGCCTGTGATGGTGACATTACTGTTCAGGGCTTGTTTGACAAGGACGCTCATTCGTTTTCTACATGTGTGGACGGCTATCTTGCCCAGATCACACCCTATCCATTTTCGACCAAGCTTTTGGGCGGCTTCGAGTGTTGTACCTGAACCGCAGAAAAAATCAGCGATCACGTCCCCAGGGTTTGACCCCGTGAGGACTATTCGCTCCAGAAGCGCCAATGGCTTTTGAGTGGGATATCCCCACATCTCCGGATGAGCGTGTAAAAGGGGCATTTTCCACACATTGTCCGCCGTTCTTTGATCTCGTGTGACGTAAACGCATTTGCCGTCCGAGCCTTTTGGATAAACCTTTTTGCCGTTGACCTTTTTCATTTGGGAAACTTTGATCGGCTTTTCCCGTTTGTCAAATTGCCAGTTGAAGACGCTACTGGATGATTTGGAGTAATAAAATATTGTGTCGGTGGAGTTGGTGTATTGACGCTTACGGGTGTCGGGTATTTTGTTCGTGTAATACCAGATGATCTCATTTCGGAAAGAGCCTGGGCCAAATATTTCTTCCAGGATAGACCGTATCATGAAGTTGGCCTTACAGTCGCAATGAACCCAAATACTCCCGTCTTCAGCCAGAATATCTTTTATGAGTCCTATCCGATCGTACATCATTGTTAGATATGCGTCTGGACCGGCTTGCCATGTATCCCTGTATGCTAAGCTCTCCACAACTTGGAGTCTGTCTGATCCGTCTTCACCTATGGGAAGATTAATGTTGTAATCAGCCCCAACAAGAAAAGGGGGATCTATATATACAAGCTTGATACCTCCAACAGCCTGTATTTCATCGTGAAGTTGACCACAAAACAATGAATTCATCACGAGTTTGTTGTCACCCCGGATGATTTTGTTGGTCCAATTTGGGGCGGGAGCAACTTCCGGATCTCCAGACCGATCCGATTCGGTAGGTTGAACGCCAACACGCTCGATTAACTCGAAGTCAGCTATTTCGCGGACAGTTGAGGCCTGTTTGTCTTTCCAGACTAGTTTAATTCCGGATTTATCCAGTGTGGTTGTTCTCGAAACACCTTCAATCTGGGTGTTTTTCGCTCGATAATTATGATTCCCGATCTTTTCCCCCGACTTACTAGATTCCATGACCTAAAATGTTGACTTGTCCCTAAACACAAGTATAGGACGTGTTGTCAAGCGAGCCAGGTTTAGAGCTTCATCACTTATAAGTTTGAGATACTTGGGACGTCTGTATCCGTACGCTCCGAGCACTATGAGATCGTATCTGTGAACCGCGACATCCTTAAGGATTTGCTCCACGAAATCGCCCTTGGTCATTTTAGTGATCGGCTCGAAATCGAACTTCCTCAATATCTGTGCGCCTTGCTGAAGGGATTGTCGAGCAAACTCATCACTTTCATGCTGTCCGGTTTCCTGGACATGCAAGAGCGTAATCTCGGCGTTTTTGCCTGTCAATAACGGCGCTGTAAATTCCAGAGCCATCTGGTCGGTTTCTGAGCCCCTGTACACTATCAGGACTCTATGAATCTCACGAAACTGACGAACAATAAGAACAGGTTGTTCAGCGTTATGCAGGATCTTGGCATGAACAGCCCCCAAAAGTAAGCCTCGAAGCGATGATTGTTCATGAGAACCAAGGACAATCATGTCGTACCCATCCGACTTGGCAGTATTAAGTATTTCGTCTGCGGGATCACCTTCGAGGACTTCGAGTTGACAAGGGATCTTCGCCTTAATACAGGTCTGACAGGCGACATCGAACTGCCTTTCAACTTCCTGCACATCTGCCTTGATTGCCCCTTCCAATCCATCTTTTGATAGGAAAGGGGCATAGCTTTCAGCCGCTATTTCGGCCAGATCAGGTTTTACATGTATAGCGTCCACTACAGCATTCCGATTCTCAAGCAAATGGCATGTAAACTCCAGACCTGTATAAGTCTCGGGGTTCTTATCTACAGCCACTAAGACTTTCATTGTCAATCCTCCCTTGGCAAGACCGGGTTCAGGGGTCTCGACTGCTTTATTACCGTCGAATGTTAAATTTCTTGCCTTACAAACTATCTCATCACCAAAACGGATGTCGGACACTTGCTGACAAAACGTCCTACCCAACCGCGTGAGAAAAAACGGTTGAGAAGCGACTTTTTACCCAACCATAAGGCAAGAAGGTCTTGTTTGATCTCTTGCGCTATTACTCGCTCAAAATCTGAGATATCCATCAAGCGAGTGCTGATCTCGACTTGTCGATCGCTGTAATAATCACCGATTTCAATCAGTCTGGTATAAACGGACTTTTCCATGTCACCATTTTGGCTCAAGCCTATAAGCTCCAGACACGCCCCGTGAATTGTGATCATTTGATTAATAATCTCAAGCGATTCCTGACTTATATAACCCTGATCAAGGCAGGCCACAATCCTGGTAACCGGTTGCTGTTCCTTGACGAGCAGCACCGAGCAATCAGCGTCGTCCACCACCTGTTGAGGAGCAGCAACGGAATTGGCCCATTCGCATTTATCGCCTTTTGCGCAGCCGAGCACTATGAGATCACTGCCGTCATCCTGGGATTCTGATAAAATCTCTCGCGCCGGAGTTCCTGTCCTCAGTCGAACTCTAAAATCCTTTTTTCGGCCGGCAAGGATTTTCATCTCTTCCATAACCCCATTTTTTACGGGTATCCATTCGTACTTTCCCTCCCCAAGCTCATAGGGAGAGTCTTCACGGGTCCAACTATTCAGGAACACATCTCGATACTCTCTCAACGCCTTGCTAATGGAGGTCTCAACCGTTGAATCATGAACTTTGATTGAATCCCTGGCTGTAGCGCCGTGACTTACCCCTAGTAGAGTCACGTCCGCCCAGGTGTTCATAGCCAGTTTGATCGTTTCTTTAAGAGCGTATTCGCTATACGGATGTTCGTCTCCGGCAAATAGAATTCTCATGGCGCTTCTCTCTCCTTGAGCCCTCAGTAAAATGCTATCAGAGAGGCCGTATTGACTAAACTGAGCCATTCCAGCTCAACACTGTCTTTTCGGACTGCTCTGTCTAATCCTATTGCTACTAAACCACAGTCTTTTAAATCATCTTCCTTCGGTTTGGAAACAACTTCAGGGTCCAGCGGTTTCTGTTCAACTGTGCAGCCAACCTGTTCCAAAATGCCGGTCGATTCGAGAACCTTCTCTTTGAGGTCAGGTTCATGAGGCCCGGATCCATGATGCTCGGGATATGCCAAAACCAGAGGAACTGACGATCCCTTCCAGATTTTCTCAAACGTTCTTGTTAAAGCTTCCGTCCCTGGAATGTCTAGACACAGCAGCAAAACATTTTTCATTTTTCTCAAGGACTGAACAAGGATTAGGGGACACGTCAGCCGTTGATAAAACTTAGTGTGCGCCAACTTGTAAAGTTCCGCATGGTTCCATAGAAAATCCACGCCCTCGACATATAGATCAAACTGGCCTTCCTGTGCTACTTTGCTGACTTCCGAATGGCGGTCTCCATATATTACCCTAGGGTCAGACAGTTTTGGACAAAAATCCATCTCCGGGGCTATCATCTTGGATATCTCTTCTTTTCCCCTTTCAATCATCTCGCGTTGCCAGGTTCTGCTAGCCCACCCTGCGCCTCGAAAAGAATCATGGGAAAGAGATTCTTTGACATAAACCGGATGAATTTCTACATCAATGGATCCTCCAAGTTGACACGCAAAGCGGATAGCAAGGCTGGAAGCCAGATCCACTTCAATTGACACCAAAGTCTTAATCACGTCTTGGTCCTCCCTTATGGGATAAGAGGCTGTTAGTTCGGAGGGGTTCTCTGCTGTATAGGACCCTCGGACTACTCACCTCGGATTTTGGCTTCCGCTCGGGTTACTACGTCTTGAATTTCACTCAGCTTGAACGGTTTGGCAATGAAATCAAAAACACCCTTGTGAAATGATTCCTTCGCCGTTTCCATTGTCGCAAAGCCTGTAATTACAATAACCTCCGTTTTGGGCGACCGTTGTTTGGCTTCGGTCAGAAGCTGCATACCGTCTACACCCTTCATTTTCAAGTCAGTGATAATAATGTCATAATTAATATCCTTGATTCGTTCCATCGCGTCCGAACTTTGGGTGAAGGTATCAACCTCGTAACCCTGCTTCTCAAGAGCAGGTTTTAATCGTTTGCAAACGATCGGCTCATCGTCCAAAACCATAATTTTTAATTTGCTCATTTTCTCCTCCCGCCGGCAAGGATCTCGCGAGATTCGCATACCGGTCAAAAAACTGTTCGACAAACTGATCAACGTCCTGATCACTTCTTAACTGTATATCCAGTTGTCTACTAAAACCAATCAAGGCCCCTATAACCTGCAGGCGGCTTTGGATCTCCTCTTTTGGAAGATCCATCAGTCGAGCGACCACGAGGTCTCCTTTAACTACAACATTGAAGAGATAATTCGATAGTATTTGAGACAACACTTGCGCTCTGCGCGACCGGCGTGTCAGATCAGTGACTCCTCCTACAAACCTGAAATAAATGTGATTTCGTTGGGCCTCGTCATACATGGTAGCGTCGATCAGATTGAAATGATATCCAAGCCTTAAATGAAGATTCATATAAAGTTCAGTAACTACAGCAAGGTTGAACCCTGCATTCGCTACTCCACCACCAGCAGCGTCCCAATTCCTCGTGAGGCTCGACATTAAACCTTTGAAATCAACTGCGACCGGATGGGTGCTCCATGTATCCGGGTGGCAAACGCCCTGCCAAAGAGCCATCAGAGGTAATGAGCGAACTGATTCAATTTTGACTTTGTTTCCCGCCAGTTCGGGATCAATCCCGCCGCCTAAATCCAATATCCTCAGGTTCAGGGGAACATCCGATTCCAAGGTCCAGACCTTAGCTCCTTTAAAACGGGGAAGCGCTCCTGGAATCTCCATCAACTCCTGGACGGACTTCTCATGAATAAAACGGATCATGTCATGAACCGACACACAACCACTTGGAGTAAAATCTGGCGCATAAGGGTCTATTAGGTGCAATGAAGCGATTCTTTTGAGGAGTCTTCTCAACAAACGAAACTCTGGTGACTCCTCAAAAACCATTGATTGGACGCGTTCAAAATTTATGAGTTCGTCAACCTTGCCCGAGTAGACGGTACGATGGTGGGTGTCCAGGGTTATTTCCATGTCGTCTCTAAGTATTTCAGTGGCTTTGTCGATTCCGAGGAGAGCGGGAACCCTGAACTCCCTGGCAATTGTAGCAAGATGCCCGGCGGCAGACCCACGTTCGGCTATAATAGCCGCGGCGTTTGGGACAATTTGAGCAAGCCACGGGGCGGTATATTTTGTCACAAGGACCGCTCCTTCGGGAAAAGTGGACATATCTTCATGAATATTGACTATATGGACTGGGCCTGATCCTATACCCGCATGAGCCACAACGCCTTCATTCTCGATCAAGACAGGGTAAGTCGAAAAACGTTCCCTGATGTTTTTGTCCGTTCCCGCATCTTCCGGGCTTATCGCCAATCTTCGACACTGAAGAATCCAGATCTGATCTTCCGAATCTATCGCCCATTCTATTTCCTGGGGACGCTTGAAGTACCTTTCCAGAGCCATAGCCCATTTGGCCAAGGCGTCTACCGTGGATTCAGAAATCGAAGATTCACTACGTATGTTCTTGGGTAACGTTGCTTCTTCTTCGCCTCCTCGTGACGCTGCCTTTATAAATGACTCCTTATTTGCGATTCGTTCCAACACAACTTTGTGAGGATGGGCCCTTTCGACAACATAGAGGTCGGACGAATCCCGCCCCTCTACTACCGTCCGACCTAACCCAAACGCCGCGTAAATTGCAAGGCAATCGGGTTGTCCGGATTCCAGAGATAATGTTTGAATGACGCCGCTGGCCCGGCTATCGATCATCTCCTGACAGAGCGCCGCCATTGCCGCTTCTTCACCGATCATGCCCATCTGTCGCCTGTAAATAAGGGCCTCGGGGGAATAAAGACTAGCCATAACCTTTTTGTATGCGTCGAGAACCTGGGACGCTGGGGCATTCAGAATGCTTTCATGCAAACCGGCGAATGACACATCTCCGTCTTCGCCATATGCGCTGCTGCGTATAGCCCAGTATACATTATCAGTTTTTGTCTGGGTCTTTATCTGTCGGGAGACGTCCTGCGGTACAATACCCGCCAGTATGCTGTATCTGATCTGACCGGAAGCCTTTTCCAATGTCTCCTTGCCGGATACCCAAAGTTCAAGCCAGGAATGAATCCGGTCTTCAAGGTCGTTATAATCTATGAACCGATTATACGCTCGGTTAGTGATAACAAATCCGGACGGGGCAGGAATTCCCAGCTTGTGCATGATCTCGCCCAGAGCGTTTGCCTTCCCGCCGGTCAGTTCGGGCGTATCCAGTGGCATGTCTGTAAGGGACACGACATAAGGAGCGTTCGACAGCGCAAGACGGCCCCTGAGTTCCATCTCAATGGGAAAAAAGACTCTATCAAGCGTTGGATATAGCTCGTAGTATCGATCTGATGAAATGAGATTAAGACCTTTTACCATTCTCAGAAGCAAGTCCTGTAGTTCAGCTATAGAATCGACCAAGTATTTTCTGTCAAATATGTAATCACCACCCGATTTTTCTCCTAGGTCAGCTATTAGCTCCATTGCTTTCTGGTGGTTCTGGAGTAAAACCTGGAACTGCTCGAACACCTGCTGAAAAGCTACTCTCTCACGTTTTCGAGAAACCAGTCTCTGAATTGTTTTTTTTAATCGAGACCACACTTGAGACAGCTCCTTCGCCTCGGCAAGCGCTCGCTTATTAATCCCAAAAGGTTACGAAATTTCTAATGCGCGCCCTTGCCCCCAAAAACAAAACCCATAATAAATCCACTTACGATAGCTATGATTACGGCTAATGAACCATAAAGCAAAGCGTGTTCAAAGGCCAAAGAGAACAACAGCTTTGGCAAGCCTTTCATTTCTACTGTAAACTCTGTGATTTCCTGTTCCAAGAGTTTCTCGTCCTTCATCACGGAAAGCACTACCTGGTACGTTCCCGGAGCAATATTGCTGGGAAGGTTGATATTGCCTTCAATTTTTTCGCCTTCACTGTTGGTCTCTTTAACTTTGATCGCCCCAGGAAAAATTCCGTAGAGACCTTCACTCTCTTTGAGTTGCAGGAATTGTTCGAACAGAACGTCGGCTCCAACCTTTGGTAATTTTCCTGAGAAGAGGATAATCTTCTTCAATGCGGCGTAACCAAAATTGGCGCCAAGATCCTTCTTTAGAATAGCCCCGGATTCGTTGGTTAGCATTAAATACATTGAGGGGGCCGCCTGAACTTCGACCTCTCCAACATTCATCCAGAGACCGCCCCTACGCCCTTTTCGCAGCAGTTCCTGTTTATGGGATTCTCCCTTGATCTCAATAATGGAAAGACTTTGAGGGGGTACGGTCGCAGTAATAGACATGGGAGCGCCCTGAAAGGTTTCCCTGATATGAATTTCGGATGGGGTAAGTCTAAGGTCTCTCGAAGCCGCAAAGGCTGTCGGGACAACCAGATTTGTTAATAAGCAGGCCAGGATGAAAACTAAACCGATCCGGACACCATTAATTTTATTCATTAGTGTCCTCCCTTATAGGCGAGCATCACTGAAGGCGCAAGGATCAGTCCAACAAGCATTTGGACCATCACAAGCAAAACGACTGAAGCCAGGATTATTTTCAACTGGTCACCTTTGAGCCTCCTGCTTAAGCGTGCCCCGAATTGAGCCCCTACCGTTGAACCTAACAAAAGGATTATGGCGAGTATCATGTCAACAGTATGGTTCTCAACCGCCTGCAAAACCGTCACATTTACACATGTAAAGAGGATCTGAAAAAGGCTTGTGCCTACAACGACATGCATTGGCATTCGGAGCATGTAAACCATGACCGGAACCATTATGAAGCCGCCACCTACACCCATTATGGCAGCCAGGATACCTACAAATATCCCAAGTATGATCGGCAAAAAAATTGATAGTGTTACACCGGATTTAGGGAACTTCATTTGAAACGGAAGCGATTGTACAGTCCGCACATAAAGTGATGGTTTTGAAGTCTCGACTTTTCTTGCCACCATCGAAGCCTTACGCAGACTCTGAAGACTCTCCATAAACATATAGGAGCCTACCACGCCTAGCATGACCACATATGTAATTTTGATGACAAAGTCCGCGTTTCCCATGCTGCGCAGGACCTTGATCAGTTGAACCCCAAGGCCACCTCCCAGAACACCGCCAATTAATAGCAACGCCCCCATCTTGAAATCCACATTGCCCATTCGGTAGTGGGCGTAAGTAGCGGACGTTGATGCGGCGACGATCTGATTTGAATCAGACGCTGCAGCCACGAGAGGTGGGATACCGGCCATAATGAGTAGCGGGGTCATTAAGAAACCACCTCCAACTCCAAAGAGTCCGGAAAGGAAACCTACCGCTCCCCCGAGACCGAGTAACAAAAAAATGTTTACGCTCGCGCCGGCTATCGGCAGATAAATACTCCAACTCATGATCAGATCTCCCTCGATGGGTCCCTCAAACGTAAATCGGGCACTCGAGTAACTTGCCCAGCCTTTTGCACCAGAAGAATTTCGCCTTCAAATCGTTCTCGAAGAACCTTCAATTCCTGACCGAAGACGGAATTCTCGGCTAAATTGGGTTCCTCCGGGCCAGCCATTACTATGAACTGAACAGAAGGGTTAAAAGAGGCGAATCGTGTGATCTCCTCAAAGAAATTTCCTGACGCGAAGAAAATCTCCATCGTGACCCCTGCCTGTTGACTTTGTTCGACAAGCTTGTCTAACCAACCATTTAGACTATCGTCGATGTCGCTGACCGAGACTATGGACCGCCCATGTCGTTTACCCCGTATTGGAGTCGAAACGACGATCAAGACGATTGCCCCTTGTATTCTTGCTGCCAACTGAATGCTATACAAGGCGGATGAATCGGTAATCAAATTTAGGTCAACTGCGGCAAGAACTTTCTTACCCATGGAAGATCTCTCCTCTTTAATTCTCCTTTAATAGAGCAAAAACAAGGCCAAACTTGATAAATGAATTAAATCAGTAAGATATTGATTTAGGAGGTTTCCGCCCTAGAATAAGCGTGTTTCAGAATGAAAAGGAAATAGGATGTTGTACGCAAAACGTGGCAAGAATAAAGAAGGATAGAGATGTTTCAGAATGAATTAGTCATCGCGAAAGGCCGTACTTTTTCAATTTTCTCCAGAGAGTTGTGCGAGGAAGTTTTAGTATTGTCGCAGCCTTACCTAAATTATGATCTGTGAACCGCAGCACACGACGGATGTAATCCCGTTCATGTTCTTCAGATGTTAGCCATTTCCCGTATTGTGTGACCGAGTACTCCCGCAAATCCGGGGGGAGATCATGCAAAGTAATGGATTCCCCTTCGGCAAGGGCTACCGCTCGTTCTATTATGTTTTCCAGTTCTCTCACATTGCCTGGATATGTATAACCGAGAAGGATTTCTCTAGCGGATCGATCGATTCCTGAAATTTTCTTGGAGAATTTGGTCACATACTTCTTGGTAAAAAAATCGATCAGCACTGGGATATCTTCTTTTCGATCCATAAGGCCGGGAAGATTGATTTGAACCACATTCAACCTGAAATACAAATCTTCTCGAAATCTTCCTTCTTGGACAGCCTTTTTGAGATCTTTGTTCGTCGCCGCAATGAATCGAAGATCCAACTGGATGGGCCTGTTAGCCCCCACACGCATTATCTGTTTTTCCTGGATAACACGTAAAAGCTTGCCCTGCATTGAGATGGGCATATCCGCTATTTCATCCATAAAAGCGGTTCCGCCGGACGCTGTTTCCAAAATGCCTATTTTGGTGGCGGTAGCTCCTGTAAAGGCTCCCCTCTGATACCCGAAAAGTTCGCTCGCTATCAGTTCTTCCGTGAATCCCCCACAGTTGAAAGCCACAAACGCTCTTTCCTTGCGTCGACTTTGACGATGAATTGATCTGGCGACGAGTTCTTTCCCTGTTCCACTCTCCCCTTGTATCAGAACATTGCAGTCCAGGGGCGCCACCTTTTCGACCAATCGGAAAACTTCTTTCATCCCGGGACTGACACCTATCATCGCTCCCAAGGAGTCTAGGGGACTAATAAATGATTTTAGTGAGCGGTTTTCTTCGATCAGTCGTTTCTGGTCGCGAACTTTGGAGGCGAGGTGTCTTATTTCATCGAGCTTAAGTGGTTTAGCCACATAATAAAAAGCCCCCAGTTTTACTGAGTCAATTACCGATTCTATCGACGAGTAACCGGTTATAAGGATTATGTCCATTTCGGGAAATCGTGGCTTGGCTTTTTTTAGGACCTCGATACCACTCATCCCCGGCAGAGAGATATCCAAAAACGCCAAATCTACCGGAGAGTGCTCCAGGCTCTTAAGAAATTCTTCTCCAGACCCGTAAGTCTCGACAGTGTAACCCTCCTTGACAAGAGCCTTTTGCAGCCGAATCCTGACAATTTCTTCATCATCAATTATTGCGACGCGCATGTTGTTTCCGGCCTCACTTGAAATGAGTCTACTTGCTTTCGGTGGGAAGAGTGACAACGAACGTGGCGCCCGCTCCTTTATGGCTATGCGCTTCAATAGTCCCACCATGTTTCTGTAAAATGCCATATGTCACGGAAAGCCCAAGTCCTGTGCCTTTTCCAACCTCTTTAGTCGTGAAAAATGGATCAAAAATGTGGTGAATGTCTTCTGAGTCTATTCCCTCTCCTGAATCAGTCACTGATATCCTTACAAATTTACCATTTTCAAGAGATTCGCCTTTTACGCTCAGGACCCCACCATTAGGCATCGCTTGGATAGAATTTATAAAAAGATTCAAAAAAACCTGCTGCAGGCTCTTATAATCTCCGCGAACGCTGGGGAGATCCGCCGGCGCATCCACTTTTTCCTCCACTCCTGAAAGGAGTAACTGGTTCTTCACCAATTTCAGAGTATCCATGATTACCGAAGAAATTGAAGTTGTGATCATTTCCGGCTTCTCTGATCTCGAAAAATCCAGAAGATTTTTTATGATCTCTGAGGCTCTCTCCGATTGGATAATTATGTCCTGTATCATTCCAAGAGCCTCTTGCTCGTCAATACTTCCCAAATCTTCCTTGAGGGCCTCAGCGGTCAAAACAATATTATTAACAGGGTTGTTAAGCTCGTGAGCAATTCCGGATGTAAACGTCCCTATAGCGGAAATCTTTCTGGCCTGTACTAGCTGTTCCTGCCGTTCCTCCAGTTCACTGATCATCCTGTTAAAGGCCTTAAATAGGGGAGTAAACTCTTCGGATTGACACTGATCTTCGGGAATTGGAGTGAAATCCCCTTCCGCTATCTTTTCCATTGCTTGCTGCATCTGTACCAAAGGTGTGGTAAACAGAACGGCTATGTAGAAAGCGACCAGAATTCCGATAACCACAAAAAAAACCATTGAAGCTATAAACAAATAGAGAGCCTGCCGGAAAAGGCTTTCAATCCTGTCTCTTTCTTCCTTGGCCCAATTTCCACTCACATCCAGTAGAGATTGCGCTATCAACCTAAGTGACTCCTCAGTCACCGAAAAATCTAACTGATCTATTTTGTTATTTTCGTTGGATATTATCGACTGTAACTCTGACAGTGTTTCTTTGTAACAGACGAGGGTTTGATAAAATACGGGTTCTTTGTCATCTTTGGACAGATTCAGGATCGCAGATTCATGTCTTAGATAGAGGGCTTCAACTTTGTCTACATGAGCCAGGGCTTCGTTCAGGCTTGCCGGATGTTTGTAAAGAAAGAAATTTTTTTCGAAACGTCGAACTTCCAGAAGGTTATTTACCAGGTCATCGGCAACTTCAACTAGTTTGAGCCTTTTTCCGATTTCCCTATGTGACTGAAAACTGAAAATTGCAAACAACAATACTGATAGAAAGCAGAAAAGAAAGGCTAGGATGATCTTTCGACGTATCTTGAAACCGGCCTTTTTCATGTCTCGACCTCTTTAACGAGTCTTTAAGCCCCTATCAAAACGCATTTCGAGCCGGGAATTATTTTTAGAATGGTTAGATGCTACCAGAAAGAACGCTGGGAATCAATGTTATGACGTCGGGGTAAGTCTTGTCGTGGGCTAAATCGGAAAGATGTTCTGATGAGACTTGCGGCGCTTGAACTGACGTCAATCAAACCGCAAGCCTGAAAGTTTCATGGTTCGGGTCAATCATTCGTCTGAACTTGTTTCAGGAAAGCCAGAGAACGCCATTTCTTATGTCTATCAACCCACGGCACGCAGTCGGACCCTGTTTCACATATTTCCGGGACCGCTTGCAACGCCGGCGCTGTAAATCCTCGCTTTGATAGCTGTTCCATTACCGCCACTAGAATCCCTTTTCCCGCAAGTAATCCATTGCGACTTGCTTCAGTCGTGAAACGGCCAAAATTTCTCGTGTAATAATTGAATGGTCCGAGCAGACCGAAAAGCGTAATAAATGCTACGGTTTTCCACGTCAGGAACGCTTGAACCTCGAAACCGCCATCGGAAATTCTCTGTGCGGCATTTATGAGATCTATCAGAGAATCAATAATAGAATCCATGCCATACACTCCTTTTCTCCTAAATAGATTTTATTTCCTATGGCATAGAGACCATGATCAATAGAGAAGGTTCCGATAAATTTCTTGGTTATAATTTAGAAATTTTCCGGAAAGGAAGGTATGGATCGAGCATCACAAACAAATGGAAAGACGTAACTGACGATGGGGCGTCGAAGCAATTGATTCTCCTCCACTTTATTCACTTAGGGAATTATGAGGATTCTTTAGGATCAAGAATTCTTCGGATTTGAGCGAGCATTTCATTTAAGTTATATGGTTTGCTAACAAATCCTTTCGCTCCAGCCGCCACCGCTTCCTTTGCAGCGCCATTCGCGGAATATCCGCTACAGATTAAGGCTTTAACGCTTGAATCAATCCTGAGGAGCCCTTCCAAGCACTCCTTTCCTCCCATTTCGGGCATTATCAGATCCAGGATGATTAGAGAAATACTGGAACGCTTATCCTGGTACAATTTCAGGGCTTCCTTTCCACTGGACGCCGTGATTACCGTGTATCCAGCTCCCTCCAGGAGATCCTTTCCCACATCTCGTACATTTTCCTCGTCATCAACCAGCATGATTGTCTCGGTTCCGCCAATAGAACTTTGGGAAATCTTCGATTCATCTGAATCATTTTGCGGCAAAAAAGATGGAAAATAGATCTTGAAAGTAGTTCCTATTTCCGGTTCGCTGTAACAAATAATGCTCCCCTCATGCTGTTTCACCAAACCGTAGACCATCGCCAGACCCAGGCCAGTCCCTTTGCCTAGCGCCTTGGTCGTGAAAAATGGTTCGAAGATACGTTCCATTGTTTTCTTGTCCATGCCCTGGCCGGTATCGGATACGGAGAGTAAAACATGAGGACCCGGCGCGGCGTCAAGATGAACAGCGCAATATGCGGCGTCAAGAATTACATTTTCAGTCTCAAGTATTAGCCTGCCTCCCTCCGGCATGGCGTCCCTCGCATTGACGGCGAGGTTCATTACCACCTGCTCGATCTGAGAACTATCGGCGTTGATCAAGCTGACTTCTTCTTGAAGATTAAGGTCAATCTCAATCATCTTCGGAATTGTACGATCCAGCAACTTCTTGATCTGTACGATTTCCTGATTCAGATTAATCGGCTTCGGTTTGGTTTCAGTCTTCCGGCTGAAAGTCAGCAGGCTCTTTACAAGGTCAGCACCGTTAGTCGCCACCTTATTGATGGATTTAACATTTTTCCTAAGTTTATCCGATATTTGTGGATCCATCATAATCAATTCGGAATACCCGATCACCACCTGAAGGAGGTTATTAAAATCATGTGCGATACCACCGGCCAATGTGCCTATAGCTTCCATCTTTTGCGCTTGCATTAGCTGAGCCCTAAGATTCTTGGTTTCTGTGACGTCCATAATAAATGCCAGAATTGCCGGTTCTCCTTCGTAATCTATCTTCTTAGGCCACAAAACCATGTCGAACAAAGCGCCGGTCTTTTTGAATCCTTCTAATTGGTATGAAGTGCGCATAGGCTTGCCCAGCATAAATCTCTTGTATCGTTCTTTGAAAAGCCGCTGATGCCCCGGAGCGACAAACTCAGAGAGCGCTTTCCCTACTATTTCATCCTGACTCTCACAGTTAAAGATGGCCATAAGCTCTGGATTCGCGTAAACATATTTTTCTTTTTGAAAGATCCCGACACCTATCGGCGCCTGTTCAATCAAGAGCCTCATTTTTTTTTCGGAATCCTCTAGTTGCTGCTCGTACTTCTTCCGGTCAGTAATGTCCGTGGCTGTCGCTAGGCTCCCTTTTAATGAGCCATCGACATTCCAAATTGATATTGAGGTTACAAGAGTGTGTAAAATTGTACCGTCCTTGCGCCTCCACTCAAATTCATAAGATCGTGAAGGCGTCTTTGTCCGCTGAGACATCTGCTCTAAAAAAGTTTTCATGCTGGATTTTTCAAGAAACTCATCTACACGATGACCAATAAGTTCATCCTCCCTATAACCGAGCATCTCAACCGACCTCTTGTTTACGTATTCAAAAATTCCCTTGTCATCTATTAACCCCAAACCTTCCGTCATGGTGTCTATTAAATTACGATATCGCTCTTCACTTTCTCTTAAGGCCTGCTCATTTTGTATCCTCTGAGATATGTCGGTCACAACCGCGACGATCGTATCATTCTCGGGTTCTGAGGGGTTTAAATGCGTGATCCGTATTACACCATCGAAGTCAGAACCATCTCTTCTCCGTAATTTTGCGTCAATTTCAGTAACTTTCCCCGGTCCAAGGTATTGATACAGCGCCTGCCCAACACGCTCAAACTCGTCCTCCGATTGATACAGAATCCGCGCGCTTTGCCCTACATATTCGAGTTCCTGTTCAAAGCCGAACATCGTGGCCCATGACTCGTTGGCCCATTTTATGATCCGGTTCTCCGCCAAATGTATGCCAACCGGTGATGTGGCCAGGATTGTTTTCAGTAGCTTTTCGCTATCTTCTAACGCCTTCTCTGCTTTCTGCCTCTCCGAGATATCGATGCCCACTCCCAGCACACATTGAGTATTGCCGATCTCAATTTTTCTTCCCGTGAAATAATATGGGATGGCAGCCCCTTGTTTTGTGAGATAATGAGCTTCCATCGCTGTTTCACCCTTGCTAAAAACTTCTTCGAAACCATTCTTCAGGCCATTTTTGTCGTTTTCCAGGATAAAATCCAGCGAGCGCATTCTGGAGATTTCTTCAGACGAATAACCAGTAACAAGTTCAGCGTTTTTGTTCCACCTGAGCACCCTACCTCGTGAATCAAAAAGATAAAAAACCCCGGGCAAACTATTGATGACTTCATCCGAGAAATGTTTTTCTTTCTGGAGATCATCATGGGACTTTTTGCGTTCGATCTCCCTTTCTTCCAACGCAATAGCCATTTTATCAAAAGCCCTACCAAGTATACCCAACTCACCTGCGCTATCGTCCAAACCTGTACGAACTCTGAGGTCGCCGCTAGCAATTTTGTTTGTCGTGTCAACAAGAGTATCCATTTGACTCATGATCAAAAGACGGGTCAAAATCCACACCCCTAAAAAGGCCGCCAGCAAAGCTATTCCTAACCAGACGACGTCAAAAAATACCAGTCGATTGGCGGCTCCGACCACTGTCTCCTTTGGAATACCTACATAGACGTAGACTCCTTTCGAAAAACCTTCTACTCGCGTAAATCCGTAAATCTTCTTTGTGCCATCTATCCCAACCGCTTCTGTTGTTCCTTTATTTTCCTTGAAGATTTTGTTTACAATTTCAGCGTCCGGAGCCGAATGTCCAACCCATTTTCCAGGATTGGCGCTGCGGGCAAGGATTGTCCCTGTGGAATCTATCGCTGTCAGAGTGGAATCCTCGGGAATCCCTGCGTTTGCGGCAATGATATTGAACCAACTAATATCAAACGAGGCGAAGAGCGCTCCACGAATTTCACCCGCAGGGCCTAACACCGGGTATACCATGGTGATGGCGCCTCTTGGACTCGATGGTCCGGTTTCGGCCGTCCCGATTGAAAATTCTCCAGTTTTCATTGCTTCTTGGAAACATGGTCGACTCGAAAGTACGTCAGAGTCAGGAATAGGGATAACACTACAAACCAGTTTACCTTTTGAGTCTAATAGGCCTATATTCTCATACATAGTTAAGACGTGTTTGAAAAAGCTTGGGACGAAATTTCGTGAACATAAGGCTGGACTCATTTCTTGGGTTTTGGGGTCCCGGGCCAGATCGGCCAACATGTTTCTTGTCTCATCAATAGTAAAAGTGAACACTTTCACGAAATTGCCGGCCGATTGGAAGGCCCTTTCATGGGCTTTGGTCAAAATTGATCTGCGTTGTTCAATCGCGGTAAATAAGGTCAGGCCTACACACGGGATTAAACCTAAGGTTACGATAAAAATCATCCTCCAGCGAATGCTGTTATAAAAATGGCGCATTTATATTTTCTCCAGAATAAGGACCACCGGATTTCCTCGACGAGAAAGATGATAATATTTTGATCAATTAATAATTCAGAGATTATATTACTATGATGGCAACTTGCGAAACAGTCCGTCAATCAATTAGAACTGACAGCTAGAAATAACATTCAAACGATTAAATCGCGAGAAATTATTCTGACTTCGGTATATTTTATAGAGTTTTGCGGATAAATCCCGATGAGGTAGACAATTGAATCCAGTCATGATGAATGTTCTGCGCAAGGGGTGGAAATGGACAGTCTTGGCGCTGTTAATCATAATAGTGGGCTATAAAGCCAAATTTGCCCCCATTCCTGTTTCCACTCAGCCAGTTCGTGTTGGAGAAGTGATTGCGGAAGTTATGGGGACAGGCACGCTCGAGGCCCACTACCAAAGCACCGTGAGTTCTAAAATACAGGGGCTATTAGTCGAACTCCTGGCTGATCAAAATGACTGGGTTAAGTCAGGACAGTTACTTGCGCGTCTCGATGATTCCGACCTGAAAAGAGAAGTGACTACTCAAGAAGCAGTTGTGAAGGCCGGAGAAGCGACGGTTGAAAGGGCAAAGGCTGATGAGGCCAAGTCCCAGGCCATTTTTGAACTAACCAAACTGGACTACCAAAGATATGCGCAATTATTCACTTCAAAAAGCATCTCGCAAGAACTAATGGACAAAAACATCCAGAACCTGGCCGTTGCCCAGGCGGATCTTCAGAGGGCCACTGCGGCGGTGAGTGAAGCCAATCGGCAATTGGTTGCAGCTCAGGAAAGGCTTCATTTTCAACAGGCTCGGCTTGCCGACACTTTAATATACAGCCCGTTTTCCGGTTTGGTAGTACGTCGGGATCGTGACATAGGTGACATAGTGGTACCAGGCGCGTCCATTTTCAGGATCATATCCACAAAGGAGATGTGGGTGTCCGCCTGGGTTGATGAAACTGCTATGGCAGGACTTGCCAAGGATCAGCAAGCTCGTGTCGTTTTCAGATCAGAACCCAAGAAAGATTACCACGGTAAAGTTTCCAGGATCGGAAGCGAAGTCGATAAGGAGACTAGAGAATTTCTGGTTGATGTTGGGGTCGACGTCCTTCCAAAAAACTGGGCGGTTGGTCAGCGCGCCGAGGTTTATATTGAAACAGGCAGAAAGGCGGGGGTCTTAAAGGCGCCTTTAAGCGGTATTGTATGGGAAAAAGGAAAGGCCGGGGTTTTTCTGATGTCAAATGGAAAAGCTGAATGGAGACCGGTAGTCCTCGGTTTAAGAGGTATTAAAGATGTGGAAGTAACACAAGGGCTTTCAAAAGATGACATTGTTATAACAGGACCGAACCCTTCGCAAATAAAAAATGGGCAGAGGGTTTACAGCGAATGAACCTTGCTATCAAAGATATTCGCCATAACCTTTCACGTTTTTCCCTTACAGCGTTCGGCATTGGGATGCTTCTCATGATAGTCATGGGAATGGGGGGAATTTATCAAGGGCTCATAAAAGAGGCCACTCTGCTGGTGGACAATATAGGGGCTGACATTTGGGTGGTTCAGCATGGAACAAGAGGGCCATTCGCCGAAATTTCCAGGATACCTAGAAATCTGGAGGATCGTTTACAGTCAGTGCCTGGAGTGGCGTCGGCCCGCGCCTTTGTGACCTATGCGGTTCAGAGAGAATCTCGCGGGGCCCCTCTTCGGATGCAGGTTGAGGGGCTTTCATGGCCCGAGGATAAAGGAGCGTGGCTGCCCCTGATAGCTGGTCGGAAAATCGAAGCTGCGCATTACGAAATGGTCGCTGATCAGATATTGGGCTTGAGGCTGGGTGACAAAGTTAGGCTCGGGAAAAATGCCTACACAGTGGTGGGAATCACGAAGGGTATGTCCAGCATGGCCGGTGATGGGCTGGCTTTCTTCACCTTACTTGACGCCCTGGAAATTCAATACGACTATTCTGGAGAAGCCATAAGAATTGAACGACAAGCAAGACGAACTCGAATAGCCCGTCAGGATATAGGGGCTACTCTACCCTCACTTATTGAAAGGTCTCAACTTCCATCAGCGAATCTGGCAGCCATACCTCGACCTTCCGTTAGCGCCGTTCTTGTCCGAGTAGAACCTGGAAGCGATGTCTCAGGGGTCATGTCCCAGATCTCAAGTTGGACTGACGTCACCGCCTTCACCAGAGACCAACAGAATGAACTGCTTCTAAGGGGCGTGGTGGACAGGGCCCGTAGACAGCTTGGTCTCTTCAGGGCCCTTCTGATTCTTATATCAGCCATAATCATGGCATTGATCCTATACACTTTAACTCTTGAAAAAATTCATGATATTGCGATGCTAAAACTGATAGGAGCCCGCAACACGGTAATCCTGTCACTTATTGTCCAACAGGCCCTATTGTTGGGTTTCTTGGGCTATCTTTTCGCTTTCTATGCGGGTAAGTGGGTATTTCCCATGTTTCCACGCAGAGTTGTGATCAACAACGACGATTTGCTGTCTTTGGCCGTTATAGTGTTCATAATATCTATTCTATCCGCCGGCCTAGGCATTTGGAAAGCCCTTAGCATAGAGCCCAATGAGGTTGTTTCATGACAGGCCACAGCGCAGCGATTTTGGCTGAGGGTCTCACCAAGATTTACGGCAGCGGTAATGCGGAAGTCACAGCCATGCAGGATGTGTCGTTCAGCCTTGATAGCGGAGAGGTAGTGGCCTTGCTTGGGCCTAGCGGCGCCGGCAAGTCGACGCTACTTACCATAGTGGGCCTAATTAACACACCAACAGCGGGGCGACTAATCATAGGAAAGGACCTGGTTACCGAAGGTCCTAACGCCAAGGTCAA
This sequence comes from Desulfomonilaceae bacterium, assembly GCA_041662605.1. Classification (NCBI taxonomy): domain Bacteria; kingdom Pseudomonadati; phylum Thermodesulfobacteriota; class Desulfomonilia; order Desulfomonilales; family Desulfomonilaceae; species Desulfomonilaceae bacterium. The sequence goes on from JBAZSD010000001.1 coordinate 21,721, forward strand.
CTTGAGATCTTACAGGCGACGTTTTATCGGATATGTTCTCCAAAAAGCCAACTTGATACCTTTTCTTACCGCTTTGGAAAATGTCCGACTGGCTCTGGAAATCAACGATGTCCCTGGAAGGATGGCTCGAGCAAGAGCGATGACATTGTTAGAGAGTCTCGATGTGGGCCATAGGTTTAACAACCTTCCATACATGCTTTCGGGAGGAGAACAGCAGAGAGTTGCAGTAGCTCGGGCGCTTGCCAACAATCCCAAACTGGTTCTTGCTGATGAGCCAACAGCCGCATTGGACAGTGTGAGGGGTAAACAGGTCATGGAACTCTTTCGGACTGTGGCTCATGAATACGGGACGACTGTCATGGTGGCCACGCATGACCACCGCAGTCTCGAAGTTTTTGATCGTATCCTTGAGATGGAGGACGGAAGGTTAAGATTCAACGACCAAGATCACGATATTCACTAGATCCGGTTTTTAGTCCAAAGTGTTTTCATGAACTTAGGTAGACTCTTCTAACGCTGGTAGGGGACAATCACAAGATGAGCCCGTTCTTCGCTCAAGCGGACCCTCAAACCAAAAAAGCCATGACAAAGCCTATGATTGGATATTAAGATCAGACACATCCAAAAAGAAGGCTGTTCCACGAATATTCTGACGATGTTACATCACGGAAAAATTTAGAGGAACAACACGGAAACATCTAAGCGCCTAACGACAAAACTATGACTGATCAGCAATCGACAGAATTCCCTCAGGAAGCCCACAAGTCCCTGGAACAGCAGAATTACAGGTCCAACTTTAGGATCATGGCAGTTTCGGTACTTCTTGGCGTAGGAATAATGGGATTGAAATTTTATGGTTACTGGATTACCGGATCATCCGCAATTCTGTCTGACGCTCTTGAATCAATAATTAACGTCGTAGCCAGCGCATTTGGATTGGGGAGCGTCATTTTTTCCGCAAAGCCTGCGGATGAAAACCATCCGTATGGTCACGGAAAGATTGAGTTCTTTTCCGCGGGCTTCGAAGGGTCCCTCATTTTAATCGCTGCAGTGGGAATCTTTGTACAAGGAATGAAACAAGCACTGAATCCAGTAGTTCTTCCAAACCTTGAAAAAGGCTTGTTCTTTTTATTGGCGTCTGGCCTGGGCAATCTGGCCCTGGGAGTCGCTCTATTGAGAGTAGGTCGACGAACCAGATCAATTGTTCTGGAAGCCGACGGGAAGCATTTATTGACCGACGTTTACACGTCTTCCGCGGTGCTTCTGGCTTTGGGGCTGGTCTATGCTACGGGCTGGTACAGGCTGGATGGAATTATCGCGTGCGCTGCTGGAGTGAACATAGTTTATTGGGGCATGGGCCTCATCGGTAAAGCTTCCGGCGGACTCATGGACAAAACAGACCCTGAGCTGTTGGAGGAGATTTCCGCTTTGTTGGCCAGTCACAAAAAAGAATCCTGGATTGACGTTCACCGACTCCGCACATGGCGATCGGGCTCCAGGATTAACGTAGATTTTCATCTTGTGGTGCCCACCGACCTCACGGTTGAACAGGGACACAGCGAGGTGAAAGACCTGGAGTCAATATTTTCCGAACATTTCCGGGGCATGTCCGACGTATTGATCCATCTTGATCCCTGTGACAAGATACAATGTCCCTGTTGCGAATACGAACCTTGTACTCATAGGCAGGGAACGCTGGTCCACCGTCAAATATGGGACCGCCATACCCTCACAAGCAATTCGCACAATGGGGATTAGGGTATACGGCGTATGATCAAGGTACAATGACCAAGGTACATTTGACAGCGCACTCATAATGGCTTACCATCATATTGGGTAACAGGTCATGGCTATCAACTCTCAAACCCGCCTGTTAATTCAACATACAGGAGTTCCACATGGGCATTCCAGCTCCAACAGAGTTACTATTAATACTGGGCATCGTGCTTCTGGTCTTTGGAGGCAAACGCATACCTGAGATTATGGGCGGTTTGGGACAAGGCATTAAGTCGTTGAAGAAAAACCTTGAAGGTGAAGATGAGTCCGCCCAACGTCCGCCAGCGCATTCAAACGAACCGGCCCCCCAACTGGCCAAGCCCGCTGACGCCACTGGAATCCGGGCAGAAGCTAAGTAACATTTCGGTTGGCAAGGGTAGTATCTGGACGGTCGCGAGCCGGTCGTGAGACAGTAATGCCCCACCGACTCACTCAAAATGTTTTATCCCTATGGTGTCTTACCCCCTACGGCGCCGCCTGGAATGGTCTTGAGAGACTTGACTTACTGAAGACCCTATTAGGCATGGTAAATATAACATCCTAAAGTGAACGGACTTCGTGTAAAAACTCCGTCTTCGTTGCATGATTTACTCCTGAACGGGACATCCAGAACAAGCGGAAGCTATTTACCTGAAACAAATTTCGTGTTTTTGGGGGGTCATCTATGATTGTAGATATGACTTGCGCCTTGTCAAAACCCAATCCTGCTCCGTTGAACTTTAGATCGCAACCAATCCACGGCGTATTACAGTCATGAATTATCTGTCTTTCCAGGTGTCGCTAAACTCAGCTAAACCTGACTTGCCCATCCCGATAAAGTCGCCCTTAATTTGAGTCCAGACTCGAACTGGTTTTATTAAGCCGCTGAGTTTAAAAACCCATGGTACCAATTTCCAATATTTCTCTTTTACGTTTGCGATCTGGGAGCTTTGCAGGGCGTTTCCCCACTCTGGAAAAACAGGAAAGTAATCCTTGACATCAGTTCAGTGACTTTGCCATCGTATCTACTGATAGTGTATATTGTAGAAGTCGATGATGGTTTGAAGCAACATCTTGCAAAGAGACAATAAGCGGAGACTTCCAATGAGTATTGATGAAATTAAGCTCACATCGCTGTCCAAAACATCCGGTTGAGCGGCTAAAATCGGTCCTGGGGACCTTCATAAGGCTTTGTGCGGGCTGGAGATCCCCTTTGATTCCAATGTGCTGACCGGAATCGAGGGCTCGGAGGATGCCGGTGTGTACAAACTATCCGATGACCTGGCCCTAGTGCAAACCATCGATTTCTTTACACCTATCGTCGATGATCCGCGCTTATTCGGAAAAGCCGCTGCTGCGAATTCGCTGAGCGATGTTTACGCTATGGGCGGTCGTCCTGTTACTGCAATGAATGTGGTCTGTTTTCCCATCCGTAAGCTCGGCCTGGAGACTCTTCGCAGCATTTTGGAAGGTGGATTGGAGATCCTGCGTGAAGCTGGCGTGGCGCTCGTCGGTGGCCACAGCGTGGAGGACGATGAACCTAAATATGGGCTCTCCGTTACAGGACTCGTCCATCCTGACAAAATTATGACTAACTCCGGGCTCAGACCAGGGGACAAGCTTGTTCTAACCAAAGCGCTTGGAACCGGCATTGTCGCAACAGCACTGAAAGGTGGATTAGCTTCCCCCAAATCCATTCAGACCATGGTGGATTCCATGTGTACCCTTAATAAAACGGCTTCCGAGGTCGCGGAGTCCTTTGGAGTTAAGGCGTGTACCGATGTGACTGGATTTGGCCTTGCTGGTCACCTCGTTGAAATGGCAAGAGCGAGTAAATGCAGAGTAAAAATTCGATCATATGACGTCCCAGTTCTTGAAGGGGTTCTGGAAGCGGCGTCTATGGGCCTTGTACCAGCGGGAGCCCATAGCAACAGAGAGCATTTCTCAAGTTGGATTACAGTAGACCGAACAGTGCCGCTTGAAAGATCGGATATCATGTTTGACCCTCAAACTTCGGGTGGGCTGCTAATAGGAATTCATGGGGCCCAGGCAAAAGCGCTCCTGGCAATGCTTGCTTCTAAGGGCGTTGCGCCGGTGGCCGAGATTGGGGAAGTGACTACGGATGACCCGGAAGGACACTTGGACATTATCTAAGAAATGAACCGGCCAAGAGACTGTCAAATGCTTTTTGCCATGATAGCCATTGTACATTTCATTCTCTAACATCCCACCAGCAATAGCCATCTTTTTGGAAGACAAGTCTATCACGCCGATGGATAGCCCTTCATTCGCGAACAATTTCGGCGAGGAGAGTCAAGGTAATATTGGGCCGCTCTGAATCGTTGGATTGTACATGGATGTGTCTCTCTATCCTGCCGGGTGACAAGCCTGCAGTGTCCAGAATTACCACGATCTCGCTGCGATCCCGAGGCGTTAATTCTTGGCTCTCGTTGAAAACTTCCGTGCAGCCACAATCGGCATGAATCTCTTTGATGAACAAGGTCGTAGATCCGATGTTGACGAATGGAAATTGCACCGTGATTTTCTGTCCATGGGTCACTTGGCCTAAATCTCTAGTCTGTACCCCAAACGAAATTTTGGGTCCTGCTGCCCACGCATTGAGCGTCTGCAGACAAATAATCGCCATTACGACAATTAGCTTTTTAATCGCCATGATCTTATCTCCTTGTTGATGGCCGAAGAGGCGAAGGCCCCAATCCTCTGATCTTTTCAGTAAAATCAGTCACTACTTTGGCAAACCGAGGACCCTCAGCGGAAGAGACCCATTTAAGGCAAAGGCGCTCAGGGTCAACGCCACTTAAATCCAAAAGCGCCTTCGTAAAGGTGATTCTCTTAACCGTCATATAGTTTCCCGCAACGTAGTGACAGTCCCCAATGTGACATCCCCCTACAAAGACTCCGTCCACCCCTTTTTGAAAAGCCTTCAATATCTGTTGCGGCCCAACAGTGGCGGAACACAGAGTGCGAATTGTGCGTATATTCGGTGGATATTGGAGGCGGCTGACGCCCGCGAGGTCCGCTCCTCCGTAAGCGCACCAGTTACACAGGAAGCCAATTATTATGGGTTCGAACTGCTCGGCTGACATTTATATTCCCTTGTAAACAGAATTTTTTTTCGTCAGTGCAATGCATCCAAGGCCATGAACCTGTTCAGTAAATTCTGTCATGACCTGCGCAAAGCGAGTGCCTTCCGACGCTGATATCCATTCTCTCCTCAACCGATTCTGGTCGATTCCCAGAAGCTCTATAATTTGTCTCGTTTTTGCCATCATTTTCAGGGCTTTATGGTTGCCCTCGGAATAATGACAATCACCAATGTGGCAGCCTGTGACAAGAACTCCATCAGCGCCCCTCTCGAATGCCCTCAGGATGTATGACGGAGCCACCATGCCGGAACACATCAGGCGAATTAATCGTATGCTGGGCGGATACTGCATCCTTCCCACACCAGCCAGATCAGCTCCTCCATAGGAGCACCAGTTGCAGGCAAAGACGATTATCTTTGGCGTAAAGTCCGAGTTCATAATACGGTTCCTTCGTCCTTTGAGATTGGACGACTCCGAGTCCAGCCATAAATTGACAAAGTCTGTCGGCACAATCGGCGTTGGTTTCGTCAACTAGAGGACGCCCCGTTGGAAACATGGCTCATCCTATATTCCTGTTTAGGGGCCAAGCGATTCTCTGACTTTAAGACCCGCACATTGCCCACACGACATGTGAGGCCGATAGAGTCCAGATAATCGAGCACCGGTACGCCTCTTGACCTCCCGTAGCCAAGGATTTCCAGGGAATCCTTGATGCTTAGACTCCCTTTCCGTAGGATCAGGGCCCTGACTCTTTCCCCGATTTCTTTCATGGCTTCAGACGTTAGGTATCGCCCGTCGTTCAGTCGGACCAGTTTTTCCTGCGTGTGAAGATAATTGAGCGCCTTCTGGACATCTCTCCATAGGATCCCGTCCCCGCAGGAGTCGTAGAATGTTCCGGCGGAGAAACTAGCGTGGCCCTGCTTAGCGGCAAATTCCGTCAGCCTGTCTATCAGTTTTCTCTTATTTGAAGACTGTCTACCCACGAGGCTGCGGATTTGATACCCAATATCGGTCTTGATGAGCTTGCCTTCCGTGCAGAGCCGGTTGAGCATTGTCTCAAAAAGAGCCTCATCAAGAGTCGGCTCCAGGCGATATCGAATTTCGTTTACGCTCGCCGCGAATTTACAGGAATCTCCCGCCAGGATCTCTTTCGTCACATTCATCAGTTGGGTTGTCAAAATCTCATAGGAATCCGCGAGAAAGTATCCTTGGCCTTTCAAATCAAGTAGTTTTCCACATTTCACTTTTAACCTGATTTCCGCTTCGATTTTTTCGATAGGAAAACCACCACAGGATGCAATCTCTTCCGCACTGACCGGACGGTTCGGACATCTCAAAAAGTAAAGTTCGGTGAACTCGCTGACGTCTTTTTCCCCCAAAGTCCCCAAGTAAGCCACACTCTTTGCCATCTTGACTGTTCTGAACTTTTCATTGGTTATGTCCAAATTGTTCCCTCCTCCAATTATGCCGTGGAAATTCAATCACGAAATTGTGATGAACCATAAGAAACCTGTCTTTTGCCTGCTTCTCTGGTTGAATAGTCTCCCGATCTTTTAGACCGGGCCAACGGGGTTCTGCAGCCGGCGGGGCGCCTAGCGCCACTGCCCCCCTATTGCCTCAACGAGGCCTATGAGCCAGACTGAAAGGAATCTTAACGGGGAACTTCGTAAACAAGGGACGGGAAAGAAAGAAGCTTTCGGCCTAGCCCAAAGCGTACCAAACACGGGTAGCCTGGATTAGGCTACCTCATGTAAAGCCGAAAAACTGGTACATGAATGGACTCCTCATGCGAGATGCGCCCATGGCGCTGAAAAAAACGGTTACCATAGGTAATTACGATATGTCAATTCATTATTATAGATGGGCATTAGCGGCTGACGTCGACTTGGTGAATTCTCTGTTTACGTGATTGGCAACCTCCTGTGGAGCCAACGTTTACGAATAATTGCCCCTGAGTTCAGAGCTGCGTTTAAAATGATCATTGCACGCTTAGCCTTGACTTCTTTTACGTCCACTTTTTACAGGATTTTGCTCGGTTCTCTTTTCTTTTTCTGCTTATAGATCTGACTTCTTCAGGAATTGGCGCGGGCACAGGCTCGCCGGAGATCTTTCTCACTGCGCCGAATCGAGGGGGCATGCTTCAGAACAAGTCCCTCATTTTGTGCATTTCTCCTGATCAATCACCTGGATCAGGTTTTTACCTCCCACAATCGCCTCCTTAGGGCATTTCTTGAGGCAAACCGAAAATGCCGGGCGCATGGTCGGATCGATATGGTAAGAAACCGCTTCACGAAAAAGCCTCTGAGAATGTAGCCACGCGATCGCCACGTAAGCTTTACCCATGAGCACAGGATCAGGGGCTATTCGACATGTGATTTACTGCGCTTCATTATCACTGAGCCTCGGAGATTATGTTGATCGCTATGTTGTCGTGGGGTATGGTCACAAGGCGATGAACAAACTCCAGATATGCCTTCGATTCTCCCGAGCAGGAAACCGACGAGATGTACGATGTGTGCGTAATCGGTCACGTAACTAAAGATCTAATCAATATCCGCGGCAGGACCAGAGAGATGCCAGGAGGAACCGCTTACTATGCAGGCATGACTCTGAGAAGCCTGGGGCTGAATGTCGCCGTGATAACAAAGGTCGCTACCGGAGATGAGCGGGCACTACTCGAACCGTTGGTCAAAAGCGGGGTGCGCCTCTTTGTGGGCCATTCAAAGTTTACGAGCGCTTTTGAGAATATCTATGTATCTCCGGACCGGAACGAGAGAATTCAAAAGGTCAAAGCTGTGGGCGATTCGTTTCTTCCCGAGGACCTCGGGAGAATCCAAGCCTCAGCGTTCCATTTAGGGCCACTCACACCTGCAGAAATGACGCCGGACTTTATTGAACAACTTTCTCGACTAGGCGGCCTGGTGTCACTTGATGCTCAGGGGTTCACCCGAGGAATTGAACGACAAACTATTGTTCCTCAAGACTGGTGTTTAAAAGAGCAGGGACTGGCTCATGTGGACATACTCAAGGTCGATGACAGTGAAGCTGCGATGATGTCCGGAGGGCAGGATATAAAACTGGCAGCGCAGAGACTCGCTGATTTCGGACCTGCTGAGGTAATAATCACCATGGGGAGTTCCGGTTCGTTGATTTTTGCCCACCGTACGTTCTACCGAATTGCAGCGGTTCCCACAGCGACCATATCGGACCCCACTGGATGTGGAGATACGTACGTCGCAGGATACTTAGCTCATCGCCTCAAATCGAATGACTTGGATAAAGCCGGCCGATTCGCGGCCCGTCTGGCTTCCATCAAGCTCCAAATCTTTGGGGCTCTGACGCGAAACCGGTTACCAGCGCAGGTTCTAGGTAATTGGCAACTCCCGTCGAGACAGTAGTGTTGCAAAAGGTTCCTCACTTGGGATATGTCCTCCTCAATGCTTGCCTATTTGTAGTTTTATTGGTTGCTGAGAACGAACCACGGTGAGCGATTTGAACTCGGTCCGTAAGTCACGGGTTTGTCCATAGAGCGGCGCCGGGGTTTGGGCGGCCATAAAAAAGTAAGGGACAGAAGTTACCGGAGGTCAGACTGAAGACCGTACTTCCTTTTCGAGCATATCCAGAATCTGAGACGCCATTCGACCATAGGCGGTATAGCTCCTATCTCGAGGTCTTGGCATTTGAACTTCCATGATTTCAAGGATTTTCCCCGGTCGACTTGACATCACCACAACGCGGTCACCAAGGAAGATAGCCTCATCAACACTATGAGTCACGAATAGGACCGTCTTACGGTTTTTTTCCCATATCCTAAGCAGTTCTTTTTGAAGCAAGATCCGAGTATGGGCGTCCAGAGCTCCAAGAGGCTCATCCATGGGCATGACATCGGGATTGTTGGCAAGCGAGCGGGCGATGGCGACACGCTGTTGCATACCGCCCGACAGTTCGTAGGGAAAGGCTCGCTCGAATGCTTCCATTCCCACCAGTCGCAAGAATGATCGCTCTGACGTGGCCTGAGATTTTCAAAGCAGAATGCATTCTTGCCTCCTCGTTTTCTATTGTTTGTAGAGCTTGTCGCTCACCATTTCTAAAAAAGCCTCGATTCTGATACGAAGCTGCGGCAGATCCGACTCAGAATAATCCGTTTCCATGTGAATGAACGGCAGACCGAATTCTTCTGTGATAAACTCGCGCACAGAATAAGTCTCAACATTGTAAGTATGACAGCAGAACCAGGTGAGATCGACCACCCCCTCAACCTTGAACTGTTCCACAATCCTCTTCAACAAAGCCAAGCGGCCTGTATTAGGAGTCATGCAGGAACAAGGCGTAAGTAGGTAGCGCCTGGCGACGGAGGCGTAAGGATCATCCGCTTCTTCCACGAGAAGATCGAAGCTCTTTAAGCCGGTACAGTTTTCCTGACAAACAACGATTCCCCCACACTCCTCAATCATTCGGAGAACCTTCTCAGATCCCCTACCAACCGGACATCCTGTGAGTAAAATTCTGGGAGCGTCGTCCTTGCAAACGGACTCGCCATTGTCTATTCGCTTTTTTAATTCTCGCTTCAGTTCCTTAAGGAGATTTGTATAGTCGTCCTGTTTGACCACGAAGCTTTTTGACTCCATGACGACCATCATGTCCATGCCGGAAAGGGGCACAGTTTTATGGGCGCACAACCCCGTGATTTCTTTTAGGAGTCTTCTCTCATCGTTCTGAAGCCGAATCTGTTCTCTCAGTTCGACTGCTTCAATGGTGTTACCAGTCTGATTCTCCAGGAAGCTCTTTAGCGCCAGGACCTGGTTGCGCCAGTAATCCAGGTGTTCATCAGTGCACGAATACGGTAGATTCATAAGGTGTAAGGGCTTTAGACGTTCCAGAAGCTCAAACATTTTTTTCTTACCGTCGCAGGTTGTCTCCCCAATCAAGAAGTCCGAGGCCTCGAAATAGGGACAGGTGTCAGTTAGGCCGTACCCGTAACTGGACTTGATCAGAGGGCACAAACGAGTAGGAAGAACCTTCTCCGCAGCGGGTATGGGGCCTTGCTTTTTTCCGCACAAACCTACAGGAATAGCTCCGGCCGCTCTCACCAATTCCGTCGGGGCGAACGTGCAATACAAACCCACTACTTTGGTTCCACGCTCCTTCAAGCACTCGACATCCAACAAGAAAGTTTCCGCCAAACGATCAAAGCGGGTCATTATTTCAGGTCTCATAAGAACCTCTTGGAACAGTTGTCTGCCGGGACCGAGCGTATGTTGGCAAACTCCTGTGGAGTCAAAGTTTACGAATAGTTGCCCCTGAGTTCAGGGCTGCATCTAAAATGATCATTGCTTGCTTTGCCCTGACTTCTTTTCCGTCGACTTTTAACAGAATTTCGTTCAGTTCTCTTTTCTCTTTCTGGCTATAGCTCTCGATTCTTCAGGAATTGGAGCGGGCACAGGCTCGCCGGAGATTTTTCTCACCGCGCCGAATCGAGTGGGGCAAGCTTCGAAACAAGACCCGCACTTTATGCATTTCTCCTGATCAATTACATGGATCAGATTTTTGCCTCCTACAATCGCGTCTTTTGGGCATTTCTTAAGGCAAATCGAACAGGCCTGGCATTTAGTCGGATCGATATAGTACGAAACCACTTCACGAAACAACTTTTCTATGTCGTCATGCGTGAAAAGTCGGTCGTATTCTTCCGGGGTTTTGAAACGTGACGCCAGCTTGTCCTGGCACACCATCTTAATGTAGGGGACTAACTTTGTAATTTCTGCAATTTTCGACTGTAATTCATTTTGGTCAATTCCTTCACTCTTGCCAAGGGGCCCTAACATTTCAATCGTTTTGCCAAAGTCATTCATGACCTCGGCAAAACGGATTCCTTCACCGGCAGATACCCATTCAAGCCTCAATCTGTCGGGATTGACTCCTATATGTTCCAGCAACTTCTTACATAGATGCATTACGTTCAATGCGTCGTAATTCCCTTCAGTATTGTAATGGCAGTCGTTAAGATGACAACCGCCGATAAACACCCCGTCTGTTCCATTTGAGAACGCTCTAAGTATAAAGGACAGATCGACCCGACCAGAGCACATCAGCCTTATAACTCTTAAATAAGGGGGGTATTGGAATCGCGATACTCCACAAAGATCAGCGCCCCCGTAGCAGCACCAATTACATAAGAAACCCACAATCCTTGGTTTGAACTCAAGCCCTGCGCTCATTTATTGTCACTCCTAAGTCAGTCTTCACTGCTTTGTTTATTTGTGGACTTTTATAGGTCCGGAACCTCCGCGTCAATCTGGCGAAAGATCTGTTCATCGGTGTAGTGCTTTAGGGCAATAGCCCCTGTTGGACACTTGGCATTACAGAGACCATCCCCTTTACAGAGCACAGGAATAACTCTAGCCTTTTTGCCTTGTCGTGTGTCATGAAACTCAATGGCGCCATAGGTACAAGCTTTGATACAGGCTCCACACGACATGCAAGCATCTTCTTTTACCTCGCAAACGGAACCCGAGGCCGTGACGGAGTCCTTTGACAGAAGAACTGCGGCCCGGCCTGCAGCGCCATATGCCTGATTAATCGCTTCAGATATATGCTTGGGATAATGCGCTGTCCCACACAGGAAAACGCCTTCCGCAGCAAAGTCAACGGGTCTTAATTTCACATGGGCTTCCTGAAAGAAGCCCTCCGGGCTCAGACCTACCTTAAATAGCCGAGATAGTTCCGGAATGTCCCCTGCTGGAATGACGGCGGTTGACAAAGCAAGGTAATCGGCATCCAGTACAAGCTTCTTCCCTAAAACAAAATCCGTCACGGCAACCTTTAGAACTGACCGGCCCTCGTCCGACTCGCCGGCTTCCACCTGAGGTTTATCCTGCGGCTCATAGCGGATGAACTTTATATCCTTGTTTGACGCCTCCCGGTAATAGTCCTCATTGAACCCATAGGTCCTCATATCCCGAAAGAGTATGTAAATGTCCATCTGGGGATTTATCTCTTTCAATTTCAGGGCGTTTTTAACCGCATGGCTGCAACATACTCTGGCGCAGTAGTTTCTTTCCTCATTTCTGCAGCCTACACACTGGATCATTACCAGACTTTGGGAACTGATCACCCCTTCCTCTTTGTTGACGATCTGCCGCTCCAATTCCAACTGGGTCAAGACTCTTTCATCTTCCCCGTAAAGGTATTCCCTGGGTTTATATTCGTCGGCGCCCGTAGCCAGCACGGCGGCTCCGTGTTTAATCCGCCTGATCTCCCCTTCAGATTTCACGGTGGTAAGAAAATTCCCCACATAGCCGGAAACGTCTGTGATAGTCGCATCCGCAATCACGTGGACCATCGGGTGCTGATAGACTTTTCGGGTGAGGTCCTCCAAATACTCTTGAACATTCAGCCCTTCAATTGTGTAGTGAATTCTTCGCGCCATTCCACCAAGATCTGAATCTTTCTCCACCAGGTAAACCTCAAATCCCTGATTGACCAGACTCAGGGCGCTGGTCATACCCGCTATACCCCCTCCGACAACCAAAACAGCCTTGTTAACTGGTAGGTCAAACTCCTGCAATGGCTCTAAATAGGAGGTTCGGGCAACCGACATTCGGATTAAATCTTTCGCCTTCTGTGTGGCGTCTTCCTTTTGTTTGGAGTGGACCCAGGAGCAATGCTCCCGGATATTCGCCATATCATAGAAATACTGATTGATTCCGCCTTCCCGAAGTGTGTCCCGGAAGACCGGCTCATGGGTCCTGGGGGTACAGGCGGCCACAACGACCCGATTGAGCCCCTTTTCTTTGATCGTGTCTGTTATTTCCTTGGCGGAATTGCTAGCGCATGAAAAGAGCTGTTCCTGAGCATGGACAACATTGGGTAAGGTCAAGGCGTATTCAACTGTGGAAGGCACATCGACCACTCTTCCTATGTTTGCCCCACAATGACACACAAAAACCCCCACCCTTGGATCCTCGTTGGAGACATCTCTTTCCGGAGGATAGACTCTTTCCTTGGACAGTTTACCTCGCCGGTAGGAGAGAAGTTCAGAACACTGTGAACCGGCCCCGCTGGCTGTGAAAACAGACTCTGGGATATCCATGGGTCCCTGGAAGGCTCCGGCTACAAAAATCCCAGGCCGAGAGGTTTCCATCGGGTTGACAGGGTTGGTTGAACAAAATCCGTGAGAATTAAGCGCAACGCCAAATTTATCCGCCAGAGCCTTGCTATCTGCAGGAGGTTGTAATCCGACAGACAATACCACCATATCAAATTCTTCTTCTTTAACGCCACGATCGGTAGTAGCGTACTTTACAGTTACATTCTTGGTTTCCGGATCCTCTCTTCCAATCGAGACATAGCTTCTAATAAAACGAACTCCGGAAGAACTCTCCGCTCTCTGATAAAATCGTTCAAAACCCTTACTGTAAGACCTGATATCGTTGTGGAATATCGTGCACTCGGCTTCAGTGTCATGATCCTTTGTCAAAATTACCTGTTTTTGGGTATATGTGCAGCATACGGCGGAACAGTAGCTATTATTTCCCGGGGTAACACGCCTGGAACCGACACAGTGAATCCAGGCTATTTTATGTGGATGCTTCTTGTCGGAAGCTCGTAAGATCTCGCCTTCGTACGGGCCGGTAGCGCACAACAGACGTTCATAGTCAAGGCTGGTAACCACGTTCTCATACTTCCCGTAGCCATAATCGCCTGTTACCTTAGGGTCAAAAACCTCGTAACCAGGCGCCAAAATGATCGCCCCTACCGTCACTTCCATCTTCTCAGGCGTTTGATGAAGGTTGATGGCGTGATTCTTACAAACGCCCTCGCAAATGGCGCATTTCTTCCCGTCAAGGAAAAGGCAGTTTTTGTCTATATAAGGGACGAGCGGCACGGCTTGCGCGAAGTATATGTGGATGGCGTTATTCTTGGATATGTCTTGATTAAACGGGTCAGAAACTGAGACCGGACAGTACTCCACACAGGTCGTACAACCCGTACATTTGTCTTCGATGATATATCTGGGTTTTTTAGTCAGAGTTATCCTGAAGTTTCCCGCTTGACCTTCTACACTATCAACTTCGGTCATAGTCAGGATCTCGATATTCGGATGTCTCTTACATTCAAGAAACTTAGGAGATTCAATACACATGGAGCAGTCATTGGTGGGAAAGGTCTTATCGAGCTGAGCCATCTTGCCACCGATGGTCGGCGATTTTTCTACCAGATAGACCTTGTAACCTCCGGTGGCAAGATCAAGAGCGGCTTGAATGCCGCTGATTCCTCCACCAACAACCATCGCGTCTCCAAAATTACTGTCTCGAGAACTCTTGCGCATCTGTTCTCTAACTTCTTCTTGCACTTTCCATAACCTCATCAGGATAATTCGGTTCTCTGAACCGGAATTATGGTTTGTCCGGCCGTTCCATCGGGCTCGTAGTCCGGGCGGCTCCCGGCGCGATTGCCCCTTTATTGCCTCATCCAGGCCTACGAGCCAGACTGAAAGGAATCTGAACGGTGAAGTTCGTAAACAAGGGGCGGAAAAGAAACAGTCTTTCGGCCTAGCCCAAGCTTACCAAACACGGGTAGCCTGAATTAGGCTATTTCATGTCTACCTGTAGGACTATTAAGAAAGAGGGTTCGCCGGCCCCGACCCTACGCCCACCAAACACGGGTAGCATCTGGTGAGCGTCCTCAGGTAAAGCCGGCGCGAGCGTACAGAGGAATGTTTCCATTGGGGATACAATGTGTTTGAGGCAATCGATTGGAGGTTGTTCTGAGGTCCATCTGTTTATCCGCGATTGACCAGTTCCGTTCCGGAAAAGAAGTCCAGTCTACCTGCCTTCGGAGAACCGATAATACTTCTTGGGGTCGTCCTTGACTACAAAGATCACTCTCACATCGTCAGCGTTGAGAGCAGCAGCTTTCGGATAACTTTTTTTGAGTTCATCTGCGCGCTTTTTTGCCATTGCCACTATCTTGTCCCGTTCTCCGAAAACCATGGCCTCTGTTGGGCAGGATTTCACGCAAGCGGGGATTTCGTTGTTGGTGATCCTGTCAAAACACATGGTGCATTTGAAAAGCTGCTTTGTTTTAGGGTCTTGCCTGGGGATGTTGAAAGGGCATCCCTCAAGAGTAGCTTTGAAATCAAGATCCTTTGTTTTTGGCGTGAATAAAACGGCTCCAGTTTTCTCGTCCTGCTTGATTTCGCCGTTTTCCGAAGCTGCCATACATCCAGGCGCCAGACACTGTCTGCATTGATCCGAGAAGAACAGCCAATATGGTTTCCCTTCGTGATTCGATCCATCTGAAAATCTGACCAACTTCCAGGTGTCCGCAGAAAGGTCTTGAGGATTCTGGTAGCTGCCCCAGTTTTTCGTGGCTGTAGCGGGCAACTGATTCCATTGTTTGCATGCGATCTGGCAGCCCCTGCAAGCTGTGCACTTGGATGTGTCCACCATAATAGAATATCCATTAGACATTTCTTACACTCCTTATGCCTTTGTAACGTTTACCATGAAGGCCTTGTATTCAGGACACATGGTGTTGGCGTCTCCCACGCAAAGGGTGAGATGATTCGTGGTAGGGTCCTTATCCGATTTGGGTGTGAGCCATCCAAAACAGAAAGGCATTCCGACCTGATGCACCCCACGACCCGCCACCTGGAACGGACGATATCTGGGTGTCACCATAGCCACGCATTCGACTTCTCCTCTGATCGAGGAAACCCTTGCCCTTTCGCCGTTTTTGATTCCAATTTCCTTGGCAAGCTGTTCGCTAATTTCCACGAAGAGTTCAGGCTGGGCTTCGAGGAGCCAAGGTTGCCATCGGGTGAAAGCCCCAGTACACCAGTGTTCGGTGACTGTGTACGTGCTGCAAACTATGGGGAACCTGGCATCCCCTGAGGCGATTTTGTCCAAATCGCTCTTGAAAATCTTTATGGCTGGATTGTTCATCTGTCCTGACATAAGATTGCTTGATAAGGGGCTTTCCAGCGGCTCATAATGCTCTGGGAACGGACCATCAACCATGCCGGGACCAAAAAGGGACGCGTGCCCATCCGGTTTCATGATGAAGGGTAGCTTACCTTTTTCCTTATCGCTCATGGGAGGCCACGGGCCATCGGGAACGTCACCGACCCATTTGCCGCCTTCCCATTTCAAAAGGGCCTTCTTGGGATTCCACGGTTGACCATTGACATCGCAGGATGCTCGGTTGTACAGCACCTTGCGGTTTACAGGCCAGGCCCAGGCCCAATTGGGAAAGAGGCCAAGGCCGGTCGGGTCCTCTTTCCCCCTGCGAGTCATCATGTTGCCTGCATTCGTGTAACTAGCAGTGTAGAGCCAGATGCCGGACGACGTACTGCCATCTGCCTGTAGAAATGCGAAAGAGGGGACGAGGTCTCCTTTCTTGAACTGTACGTCTTTTCCCGTCGGATCTTTGAGAGTCTTATCCACCAGAAAATATCCATTGATCTCTTTTGCCATCTTGTGTGGGTCAAATGCGCCATTGGAGTCCGTATAGTCCCACTTCAAATTGAGAATCGGTTCGGGAAATTTGCCGCCTTCCTGAGCATAGAGCGCCTTGATCTTCGCCATGAGCCGGTTAACCATTTCTCCGTCAGGAATTGCGTCTCCCGGCGGATTCGTGGCCTTGTAACGCCACTGAACCAAGCGTCCGCTGTTGGTAAGACTACCGTCTCTTTCTACGGAACAAGCGGCAGGCAGCAGAAACACCTCAGTCTTTATCTTTTTTGGATCAATCCCTGGGCCGTGCCAAAACGAAGCGGTTTCGTTGTTGAATATGTTGGCGTGGACTAGCCAATCCAGATTGCTTAGTCCTTTTACAGTCTTCTTTGTATTCGGGCTGCTTCCTGCCGGGTTCTGGCTCCAGAGAAACAAGCCTTTTATCTTCCCGGAGTACATCTCATCGAACAGGTCCAGCCATGAATAGGTCTTGCCGTCGTCAGCCTTCGGCAGCCATGAATAGCCGAAATCGTTTTCCTTAACAGCCTTATCGCCGAAGAATGACTTGAGCAGGCTCACTGTGTACTTGGGGTAGTTCTGCCACCAGTTGGCGGACTGGGATTCTACAGTTCCCGGCGTGTATTCCTTTAGGTAGTTTTCAAGAGTTCGCTGAGATGATCTCGGCACTTTCAAGTATCCGGGAAGTAAATGGAACAACAGGCACCCATCCGACGAGCCCTGGACGTTGGGTTGGCCACGCAGAGCATTGATACCACCGCCAGCGATACCAATGTTACCGAGCAAAAGTTGAACGATCGCGCTAGCTCGAATATTTTCAGACCCGACCGTGTGTTGAGTCCATCCCAAAGCATAAAGCACCGTCCCCGCCTTGTCCCGCACACCGGTCGCTGAATACATCTCGTAAACCTTCAGCAATTCTCCAATAGGGGTCCCGGTAATCTCGGAAACTTTTTCCGGGGTGTAACGTGAATAGTGCTTTTTTAGGAGTTGGAACACGCAATGAGGATTTTGAAGCGTTGTGTCTCTTTCCAGGGCGCCTTTCTTGTCACGCTTAAAAGACCACTTGGACGAGTCATATTTCCGGGTCTTCGGGTCGTACCCTGAAAATAGACCTTCCTGGAAATCGAACTTGTCTCCAACAATGTAGGATGCGTTGGTATATTCTACGACATAGTCTTTGAAATACTTTTTCTTCTCAATAATGAAACTGATCATGCCGCCGAGAAAGGCGATGTCCGTGCCCGAACGGAGCGCCGTGTATAAGTCGGCAATCGCTGAGGTTCTCGTGAAACGAGGGTCAACGGAAATCACCTTCGCTCCGTTGTCTTTGGCCTTCATGATCCATCTCATGCTTATGGGGTGACATTCGGCTGCATTGCTGCCCATGATGAGAAAGCAGTCGCTGTTTCTCATGTCAACATAGTGATTCGTCATCGCTCCACGGCCGAATGACTCTCCCAAAGCCGCCACACTCGGGCTGTGACATATTCTGGCTTGATGATCGAGGTAAACGATCCCCAAAGCTCTTGCCATAGCGTTCAGAGACCAGATTTCTTCATTGTCGATGTTGGAGCTGCCGAGATGGGCTATGGCCTCCACACGATTGACCACCTGCCCTTTATCGTTTTTCTCAATGAAGTTGGCGTCCCGCGTGGCTTTGGCCTTTTTGGCGATCTCTGTTATCGCCCAGTCCCACGATTTTTCTTCCCATTTGTCACTGAAAGGCGCTCGGTACAGAACTTTGGTCAATCTGTTAGGGTTGGAGGCCGTAGTTTGGAAAAGCGCTGCGCCCTTTGCGCAAAGAGAACCTTCATTGATAGGGTGTTCGGGATCGCCCTCGATGTTGATAATCGTTCCCTTGTTCTTGTCAGTAGCGACCAGTAAGCCGCAGCCTACTGAGCAATGCGGACAAACGGACGTCGTGATTTTCGCTGTTTTCATCCTGTCGATCTTAAGTTCTGCGGCGTAAGCCCGAACCGGTCCCAAATCCAAACCTAGAGATGACAGGACTACACCGGCGCCGATGACGCCGGAGGTAACAAGAAACTCCCTCCGATTAAAGTTCATAGTTACGTCCTCCTTTTAAGCAGAAAAGATGAGTTAATGTTTGGCCAAAACACCAGCCCTGAGGAACCCTTCAGCCCCACAGCCCAAATACTGACAGCGGTATGGCGACACCCGTGTCAGTCACGGCATTCCAGTTATGTCTCATATGACATAACATAGCGTAATGTTGTTACATTTCTTTCATGTCTTCCTCCTCTAATTCTGTCAGAGCATTGTGGATGTGTAAGAAAGTCTGACTGAATCAGACATATCAACAAGCATTTGGAACCCGCCCCCTCATGCCGTATCGTTCAGGCATCATATCGTCCCCCGACATCAAGACCCGTGAATCTGCCACGCGTCGGGTCAGCCCGATAGTGTCAAGGTAATCAAGCACAGGTACAGCCCGCAATCTCCCGTACCCAAGTATTTCCGCGGCGTCCTTTATGGTGAGACTACCCTTCTGTTGGATCAGTGTTCGGACTTTTTCGCCTATCTCCTGGAGGGCTTCGCAAGTTAAGTAACGCCCGTCGTTTAGTCGAACGATTTTTTTCTGCGCATGCATGTAATCTAGCGCTTTCTGGACATCTCTCCATTGAATGCCTTCGCCGTGCAGCTTGTGAAATGTTCCCGCAGAGAAAGACGAATAGCCCTGACTAGCGGCAAATTCCTTCAATTTTTCTATCAGTTGTCTCTTATTTGGAGATAATTTACCCACGAGGGTAGGAATTTGATACCCCCCATCGCATCTGAGGAGTTTGCCTTGTGTGCATAGCTCGCGGAGCATTCTCTCAAAAAGAAATTCATCGAGCGCCGGGTCCAGGCGATAACGAATTTCATTTGCCTTGACCAGCATTTTGTAAGAGTCTTGGGCCAAGATTTCTTTTGTCACGTCCATCAGTCGGGCTATTAAGGTCTCGTAGTCATTCCTGGGAAAGTAACCCCGGCCTTCCAACACGATCAATTTTCGGGTTTTTACCTTTGACTTGACCTCCGCCTCAATTTTCTCGATAGGAAGACCACTGGAAGCAATTTCTTCAGCGCTAACCGGACGGTTTGCATATTTCAAGAGGAAGAGTTCGGTGACCTTACTGACGTCTTTTTCTCCAAGAGCCCTCAGATAGGAAACATTCTTTTCCTTCTTTACTGCTCTAAACTTTTCTCTGGTTGTTTCCAGAATATTCCCGCCGCCCATAATGCCGACGGAGTTAAGTCCGGAAATCACATAAGAATCGCCAGGGAGGACCGGCAAGGGTTCTTGGATCCTCAACTGAACCAGTCCCGACTCACCCGGCCTGAGGCGGTCCTGCTCCATCATCACCACCAAAGCCTTTACACATTGTGTCCCTATGTAGAGATTGACCCGTTGCTGGTTGACAAGCGGCGCCCGGACCCTTTGCAAAATCGACAGTTTCGCATTGAACATACTGGCCGGCACATAAGCGCCCGGGGCGATAAGCGCCATACCTGCGTTGACTTCCTGAACCGATATTCCCTGGATATTAACCCCAACCCTTTGGCCAGCGACTGCCCGACTCACTCTTTCGTGATGAACTTCCAGAAACCTGACTTTTGCGTCCATCCCGGATGGTAGTATTTGAACGGCGTCATTATCCGTGATCTGACCTGAAAATACTGTTCCGCTAACTACCGTGCCAAAACCACTAAAACTACGAACTTGATCAATCCACAGGCGAAATGGGCTGTATTGCCTCTTACCGGCTATCCTCTCTGATTCGGATTCAGCGGCGTGAACAATTTGATCAACCCCTCTTCCGTCCATGGCGGAGAAATGAACAATTGGTTTACCATTCAAGAAGGAGTTCTGGACTGCTTCGCGAATTTCCGATTCCGCGATTGATATAGTTTCTTGATCCACAAGATCGGTCTTGCTCAAGACAATGAAACCGCCTTTAGCGTCAAAGAAATTCAAAACCGCCAAATGATCCCTGGTCTGAGGCATTACCCCGTCATCAGCCGCAACAATCAGTATCGCCATGTCGACACTGCTCAAACCTCGAATGGTGTTCTTAAGAAAATCGCTGTGACCGGGCACATCCACCAGAGCAATCCTTTTGCCTGATGGAAGCCGCCACGGCGCAACGCTTGGCTCAATTGAAAGACCCCGTCTTTTTTCCTCTCCAAGACGATCAGTGTCTATGCCTGTAAGAACTTTAACCAAACTGGTCTTCCCGTGGTCCACGTGTCCCGCCACTCCTACGGTGATGAACTTGTCCATGTCTCTCCGTTTTTTTTGTAACCTAACTCTTCATCAATGACGCTCAGTCAAAAACCAGCGGCTCATGGAGCAAGCATTGTGACTGCGGCGGCGCCAAGCTTCATATTTACCCGAGCAAGCATATTTGAGTGTGGAGAGGGCAAGGGGAATCGAACCTCCTCCCGATTTATTAGACCGAGCCAACGGGTTTGCAGCCCGCGGGGTACCCAGTACCATTGCCCCCTTAGTTAATGATCGCAGCCTTTGAGCTGGACTGACAAGAATCTTGCAGGGAAAGTCTCAAAAATGGGATGGTATAACAAGAGTCTTTCGGCCTAGCCCAAGGCGTACCAAACACGGGTAGCCTGGATTAGGCTGCCTCATGTATAGCCGAAAAACTGGTACATGAATGTACTCCTCATGCGGGATGCGCCAATAGCGATAAAAAACAATTACCAAGAAATAATATATCTGTCAAATCAATATTTCCGATGGTTGACTCCAACAACACTTCTAGTTCTTGGTGTTTAATTTCCATATCAGGAACTGAGATATTCGGCTATTTGTGTCACTTCGCTGAAAAATATATTGACATTCTTTTGCTCTGTAACACGGTTAAACAATGCAAAATTGCTTGATTTGCTCTTGACAGATCTATTTCATGAGTAATAGTACATTAGGATTGATCGTATCGGTATTACCAATCTATAATGACAAATTCCCAAAAAGATGTAGGAGAGTCGAATGACCGAAAGTTATGAACAGATGTGGAAAGACCTCGGGCTTGACCTCGTCGCTCACGACATGTTGCTTCAAGTCCTCGGTAAAGGATACCAGGACATATTCTTGGCTCAAAAATCCCGACCTCAAGGCATGGATTATTTCAACTTTGTGCTGAGTGAAGTTCACGGTCTCAGGATCAAGGAATTAGTGGACGCTAAAAAAGAAGGCAAAAAGGTTATCGGCTCATTTTGTGTGTTTGTTCCAGAAGAAATTGTTCGGGCGACAGACGCAACTTTGGTTGGATTATGCACTGGAGCGGATTTTGCTACCGAAGAGGTAGAAAAACTGCTCCCTAGGAATACTTGCTCCCTGATCAAATCCGCGTTCGGCTTCAAGTTGGGCAAGGTTTGCCCTTACATCGAATCGGCCGACATGATCGTTGGCGAAAACACCTGTGACGGAAAGAAAAAGTCTTACGAGGCGTTTGGGCGCCTTGTTCCCAATCTTTATGTCATGGACCTCCCTCAAATGAAAAG
This sequence comes from Desulfomonilaceae bacterium, assembly GCA_041662605.1. Taxonomy (NCBI): domain Bacteria; kingdom Pseudomonadati; phylum Thermodesulfobacteriota; class Desulfomonilia; order Desulfomonilales; family Desulfomonilaceae; species Desulfomonilaceae bacterium. The sequence goes on from JBAZSD010000001.1 coordinate 43,586, forward strand.
TCCGGAAGGCAAATCTCTGCTAAAAGCCGAATATTACAAATTCAAGGATCGTGTTGAACAACTTACTGGAATAACGCTTGATGTGGCCAGGCTCAAGAAAGGCATAGAGATTGTAAACAACAAACGTCGAGCCATATACAGACTTTCCCAATTGAGAAAGGCTGACCCCGCTCCGATTTCCGGACTTGACGCTTTGCTTATCAATCAGGTGTTTTTTTACGATGATCCGATTCGATTTACACAGTCGGTAAACAAAATATGTGACGAGCTTGAAGAGAGAATAAAAACAGGTTCAGGAGCAATCCCCAAAGGTTCCCCCAGAATCCTGCTCTCGGGTTGCCCAATGGCTGTTCCAAATTGGAAGCTTCCTTGGATTATAGAAACAAGTGGAGCTGTAATTGTTGGAGAAGAGTCTTGTGTGGGAGAAAGAGGGACCCGAAATCTTACTGATGATACGGGATCAACTCTGGATCAGTTGATGGACGCTATTGTTGATCGATATTTTCAGGTAGATTGCGCAATATTTACCCCGAATCCTGACAGGCTCCAACATGTAAAGGATATGACAGCGGCGTACAACGCCAATGGTGTCATTCACTACGGATTGCAGTTCTGTCAGCCTTATCAGATGGAGGCCATGCCGGTGGAGGGGGCTTTGGAAGACGCTGGAATTCCAACCCTCCGAATAGATACGGATTATAGCATGGAAGATGTCGAGCAACTTAAAACCCGTGTGGAAGCTTTCATAGAACGAATTAAATAACACTGTTTTCGTGTGCTCTCGCTTGGAGGGATCCGGATGACGAATCAGGGTCCCTCACTTTGACTTTCAAGGCGATTTCAGCAACGAGCCTAGCTTAGGAGTCGGCATTGGTTACCACAGGCATCGACATAGGGTCCAGGACAATTAAAATTGTTAGTATCGATTCCGTCGATCGAAGGATAGCTGTGTCTAGAAGAGTGGAAACCACATTTAACCCTTTGGACCAGGCCAGGAAGCTACTTAACGGAATAGAGACGGGCCGGCTTATCGCGACAGGTTACGGCCGAAAACTCGCCCAAGAAAATTTTGGAGGCGAGTCAATAACTGAAATTCAGGCTCACGCATTGGGGGCGAGGCATGTGTTTTCCGAATGCCACGCGATTCTGGATATAGGAGGTCAGGACACTAAGGCAATTTCATTGGATTCCAGAGGCAAAGTTCAGAAATTCGAAATGAATGACCGTTGCGCAGCGGGAACCGGCAAGTTTTTGGAGTTCATGGCCACGAGTTTCCAGGTTCCGATCGAACAATTTGGCGTTTTTGCGCTGGCAGGAGTTGAGGGTCTTAAAATCAACAGTATGTGTACGGTTTTCGCCGAGGCTGAAGCGACATCTCTTATGGCTAGAGGCGGTCGTCCTGAGGATATTGCTTTTGCTCTGCACCTTTCAGTGGTGAAACGTTCGATATCCATGTTAAGGAGAATTTCTACCGCCGGCCCCATCGTATTTTCAGGTGGAGTAGCTCGAAATCCTTGCATAGTTGAGCTTGTTAGGCGGGAAATGATTGGCGGAGTATTGATCCCCGATGAGCCTGATATGATAGGCGCCTTAGGGGCAGCTCTCTACGGAATAAAGAACCTGGAAATTCCACAACACTGACCCCATGGAGATTAAATTTCATACGGAATTTTTATTTTGCTCAGATTTCGGAAGACGATCGCTGCCCTACCTTACGCAGCCCTCCATCGACATGGCTCAGGAATGCCGAACAAAGCGGAGACGCTTGCCGATTTCGTCTCTGTATTAAATAAAGCGACCTTTGAAACTTAAGTCCTCTAATTCCTATTGCGACTAAAGCGCCTTGACGTAACTCATCGCTCACGGCGCGAGACGACAGTATGGACACTCCCATACCATCTTTTACGCTCTGCTTAACAGCCTCAGTGCTTCCCATCTCCGCAATCACATTAAAGCGTCGAACACTCAGGCCATGTTCCTCCATAATCTGTTTAGTGGCCATGCGAGTCCCTGAACCGGTTTCCCGAATAACGAACGGTTCATGAAAGAGTTCGTCCGCCTCTATGACTCTTTTTTCTTCGGCCCAGAAATGCTTCGAAGATACAGTTAAAACGAGTTCGTCAGAAACAATTTCCTGGAAAGTAAGTTTTGGGTGGTGCCAACGTGCACCAACAAGACCGACATCAACCCTTCCGTCGGCTACAGCGTCCGCAGTTCCAGACGTGTCTGAAATTTGCAAAGCAATCTGGCTTGCCGGGTGGGCGGCCTTGAATGTTCCTATGATTCGAGGGAGGACATACGTTCCCGGTATCGAACTGGCGGCCAAGTTCAATTGACCGGCCATTTTTCCGCGAAACTGGTCTACCGCCTGGAACGCCTCATCTCTGGTCTGAATCATGTTTTTCGCATACTGGTAAAACACACGCCCCACGGGAGTTGGCAAAACATCTCCTTTAAAGCGATCCAGAAGTTTATCTCCCAGAGTTGTCTCGAGGGCGCGGATATGCTCACTCACTGTAGGTTGAGCCAGAGACAAAGCTTCTCCCGCCCGTGTGAAGCTTTTCAGTTCAACTATCTTACAAAAAACTTCCATCCGTTTCAGATCCATGGTTTTGCGCTCCACGAAAATACTACTTAATTAGTAGTTGTTAGACAAGATCAATTCAGTCGGCGCTCTTTATTTAATGACGATTTACTGTTTCCGCTTGACGCCGAATCTCATTTTCGGCCTGTTTTTTCTTGACACATCAGGCGCCCCGAATATAGGACCATATAATGTTAGTTATAGATCATTTTAATGTTTATCAAGTCAACGACATAAATTAACATTGACTGTTGATGTCCGTGGTTACCAATACCGTCGAGATATCAAGCGTTCGCATCGAGAATTTTACCGGTTTATGTCGAGAGGAGGCATCATGTTTTCAACCTTTGTACAAAGATTCTTAATCATTGCGCTTGTTGGGTTGGTTATCACGTCATTTGCCGGAGCCGCAAACGCGGGGGATCTGGATAAATTCGCCAACATGCAGGGAACCTTGGACTTAGCGGGCGGGACAGCGCATGTGCCTGTGATGAAAGAGGCCGCACAAAACATAATGGCGTTCAACCCGAAAATAAGGATTACGATCGCTGGGGGTGGTTCAGGGGTAGGCGTTCAAAAAGTCGGAGAGGGTATGGTAAGTATTGGTAACACTGGCAGACCTCTTACAGAAAAAGAGATCGAAAAATATGGTCTCAAAAGTTTTCCATTCGCAATTGATGGAGTCGCAGTCATTGTAAACCCCAAAAACCCCATCAGTGATCTCAAATCAGAACAGGTAAGAAATATCTTTTCAGGACGTATAAAAAGCTGGAAAGATCTTGGAGGAAAGGAACAAGAAATCCATTTATTTACGCGGGACGAAGCGAGCGGAACCAGAGAAGTATTTTGGGAAATCTTACTCAAGAAAGGGCCGATTGCGAACACCGCCAACGTCGTCCCATCCAACGGAGCCATGAAAATCGCTGTATCTAAGGATGAGAACGCGATTGGCTACATGAGCATAGGGCATGTGGACCGAACGGTAAAAGCCATCAGCCTCGATGGAGCGGCGCCGACTCAGGATAACGCTATAAATGGATCCTATGCTGTAGTTCGTAAACTATATATGAATACTAAAGGAGCCCCAAGCCCACTCGCTCAGGCTTTTATAGATTACATCCTGTCCCCGATGGGAGCCGGCGTTATTGAGAAGTATGGCTACATTCCGTCAAAATAGTTTTTTTCAGGGTACCAGCGAAACAGTAATTAAAACAGGTCTTTTTTTTGCGACCCTGGTTGCGGCGTTTGTAGTAATCGTCATTTTTGGCTTCATTTGCTATTTCGCCTTACCAATTTTTCATGAAGAACAAATTTCCACCGTGTTGTCTTGGAGTTGGAAGCCTGTCCAGGGACAGTTTGGAATTATCCCCATGGCGATTGGCTCGATTTGTCTTGGCGCCACATCCATGTGTCTGGCGTTCCCGGTGGGGTTGGGGGTTTGCTGTTGCGCGTCCGGATTGGCCCCAAAATGGTTTTCAAGTTTGATTCTTCTAGTCGTCCGCTTGATGACGAGTGTCCCTACGGTCGTGTATGGTTTTGTCTCCGTTTTTCTTCTTGTCCCAATGGTGAGGGGCGCCTTTCATCACGGAACCGGATTTTCATGGCTGGCAGCTTCCATTACTCTAAGCGCCCTTGTTCTCCCCACAGTTGTCCTACTCATACACACTCAATTCGAGCAAATTGATCCCGGAATCCGACTCACTGCGGCAGCGCTTGGCTTCAAGCGAGTTAGTCAAATCGTTTGGGTTCTAATCCCTGCGAGCTATCAGGCGTTATTTGCCGCTGGAATTCTTGGTTTTGGCCGAGCTGTCGGCGACACGATTATTTCTTTGATGCTCGCGGGCAACGCCCCTCAGATTCCCGATTCTTTACTGGACTCGATTCGCACGCTCACCGCGCATATAGCTCTGGTGGTTTCTACCGAAGCGGGAAGTTCCTCTTACAATTCCCTGTTCGCCTCCGGCATTATACTTTTTGGGATGTCTGCCGCAGTAAATGGGACCTTGCGTTTCATCCGGCTGGGGGCTCGCGTCTCCCGAGACTTTAATAAATGACAAAATTCATAGAAACAGCCGCGACATTTCTGTCTTACGCCTGCGCAATTTTGACTGTCACAACTTTCGTTATCTTCGTTGGATTTCTGGTAAGCCACGGATTAACAACCATAAATCTCTCCCTGTTTTTTGGAGATGTCTCTCCATACGACGCATTGTTCGGCAACGCTCCAGTTTGGGATGGGATATGGCCGGCAGTGGTCGGAACTGCGCTTCTGGTTTTTTTCTCCTGTATCCTCGCTGTACCTTTAGGCATTTCGGCAGGGATCTTTCTTGCTGAGTACACCGTTTCCAGGCCGATAAGATCTATTATCGATTTTGCAATAGACCTGTTGGCAGGAATGCCCTCTATAATTATGGGGCTCTTCGGCTTTGCCATGGTTCTGTTTTTACGAAAAACTTTTTTGCCCGAAGCCAACACTTGTTTGTTATTGTCGTCCGTCTGCATAGCTTTTCTTGTTCTCCCTTATCTCATAAGAACAACACAGACCGCTCTTGTAGCATTACCCGCCGCTGTTCGCCTCACAGGGATAGGACTTGGCTTCACGAAGTGGCAAAATATTTTGCATGTTCTTATACCTCTCTCTTCCCGCGGAATAATGAGTGGGGTCATCCTCTCAATCGGTCGAGCGGCTGAGGATACAGCCGTCATCTTGTTGACCGGAGTAGTTGCGAATTCTGGACTGCCCGGCGCTATAACAGATAAATTCGAAGCCCTGCCCTTTACGATCTACTATTTGGCGGCTGAATATCGCACACCTGAAGAGTTAAATCGTGGTTTCGGGGCAGCGCTGGTTTTGTTGATTCTGACGGGAACACTCTTTCAAGCCGCAAACTGGTTACATAACAGAATATCCGGAGAATCGCGTTGACCCTGGCCAAAGAAACGTTGGACTCAGTTATTGTTCACGATCTATTTGTCAGTTTTTACAAACGTATCGTCATCAGAGGATTGTCCATTAAAATACCTTCCGGCAAATTGTCGGTCATCGTCGGACGGTCAGGAGCCGGCAAGAGCACATTTCTCAGATCGTTGAATCGTCTAAATGAAGAAATGCCCGGTTCCAGGACCCAGGGTACGATCAGGATCAATTTTAAAGATGGTCCGATCGATGTTTACGGAGATAGATTTCCTCTGGAGCGCTTGAGACGCCGAGTAGGCATGGTTTTTCAAACCCCGCATCCACTACCCACTACTATTGAGAAAAACCTGTCTCTGCCTCTCAAATTGGTCTTGAATTTGAAATCTGCAGAAATTTCACACCGCATAGAAAACTCGTTAACCCTGGCACATCTGTGGGAGGAGGTAAAGGATCGTCTCAAGGAACCGGCGTCCAGTTTGTCGGGTGGTCAGCAACAGAGGCTTTGTCTTGCGAGAGCGCTTGCGCTTGAACCAGAGATCCTTCTTCTGGACGAACCGACCGCATCTCTTGATTTCAAAGCGTCGGAAAAAATAGAGGAGCTTTTGAAGGAACTCCAGAGAAATTATACTATTGTCGCCGTCTCACATAGTCTTAGCCAGGCTCAGAGAATCGCTGATCAAATTTTTGTTATGAAGGAAGGAACCATCGTAGCTACATCTGGTTCCTCTGAATTTGAACGGAAGAAACTTGTTGATGATTTGCTGGAAGAAATTTTTTGAGACTTTCATGACAAATAGCCATTTTCTATTTTCTCTATCGTTTAAATTGATATATTATTGAAGTGAACCATGATGGGTTCGGTGGCTTAACTCGCTTATAGACAGGATCTAGGCTCATGAATTCTCCGAAACTTGCCTGTTGTAACTTCATACAAAATACAAACAAACTCCGAGAATACGCTTTGGACTACGGGTTCTCAGGGATAGACTGGACATTTACACCTGATGATCTCCCCTCTTCAGATGAGGAAGAAAAAGAGCTTGTCCGCAAACACAAGGTATTGAATCCAATAGAAATCCGCTATCATCTGTACTTTTTGGGAAAAGAGATCGGCAGAAAGAATCAGGAACACGCTGATCATGATAGGACTTTTTTCTACAGGGCCTGTCGACTTATTTCCAGGCTTGGCGGGCGCCATGTAACACTTCATATCGGACTGGATCGTCAAGCCTTATCCGGTGAAATATCATGGCAAACTACTGTGACGAGCTTATCAAACCTGACGGATTTCGCGAGAGGAATCGGTTTGCGTGTCTGCCTTGAAAACCTGGCTTGGGGCTGGACCAGCAGGCCGGATCTTTTTGAAAAACTTCTTAGAAAAGCAGAGTGTTGGGGGACTTTGGACATTGGTCACGCCCGAGCCAGTCAAACAGTTATCAGCGGCGCTTATGACCTTGAAGACTTTGCATACGCTCACCCTGGGCGAATTTTAAACGCGCACGTCTATCACGAAGAAACCAGCAACCAACACACACCGCCAACAGAACTGTCAGACATCGAATGGCGTCTCAGAATCCTGACATCTTTGCCATTATGCGACTGGTGGGTCCTGGAGCTTAGAGAGCATCGTCCTCTGGTCAAGACACTACGGGTAGTCAGAGAGTTTCTAATGGATAGGCAGGATCTTTTGGCCGGATGATCTGGTTTCTTTGTCTTTTCGCACCTCCTTTTGCCTTTATTTTTCTTACTTAACTTCCAGAAAACATTTCCGGTTCAATTATTTCAAGGGGTCCCTTTATAAGCGTTGACCAGGATATATCTTTAGTTAATGATTGGGGGAAAGCTACAAAAGTCACTTTTGACAAGCTGGGCGAATGCGTTATGCCAAATTCATTGAATATTCTTGTCGTTGATGACGAAGCCAATATTCGCCGAACACTTACAGTTTGCCTTGAATCCGACGGACACAGAGTCGTGGCTGTAAGTAATGTTAGGGACGCCATCTCAGAGACTTCCGAAAGGTCTTTTGACATAGCGTTTGTGGACTTGCGGCTAGGTCCGGACGACGGACTGGACTTGATTCAGCCCCTTATTGCATCCTCGCCCTGGTTAAAGGTGATTATCATTACCGCCTACTCGTCTATCGAAACAGCTATCGAGGCTACCCGGAGAGGCGCGTCCGACTACATTCAAAAACCTTTTACACCGTCACAAGTCAGACTTGCTGTTGAGAAAGTTGGCTCCATAAGATCTCTGGAGCAAAGGCTTTCAAGCTTGCAGGAAGAAATTGGCAGCTCTGGTCCTGAGATAGATTTCTCAAGCGCCAACCCCACTATGCAGAGAGCCATTAGTCTGGCTAAAAAAGTAGCTCCCACAGAGGCTTCGGTGCTCATTCGGGGAGAGAGCGGAACAGGTAAGACCATGCTTGCCCGCCAGATTCACGGTTGGAGCGATAGAGCGTCAAAGCCTTTTGGATTAATTTCCTGTCCAACCCTTTCCTCGGAACTGATGGAAAGTGAATTGTTCGGCCACGTTAAAGGAGCTTTCACAGGAGCTGTCAGAGATAATCCAGGCCGGATAGCGTCTTGTGAAGACGGGACTCTTTTTCTCGACGAAATTAGTGAACTTCCTCTCCCCGTTCAACCAAAACTCTTACGCTTTCTGCAGGATCGGGAATATGAGCACATGGGGTCGCACAAAACCAGAAAGGCAAACGTACGAATAATATCAGCCACCAACGTAGACTTAGAGCAGGCTGTAGAAGAAGTGAAGTTTAGGGAGGATCTTTTTTATCGCCTAAATGTAATTCAGATAGAGATTCCGCCATTAAGGGATAGGCCCCAGGACGTAGTCGCTCTCGCAGAGAAATCACTAAACTTTTTCAGCCGCAAATACCATCGCCCCTTGAACGGATTTAGCGGCAAAGCCATTACTTACCTTCAAGAATATTCGTGGCCGGGAAACGTAAGGGAATTGAGAAATGTTGTGGAGCGCGCCGCAATACTTTGCCCCAACGACAAAGTTGGCTCAGAATATTTACCGAACAAGATGGTGTCGTGTGACACCACCATGAAAATAGGCGATCCAGTAAGTTTGAGCAGGATCGAGGAAGAACATATCCGACGGGTGCTGGCTGGTAGCAGATCATTTCAGGAAGCAGCGGACATACTTGGTATTGATCAGGCCACACTTTGGCGACGTCGGAAACAATATGGAATCTAGAATAAAAAAACCAAGACTTCGCCAAAACCAATCAAGTTCCTGCGCATTGCAAAACGCAAGGTTGTTTAAGGCATCCATTGCAAATCTCCACTCACCACGACAAGCCGTTAAGTTAACATCTTAGAATTAGAGCACAATTGATATTGACTCTTTGGCGCCATCCTTGCCTATCATGATTAACGGAGGAATTGCATGCTTGGAATTAGGCAAAAGCTGTCTCTTGGGTTCGGTGGATTGCTGGCCGTAATTGTGATTATCGGTCTCGAAAGCGTCACCTTGTTCTCTGAACTTGGTGGTTCAATAGACGTTATTTTGAAAGAAAATTATAGGAGCGTAATTGCGAGCCAGGATATGAAAGAAGCCCTGGAACGTATGGATAGTGGGATCTTGTTCACTCTTCTTGGCTATACACAGGAAGGATCCGATCTCATAGATAAAAACAGAGATTCCTTCCAAAAGGCCCTCGACGTTGAACTCCAAAACATTACCATTCCGGGAGAAGACGAAAAGGCGGCGCATATTCAAAAACTATTTAACAAATATAACGAGGTGATGACATCGATAAGGCAGCGTGGAGGATCACAGGAGGAGGCCAAGAAAACTTACTTTGATCAACTCTTTCCTTTGTTTCGGCAAATAAAGATGGCCGCTGATGAGATATTGGAGATGAACCAGCAGAATATGATCCACGCCAATGATTACGCTCGTCGAAAAGCCCTGTCCGCTCGACGAAGCATGACGGTTTTGCTCCTGGTAGGAGCTTCCTTGGCGATTGCGTTCATGCTTCTAATTGGCAGGTGGATTCTTAGGCCAATAGCAAAATTAACGTCATCAGCTTTGGAAATAAAGGCGGGGAATTTGGACCTGGTAGTTCCATCACGTTCCAAAGACGAGATTGGGGCCCTAGCTGACGCGTTTAATGATATGGCGACGAGCCTTAGAGAGTTCAGACGCAGTGACCGGGCGCAAGTGATCCAAATGAGACGTTCTATGGAACAAGCTTTTAGGGCGTTACCGGAGGCTGTCGCCATTGTGAACGCGGACGGATTGATTGAGATCTCCAGTGAGTCCGCCTTGCGAGCATTTGATATCCGACCAAATGAAACGATAAATAAACTGGCTTGGGAAGGAATTGTTGATCTCTACAACGAGGCTATTCTAACAGCCTGTGTGGCTGAGCCTCCAAGCGACCAGTCCCTGATCCAGAGATTTATCAAGGGAAAGGAACATTATTTTCGCCCAAAGGCGGTTCCGGTTCTGGATAGCTACGGGAAGCCCACGGGTGTGATTATTATCATTTCAGACATCACTCTGGAGAGAGAGCAAAACGAGATGAAAAAAGGAGTCGTATCAACGGTCTCTCACCAGCTTAAAACACCGCTGACATCAATTCGGATGTCGCTCCATTTGCTACTCGAAGAAAAAGTTGGGACGCTAACGGAAAAACAGGCTGAACTCCTGGTCGCAGCCAGGGAAGAAAGTGACCGTCTTAATTCAATTATTGAGAAACTGCTAAACATAAGCCGTATAGAATCTGGGAAAACAAGCATGGAAATTAAGAGCGTTCGACCTCAGGAATTGGTTTTTGAATCTGTCGAACCTTTTCGGAGCGTGGCTACAGACCGAGGACTTACGCTGGAAGTACATGCGCCGGATGACTTGCCGGATGTTCTGGCAGATCCTGTGATGGTTTCCCAGGTGTTTGCGAACTTGCTCTCTAACGCGGTTAAATATACTGATCCCGGAGGATTGGTCCGTATAGAAGTTACCAGTTCCGAAGATGCTGTTCAGTTTTCAGTATCTGACACAGGAAGAGGTATCCCTGGCCAATATCTAAAAAGGATTCTGGAGCATTTTTTTCGAGTTCCAGGACAAACTATTCAATCGGGACTGGGCTTGGGACTCTCAATCGTTCAGGAAATCGTAGAGGCGCATGGCGGTACAGTGACCGTTGAAAGCCGTGAGTCTGAAGGAAGTATTTTCGTCTTTTCGCTGAAACGCTCGGATACCGCTCTTGAGAAGGAGGTCTAGTATGATTGATTTGATTTTCATATCGAGTCTCGTAGTCTTTTTTGGGCTGTGCGTCTTATATTGCGTTGCGTGGGAAAGGATTTGAACGATGTTTAACATTGTTGTGGGTTTAATTGGCGTGATTCTTCTTGTGTATCTTTTCATAACGGTTCTCAGGCCTGAAAAGTTCTGACGAGGTAAAAGAATAATGGATTATTTTGGGTGGATACAATTAGCGCTGTTTGTTGGTCTTCTGCTCGTTTTGACCAAGCCCATGGGGGTCTACTTGACTAAAGTCTTGGATGTCGAAGGCAAGACTTTTTTGGATCCTGTCATGCGGCCCGTGGAGCGGTTGCTTTATTCTTTGTTGGGTATTGATCCTAAAAAGGAACAGGATTGGAAACAGTATACATTTTCATTGATAGCGTTCAGTCTCGTTGGAGTATTATTTACTTACTCAGTTCTACGATTGCAGCATCTGTTGCCGTTGAATCCTCAAGGATTAGGCCCTGTTACCGACCAGCTTGCTTTCAATACGGCCATAAGTTTCACCACAAACACTAACTGGCAAAGCTATGCCGGTGAATCAACCATGTCATATCTTTCACAAATGGTAGGGTTGACATTCCATAATTTCGCATCCGCAGCTACTGGAATAGCGATCGCCGCTGCCCTCGTAAGAGGCATTGCGAGGAATTCCTCGAGAACTATCGGAATCTTCTGGACGGACTTGATTCGTGGGACCCTCTACCTGCTTTTGCCGATTTGCCTTATTTACTCCGTATTTCTGGTATCTCAAGGGATGATCCAAAACTTTAAGCCGTACGAAACGGCGCAAGTTATTGAACCTTACACCTCTCAGGTTCCCAAAAAAGATGCCGACGGACAAGAAATCAAGGATACCCAGGGCAACCTGGTAATGGAGCAAAGGAAAGTTGACGTTCAGACCATCGTTCAAGGCCCTATGGCTTCCCAAGTGGCCATAAAAATGTTGGGAACAAATGGTGGTGGTTTTACCAACGCCAATGCGGCTCACCCTTATGAGAACCCAACACCTCTTTCCAATTTTCTTCAAATGCTGTCTATTTTTTTAATACCTAGCGGATTGACGTACTATCTCGGACGGGTTGTTAAGAACCAGAGACACGGCTGGGCCGTATGGAGCGCTATGGCTGCAATTTTCCTGATCGGATTCCTCGTCTGTTGGTGGGCCGAGAGCACCGTCAATCCCCGGTTCCAGGCGGTGGGCGTTGACGCTTCGTCAGGAAACATGGAAGGCAAAGAGACACGTTTCGGAATTTTTAATTCAGCCCTTTTCGCCACTGTAACTACTGACGCTTCGTGTGGAGCTGTCAATGCGATGCATGATTCCTTTACTCCCTTGGGCGGATTGGTTCCTTTACTCAATATGCAGTTGGGAGAGGTAATCTTCGGCGGTGTTGGCGCCGGACTGTATGGCATGATCGTCTTTGTTGTGCTTGCTGTGTTTCTTGCCGGTCTGATGATCGGGAAAACTCCGGAATACCTCGGCAAAAGAATTGAAGCCTACGATGTGAAAACAAGCGTCATGTTTATAATGGTCCCTGTCTTGAGCATTCTTGGTTTCACTGCTTGGGCGGCTACAAGTTCATGGGGCCTTGCGGGTTTGAACAATTCAGGACCACACGGCTTCAGCGAGATCCTGTATGCGTACTCGTCCACTACAGGAAATAATGGCAGCGCTTTTGCGGGACTGAACGCCAACACCTATTGGTATAACATTACCCTGGGAATAGCGATGCTTCTTGGAAGATTTTTTATGATCATTCCCGTCCTCGCTCTAGCGGGAAATCTTGCGAAAAAGAAATTGGTTCCTCCTAGTGAAGGCAGTTTCCCTGTGTCCGGTCCTATCTTCACGATACTGCTGACAGGCACAGTTTTGATAGTTGGCGCATTGACGTTTTTCCCAGCGCTATCACTTGGCCCAATTGTCGAACACTATCTAATGGCTCATTCGAATATTTTATTTTAAGAGGATAAACCAGGATGACTGCGAAAGCGCTTTCAATCTTCGATCGTGAGATATTAAGTCAAGCGGTTGTAGAATCTTTAAAGAAACTCAACCCAATAACTATGTTGAAAAATCCCGTTATGTTCGTCACGGAAATTGGCGCGGCCATAACCACGGCGAGCATCATTTTCAAACCAGAGACTGAGTCATTCGGCTTCGGTGTTCAAATCGCTGTCTGGCTATGGTTTACGGTGTTATTCGCCAATTTTGCCGAGGCGGTAGCTGAGGGACGGGGCAAGGCCCAGGCAAACGCTTTACGCAAGACTCGCTCCCAAACCACAGCCCATCGCCTACTTCAGGATGGTCTCGTACAGCAGGATATTTCAGCGGATAGATTAAGAAAAGACGATGAAGTTGTTGTTTCAGCCGGTGAGACCATCCCGGCCGACGGCGAGGTAATCCAGGGTGTAGCGTCCGTTGATGAGTCAGCAATTACGGGGGAATCCGCTCCAGTGATCAGAGAAGCCGGCGGAGACAGGAATTCAGTGACAGGGGGCACGAGGGTACTGTCGGATTTTCTCATAGTAAGGGTAACAGCCAACCCTGGAGAAAGTTTCCTTGACCACATGATCAGCCTGGTTGAAGGGGCTCAACGCCAGAAAACGCCGAATGAGATAGCGCTCACAATTCTACTGGCCGCTTTGACAATAATTTTCCTCGTCGTAATCTTTAGCCTGAAATTTTTCGGAGCTTATTCCGGAGTGTTTTTTTCAATTACTGTTTTGACCGCTCTTTTGGTTTGTCTCATACCAACTACGATTGGTGGTCTTTTAAGCGCAATCGGTATAGCGGGAATTGATCGTCTGGTACAAAAGAATGTGCTTGCGATGAGTGGTCGAGCCGCCGAGGCAGCGGGTGACGTTGATGTTCTACTCCTGGACAAGACCGGAACTATTACATTGGGTGACCGGCAGGCGACCGAATTCATACCCGCTCACGGAGTGCGGGCCGAGGAATTGGCCGATGTGGCGCAACTGGCGTCGTTGGCTGATGAAACACCGGAAGGGAGGAGCATTGTTATACTCGCCAAACAATACGGACTTAGAGGGCGAACGCTCTCTGAAATGCCGACCGCCACATTCATCCCCTTCAAGGCGGAAACTCGAATGAGTGGTGTGGATATTGACACCAGACGAATCAGAAAAGGAGCGCCTGACGCAGTAATTAAATTTGTTGGAGGCCACCTGCCGGCGTCTGTCGAAGACGCTGTCGCAAGGATATCCAATTCTGGTGGAACGGCTCTGATAGTGGCTGAGAATGAGAAAGCCATGGGTGTCATCCATCTCAAGGACATTGTGAAAGGCGGATTGAAAGACCGGTTTGAACGATTCCGTTCGATGGGGATCAAAACCGTCATGATCACTGGTGACAACAGGTTAACTGCGGCAGCGATCGCAAAGGAAGCAGGAGTAGATGACTTTCTAGCAGAGGCCCGACCTGAAGACAAACTGGCCCTTATTCGTAAGGAGCAGGCCGCCGGGCATCTTGTCGCCATGACGGGTGACGGGACAAACGACGCCCCTGCGCTGGCGCAGGCCGACGTTGGAGTAGCGATGAATACGGGGACACAAGCAGCCAAAGAAGCCGGCAACATGGTAGATCTTGATTCAAACCCTACCAAGCTTATTGAGATAGTGGAAATAGGAAAACAAATGCTCATGACACGGGGCGCTTTAACTACATTCAGCGTCGCAAACGACGCCGCAAAATATTTTGCTATTATCCCAGCGATGCTCGTCGCCACATTCCCGGTCATAAGTCCACTGAACATCATGCAGCTTCAATCGCCGCAAAGCGCCATCTTGAGCGCAGTAATTTTTAATGCGCTCATCATTGTGGCACTCATTCCGCTTGCTTTGCGTGGGGTTCGCTTTCGACCTTTGAGCGCGGCCAAGTTGTTACGCCGTAATCTACTTGTTTATGGGCTTGGAGGACTTGTGGCGCCATTTATAGGAATAAAACTGATCGACTTGTTTGTCTCGGCGCTGCGACTAGCGTAGAATTGGAGGATTCTCAATGAACTATTTAATTTCCCAGCTTCGAATATCCCTGGTTGCAACTATCGTTTTGGCTATAATCTTATGTGGCTTATATCCAGCGTTGATATGGGGCGTAGCTCAGGCGCTGTTCCCAGAGAAAGCAAATGGCTCGCTAATCATACAAAATGGCAGGACTGTCGGCTCCAAACTCATTGGTCAAAATTTTACCGACTCAAAGTATTTTCATCCAAGGCCTTCAGCGGCGGGAGATGGAGGATATGACGCTACGAGTTCGGGGGGCAGCAACTTGGGGCCAATATCAAAGAAATTAATAGATTCAGTTAAGGAGCGTGTTGAGGCGTATCGAGCGGAAAACAACTTGCCGTTGAACGTTCAAGCGCCCGCGGACGCCGTAACCGCCTCAGCCAGCGGTCTTGATCCCCACATCACCGTCAGGAACGCCTTATTACAGGTGCCGCGAGTCGCGAAGGCTAGAGGCATAGAAGAAAAAACTGTAGTCGAAAAAATCGAAGCCAACACTCAGGGTAGGGATTTCTATATATTGGGAGAGCCCAGAGTCAATGTGCTGGCTTTGAATTTATCACTCGACGCGAGGTAATTTTGAAGACTCTAGCCGAAGATAGAGCGGGTAGTTTTCTGAGGATGATCCGTCGGGCCCGTAGGGGGCGGTTTAAGATTTACCTGGGCTATGGCGCCGGAGTAGGAAAGACCTACCAGATGCTGCTCGAAGGCCACAGGTTGAAAGCCGATGGTATAGATGTCGCTATCGGATTGGTGGAGACACACGGCCGTTCTGAGACACAAAGTCTGATAGAAGGATTGGAGGTCATCCCAAAACGCAAGGAGGAATACCGAGGAATTACACTTGAAGAGATGGATGTCGACGCTGTCCTATCCAGAAAACCTCAAGTAGCTTTAATTGACGAACTCGCTCATACCAATATGCCGGGTAGCAAGAATCAGAAAAGATATCAAGATGTTCAGGAAATCCTGGCGGCAGGCGTACACGTCATAACGACTTTGAACGTTCAGCATCTGGAAAGCCTTTACGACACTGTTGAAAAAACCGTCCACGTTAAAGTCAGGGAGCGTCTACCCGACTGGATATTGGGAGAAGCTGATGAAATAGTCAATGTTGATCTGTCACCGGAAGACCTACAAAAACGTCTCCAGGAAGGTAAAATATATCCAGCGGAACGAATTCAGACGGCCCTTTCCAATTTCTTCACAAGCGACAACCTTGAAACTTTAAGGGAGCTAACTCTTCGTGAACTTGTTTCTCAGATTGATCTAAAAAGAAGGGAAAATCTTGAAGACGAAAACCAGATAGCGCCTGATCAAGTCATGGTCTGCCTGAGTTCGAGAGGACCTAACAGCGCAAAGTTACTTCGTTACGCCTCTCGTTTGGCCGGAAGATTGAACCGGAACTGGTATGCTCTATATGTCCAAACGCCCTCAGAAGCGCCAACCGTGATCGATCCGAGAACACAGACTATCCTGTCTGAGACATTGACTCTTGCAAAGCAATTGGGGGCCATAGTTTTCACGTACAATGGGGAAGATGTGCCAAAGACGATACTGCGCTTCGTGAAAGAATACAGAGTCGGACATGTTGTTATTGGCAGCCCCGGAAAAATTCCATTTTGGAAGAGATTTCTCGGCAAACGAAGTCTGGTTGAACTTCTCATCGAAGAGGCACGGGGAATTACAATAGTAGTGCTAGATACACACGAACCTGTCGTATCTCAAGGAGACAATGAAACCTCGAAGACCGGAATAGTCGAAGATCGCCGCCATGCGTCGGGCCCAAACCCTACTACTATCAGCGTGACTACTCTTCTTGCGCCGAACAGGATAATCTTGTGGAATGAACCTATCACGAGGGAAAAATTGCTTCGGGAACTTACCGAAAAGGTCGCTCGCGAATCCGGTGGTTCTTCAGAGGATATTGTTACCAAATTGTTGAATCGGGAAAATGAATCATCGACATTCTTTAACGAAGGGATCGCTTTCCCACATGTTCGCGTTGCTACAATAAAGGAGCCTTTAGTAGCTCTTGGAATACCTTCCCGAGGAGTATTGGACGTTCCGACTGAGACTCCGACAAGATTGGTGTTCCTCATACTGGCGCCTGCATCAGACCCCAGTGTCCAGGTTCGAATTCTTGGAATGCTAAGTCGTCTGGCAAGAAACCAAGATTTCGTTGAGCAAGTGGCCGGCAGCAATAGCAGCGAGAAAGCCTGGATTAACATTGTCAAATTTGCGGCAGATCACAAATAGAATCACACTGTTTATTTTGAAGGTGTAGAGCCCGTTATCATGTTCGAAATAATATCGATACATCTCCAATAGCCGGATTAGTTTTCAACCATCGTTAAAGTAGCGACTACAGATTTTGGATCAACTCCCCCTTCAATGAAACCGAGAGGGACCTCGAACATTTTTCCGCGATCATCAGATGACAATAAATTGAGATCATTCTCTTTCAGAAGGAACGCTTCCGTTATTTTCATGGAATGAGGGTCCATTCGGTTTCCTGTCAACAAGATGTCATTGTAGGATTTCCCGACTGGAATACGAACGTAGACACGCAGGGAGTCCGCGACGGCTGTTTGAAGCAGATCACTTCGAGTTTCCAGCTTTGTCACGTGAGCGAGGACAGCGTATCCCAGGTCTTTAGCTTCAGCTTCGTACTTGACAAAATATACCAGGGGCCTCTTCAGATCTCTGTTTGGAGCCGACTTCCTGTGTACTATTACCCCTTGCGCTCTTTGAAATTCAGCCGAATACCCTGTAAAGTCGCGCCTGGGAATTCTAGGGAGATCAAAGTCGTATACGTCTCCACTGCTCGATGGAACAGAATAATCCTTAAACGCCTGTCTGTAGGAGATTGTTCCCAATTGAGGGTCCATTTCAAAACCTGGCGGCTTGACTACCTGTAGCTCAAGGCCGGAATGCATGCGGTAAAAGGCAGGCTCATCCCAACTGCGAACCGGTAGTCCAAAGGTCAGGAACGACCCCTCTTGCACTCCGTTCATCAGACCATCTGTCAAGGCCTTCTCCATCAGACTCCGATGATAATGTTCCGCATCATTGTAACACTGGACTACAATGTTGTTGTTCGTAAAATTAAGTCCCACCACAGCGGCCCCAATCAACGCAGTTGCTATCATCGCTGATCCCCGAAACATTTTTCTCGTGTTTCGCAGCGTATTATTTACCCAAGTAAGGAACATCAACGCTATCATCATAAGACCGAAACATGAAACGTAAACCGGCAGGTACCCCAATCCCCATTTCAGTTCCCTCTGGTACTTGGCCGACAAAGTCACTAAAAAGGCCGGAAAAATCCAAAAACCAAGTCCCAAAACACCAAGAGCCTTTATTCCCTTCATAGAGACATCTGAATCTTCACCAGATAGATAGTCCCAGTTAAAGATCCATAGAACAACCCACAGGACAGTAATTGCCACAAGTTGATTAAGAAAATAGGCGCCTGCATAATCCCAGGCTTGCGCCAAATGTCCGAATGAGAAGAAATAACTTAGTGGAACAGCCGCGAAAACCTGTTTTAGAAAAGCGGTAAACCAGGGCCAAAATTCGAGGCTCAGTGTCGTCCCTTCATAGCTCGTGTGAAACATGGTTCTTATGACAAGCGCTACGGTGAGGTTCACAGCAACCAGGACAAAAAAGGGACTTGAAAGCTTGAAAATCTTTTTCTTTTCAGAGACACCAAGCTCCAGATAACCTACGAGAGCATAAATTGCGCAAAAAGAGTAAAACGCCTCATAAACCAGCAACAGGATAGCAAATAGGAACACACTGGCCACAAGCTTTATAAGCTGCGGCTTCCGAATGTACCATATAAAGAAAATTAGGGATGCTTCCGCAAGCGCAAATTCTATCTGCATCAAATAATAATAAGAGAGGATGGGATCATGGTAGAATCTAAACTGGAAGAATAACGGGGCAACCAGCAAGACAAGTACAAACAAATTCTTATTTCGGGTTATAAGTTGTACAAGATAACCGAACAATAAGACATTGATTAGAACAAATACGATCTCGCCAATTTTATAAAAGAGCCTGTCAAGATAATAGAACGCCGGATAATAGTAGACCACAAGAGGATACCATCGCCCATCCCTAATGTAATCCTGAACTGTGCTCCAGCAGATTTGGCCAAGATCAGCGCGGGTCAGTGAAGAGATTCCCCTTATACAGGATTCTCGCCATGCGTCATCCCCTAGAAAAGGGCTTTGTAGGACCGGCAGCAAATTGATTATGTTTACGACAACGGCAAGGACAATTAAATATGTTCTTAGTCTGGTTCGCGTCAACTTTCCGGCTCCTTGGAGGTTTTACAAAATGAACCACTTCCACCTCCAAGATTCCTCTTTACCATAGGTAACTTGTTCTTCGAACGGTTTTCATTCTAACTATTGCCCGAAGGTTCTCTTTTCCGAGTTTCAACATTGCTACGCTCAGATCCCCGGTAAAATCCCAGGGTCTCGATCTGCTATGGATAACTACTTCGAGCTTTCTGTGGAAACCACAAAGATTCAACCAGGATTTGATACTGTAATCGCTCAGATATGTTACGTCCTTGGCTTTTGGTTCTTTTTTCTCATAAGATCTTAAACACTCTGGAACATTGTAGAGGTTGACTCGACAGTCTTGGGTGAATTGTGTGGTTCCTGTAGCCAACTTGGTCAGTATGAGTCTTCCCATTCGCCCGCTCATTTCCCATTGATCATAACTTCTCACTACGGGGGAGTATATGAACAAATAGGAAAGGAGAAGCATTCCGATCGTCAGGACCAATCCTTGAGGTTTTAGTGTAGCCAACAGCCCTGAAGATCGAAATCCGGTATTTTGATATTCTAGACCAGCCCTCCAGAAAGCTCTGATACTTTCGGCCAAAGGGTAAGCTAGGAGGGCGCTAAAAGGAATCACGGGAATGTACATGCTCCTGTGCGCAAAAGTCAGGGTGACCATGAATAGTAGCAAAGGAGCTAAAATCCAGGAGGCCAGAAAGCAAAGCAGTCGGCCCGATTTTCGTCTGTGCGATGAATCCTGGCCGGACAAGGATCCCACCAGGTAAAGACCCAAATAAAAAGTAAAAAACGAAAGCATCACAAGTGTCCACCAGTTGGCGTAACAACAGTCCAGCACACCCCACGGATCGCTGGGATAAAGCAGGTCTATGAAGTAATTGTGAAAAAGATTTATGAGATAATGATATATGTCCGCATATTCCCAAGGATCCGTCCTGGTATAGCCGCCCAACCCGCCCAGGACTACTGTACGCCATGATAGATAGGCCGATGTTATCACGATGAACGGGGAGGTTATTTTGAGCGAAGAGATCAATTTTCCCGGCCAACTACTCTCTTTGGAAAAAAATAAAACCTGGCAGAAAATAATGGCCGGCAGAATAACAGCGATCTCTTTACCGCCCAAGGCCAAGATATAAAAAATGAGCGATAAGAATATAGACCACTTGTAGTCCAGATTAGACTTACGGCTCTTTAAAAAAAACCACAGCGAAAGTAACAGAAACACGGCCGCAATGAGGTCATGACGTCTATCGGTGGCAGGAACACTTTCAATGAGAATAGGGTGTAACGCAAATATCAACCCGCTGAGCCAAGCGAACAGAAGATCTCCGGACGACAAACGAAGCATCACCGTAATTACGAGAATAGCCACAAAAGTGTTTAATAACAGGTTGGTCAGTTGGAAACCGAAAGGACTCAGGCCCCAAATAGCATAATCCAGTGAATAAGAAAGCGAGGAGATTGGACGAAAAAATTTGGCTACGTCAATAAATTTGGATCCCGCCATGAGAGGTTCGGCAAACAGTTTTGCGAAGTCTTTTAATGACTCGATCCGGCTGGTTTCAATCAGAGTGATGGTGTCAGTGCCAGTAAAAAAGTAGCCCAGGATAGAATGATAGGAGAAAAGTGAAATAAGACCGACCGATACAATAGCCGCAATGAAAAGTATTTTCTTTTTCTGACTTCTTGAGGGGTTTTCCTGAACCATGAAGCTTAAACCTGACCGTTAATCAAGGCTTACAAAAATTGACCCTCCTATGTCTCACAATCAGGGGAGGGATTTCAAAAAACCAGAAAATTCGAAATTTGGACGAAATCCAGTCTAATACTCCCTTATTCCAGGGCATATTACTTCCGGGACGGTCATTTCGTCCATCTTTTAAATATACTGCGTATTATTTTTTTGAAATTTGAGGCCAAACTTGTAGATCACACTGCGAGATAACGTTTTGTCACTTCGGCATCCCTGGCCAATTCTTCAATGGTACCCTGATATTTTATGTGGCCGTTATCCACTATATAGGCCCTGTCCGAATGTTTGAGGGAAAACTTGACGTTTTGTTCAGATAAAAGAACTGTTGTTCCCTCTCGTTTTAGAAGATCAATAAAATCACCGAGTACTTTTACTATTATGGGAGCAAGTCCTTCAGATGGTTCATCAAGTAGTATAAGATCAGGATTGCCCATCAAAGTACGCGAAATAGTCAGCATCTGCTGTTCGCCTCCACTCAAATTTCCCCCACCACGGTTGGCTAGTTCTTGCAATCTCGGAAAAAGTTCATAAATCCGTTCAATGGTCCAATTAGTATTGCCTTTAGCCTTCCGTAAACCTACTTCAAGATTGGCGCGAACGGTGAGATCCGGGAATATCCTACGATCTTCAGGGACAAACCCGACGCCCAGTCTGGCTACTTTATACGGCGCCATGCCGGTGACATCGCGGCCATTAAAGATTACTGCTCCACTTTTGGGAGGAGTAAGCCCCATGACGCTACGCATGGTTGTAGTCTTACCTGCTCCGTTTCTCCCGAGCAACACGACTACTTCTCCCTTGTCAACCTCCAGGGAAACATCAAACAGGATGTGACTCAACCCGTAATATGTATTTATATCGTGGACTTCCAGAAGCATGGCTACACCTCTTCCCCGAGGTAAGCTTCGATTACCTGCTTATTCGCTGAAATCTCGCTAGGGGATCCTTCGGCCAGCAGGGTTTTGTAGCATAAGACCCGAACCTTCTGAGAAATCCCGAATACTATATCCATGTCGTGCTCGATGTAAACCATGGTAACGTTCATCCGGTTCCATAGTTCCTTGACTAATTCGACCGTTTCCCACCTTTCCTCGGGACTCATTCCAGCCACCGGTTCATCAAGAAGAAGCAATTGGGGTTCCAAAGCCAACGCTACCCCGATATCCAGGCGTTTTTGATTGCCATGAGCAAGAGTCCCGCTTAGGTGATGAGCCTTATCAGCCAATCCGACACTTTCTAGAATTTCAAAAGCTCTCTGTCTTATCCGGGTAGAACTGTTCCAGTGTTTGACAAAACTAAGATTTCCCTTGAGCCTAGTGATTATTGTAATCACAATATTTTCCAACACACTCATTTTGGGGAAAATGTTCGTCCTTTGGAAAGCCCGGGCCATTCCCAGTTTCACAATGTCGAAAGGTTCCATTCCAACAATGTTCCGGCCTTGAAAAATGATCTTCCCTTCATCTGGAACAAGAGCGCCAGTAATTAAATTGAAAAGGGTTGTCTTGCCAGCCCCATTAGGTCCGATAATCGCGCTCAGTTCACCTTGCTCCACAGAGAAACTGACATTGTTGAAGACCTGATTCCCATCGAATGACTTAGAAAGATTTTCGATACTCAGGACCGCTTCAGCCATTTGAGATTCACACTCCATTCAGGGAACGATTCATGACGAAGATCTAGTAAACAGTTGTCGATAAAGCCCCACCAACCCATGAGGCGCAAAGAGAACAACAACTAATAGCAGGCTGCCCAGAACAATCGCCCAGACCTCTACCATACTCCTATGAACCTGTTGTAGGAAAATCTTGAGGAAAATCAAAACAGAAGATCCTATAGCCGGACCCACCAGTGAGTACATACCTCCAACTAGGCTCGCCAGTATGGGTTCGGCCGATTTACTCCAATAAAGAAATTCAGTCTGAGCAAAACGGTTCAGTTCTGTCAGCATCCCACCGGCCAGACCCGCAAACGCTCCAGCGATAATGAAACTGAGCAGTTGGTATCGTCTAACGTTGATTCCGATGAACTTCGCTCGTTCCATATTTTCTCGGATGGTCCTGATGCTGAGACCGAATGAAGAATTAACTATCATCCTCATAACAAAAAAGCATATCACGAAAAGAACGAGGCAAAGCCAATAATAGTTTATTGGCCCCAGTATTTCTGGCCTTGGGACCCCGTGAAGACCATCATCTCCACCTGTAAACGTGTACCATTGAAAAACAACCATGTACAGGAGTTGACCGAAGGCAAGGGTGAGAATTGAAAAGTATAACCCTAGAAGCCGCACACAAAACCACCCCACAATTGCGGCCGTGATTGCAGCCACAAATGGAGCGGCGGCGAGAGCTAGATACAGCGGGAAATCAGCCTTCTTCATTAGTAATGCCACAGTATAAGCTCCAACACCGAAAAAAGCCGCATGGCCAAAGCTGACCATACCACCAAACCCTAAGATGAGGTTCAAGCTCATGGCGAACAGGGCCATGATAATCATTTCGGTAGACACCCAGATCCAGTATTCACCAGTCTTACCGAGCCGACCCAAAACAATTGGAAGGACGAAAAGGACGATGATTACCGTGATTCCCATGCACCATCCTGTGCGAGAGGAGGACTTCATATAATCCATTGTGTAATTCAGCCTTTTCCTGATCTATCGTTCAGGTTTTCCAAAAAAACCCCAAGGTCTGACGATTAGTACCAGAGCCATCAATGCGTAGGGGAAGACGAGGGCCCACCGGCCGAAAGGAAATTGGAAAAAGGTCAGGCCCGTCCCAATTATTAGCGATCCCAAAAGGGCCCCACCTACGCTACCCAGTCCTCCGATCACAACGACTGCAAAGCACTCTATAATCGTCGACATGCCCATGCCTAGATCGATATCCGAGAGAGCGGCAGTTAGTACACCGCCGAAACCGGCGAGCCAGCACCCCAACATGAAGGTAGAAGTCATAACCCACGAGACGTTGACTCCCAAGGCGCCCAACGTGTCCGGGAACGAAACAGCGGCCCTTATTATGTTGCCTGTCCGTGTCCTGTATAGCAGAAACCACATCCCAAGAGCTATTAGGGGGCCAACCACTAAGATGAAGACATTATACGACGGCAAAGCCATACCCAGGACGTCAACCGATCCCGCAAGCAGATCTGGTCGTGGAACACTTCGAGGCTCACCCCCCCAGATTACCCTGACCAAATCGTCTAAAATGAGGACAAGCGCATAGGTTAATAGCAATTGAAGAAGATGTTCTTCACGATAAACCCGACGAAAAAGAGACACTTCAAGGACAAATCCAATAATTGCGATTGCTGGGGGCACTACCAATAAGAGGGCAAGAAAACCTAAAAGAGACTCTCCAGCCAAGATGGTAGACAGAGAGTACGCCATAAAAGCGCCTATCATATAAATAGAGCCATGGGCGAAGTTGATTACTCTTAAGACACCAAACACAAGAGATAGTCCAGAGGCAATTATGAAAAGGAGCATCCCCTGGCAGAGACCATTTATCAACATAAAAACAAATAGTTGCCACGTCATGGTTCTTGTCCACGCAACGAAATAGGATTGGTCATGTTAATGGAGAAGTGACTCTCTAAGACCCAATGAAATCAATTTGATTCAAGAGTCACTCCTGTAATGCGTGTTATTTCTGCTCAGCCTGGAGCTTCTTGACCTCTTCCACGGATAACCAGACTTCTTCGGCCGGTACTTCGTGAACATCTTTAAGGACCAGAAATTCCTTGAATTCAGGCGATTTTGCCGTCACACCGGCGTATATACCCACGTTAGCCATGTGGTCTACATCGCGGATATAGCGTTCACCTCTTAATGAGTTGAACTTTAATCCACCGAGGACCTTTACGACCTGTTCGGACTCTGTGCTGTTAGCCTTCTTCATAGCCTCGGTCAATGCTATCATTCCGTCATATGAAGTGACTGCCCAGTCTGCGGGCCATTCTTTGAACTTGTCGTAGAATTTTTTGACGAACGCCTTCATTTGAGGGGTGTCTATGGCATAAAACGGAGCTCGGGCATATCCCAACTGTCCCTCCGGCATTTCATTACCCATGGAGCGGAGCGTGTCAACATCGTATAGGGAGCTTACCGACGCTTGTTTAAAAACCCCATAGGGTTTGGCTTGCTTTATGAACGCGCTCAACTGGCCCCCCCAGAAGGCAGCATAGATGGCTTCCGGTTTTTTGGCCATGAGCGTTGGGATAAAAGTGGAAAAATTTGACTCGCCCAATTTCACCCAAATAGTATCGAGAATTTCAACATCTGGGCGGCGTTTGGCCATTTCCTTCTTAAAATTTGTCAGGTGGTCGTGTCCGTATGCGTAATCCGGCCCAATAAGGCTATATTTTTTGTACGGCTTTTTGGACAACACCAGAGCTATACCTCGACTCTCGATTCCAGTATTAGGGACAACCTGGAACATGTACGGCTGGAAACCCGTTGTAGTAAGCGCTTCCGCATTCGATGTGTGGAAGACGATGATCTTCTTAAACTCATGCGCCACTTTGGATGCGGCTAATGCGACCGCGCTGCTGGTAGGCCCAAGTAGGAATTCACATTTTTCACTAAGAATCAGTTCCCTAGCCTGGTTCGCACCGACGTCCGGCTTTAATTGAGCGTCACGGACTACAAGTTCCAGCTTCTTTCCGAGTACACCACCAGCCGCATTGATCTCTTCAATAAACATGTCCATAGCAGCCTTCTGGGATTTGTACATCGGCGCGCCAATTCCAGAAGCGTCTGCGATAAAACCGAGTTTAATAACATCCGAGGCCGATGCGACGGAACTGATGAAAAAAATCATTGAAAACATTGCCATCGTAAACGTTAACAAAACTCTCCATTTAGCGTGTTCCATTAATACCCCTCCAAACTTGAAAGATTTTTGGGCCCTGGCCCATTGATGTGGAGTTTCCCGAAGAATTCAGTTTCCTTTACCAAATCAGGAAACCAATTTTCCTGATTCGCCCTTAAACCCAGTCAGCGCATTCCATTATTTTTGGGAGCATCCCCATTCATTGAAAACGCTCTCTTAGTATGTAAGGACCATACCGCCGTCAAAGAGAAGATCTCCCCCAACCAAGTATTTCGCAAATCGAGAGAACCCAAAAATAAAGAGATTGCCGACTTCGATTGGAGACATCATTTCCTTGATACGGGATTTCCCTTTCATGATATCTTTAACGACTTCCTCAGGCGATATTCCTCGCTGCTCAGATTGAGCCGGTACCTGGTTCAGGGTTAAGTTTGTTTTCACAAAACCTGTACTGACGGTGAAAGACCTTATCCTGCCTTCCCCTTCCGCTGAAATAGACTGAGACAGGGCCCTCAAACCAAATTTCGTAATGTTGTACGCCGGTTTGTTCATAGTACATATGTGACCGTGAACGGAGGACATATTACCTATGACTCCAGAGCCTGAGGCGCTTTCTTTCATATACGGGATAGTGAGCTGAGAAAGATAGAATGGCGCTCTCAACATGAGCCTTAGCATCAGGTCATATTTTTCCATCGGAAATTTGTCTACCGAATCAATATGCTGGATACCCGCTACGTTGGATACATATTTGATTTGCCCGAGTTTAGCGGATTCTGTGACCGCAGATTCGATATCGGAATCACTGGTCAAATCAGTCCGAATGAACACCATTTGCCCGCCCATTTCACGGGCCATTTGCTCTGTCTTTTTACCCTCTTTCTCATCGATATCGAGTCCCACAGTCGTAAGATTGTTTGCGGCGGCAGCGACTGCTGTGGCTCTACCAATGCCACCTGCGGCGCCAGTAACTATACAAACGTTTCTAGGATTGAAGTCTTCGTCAACCAGCACGAGCACTTCTTCTTTCCGGATTTTTGGTTCACTAATGTCCACTCTGGCCATGCAACCTCCATCTTATATGGACTTATCAGTCTTGAAGAGGGCAATTTCCGTGCCGACTATTCTCATCTCGAAAAGAATGTGTGGTTTGTGTGTCCAGAGAGCCTGCTACCGGTTTGTTCCCGTCTTGTATTAGATTTGTCCGTATATTTTTTTGGGACATGAGAGCTGCAAAGGTGTTGCGATATAAGTATCAATAGTGATACATGTATTTAAAAGGATACACAAATAGGCTCCCCCATGGCGCAACCCCCCGTTAACGATTTTGAAACCAAGGAATCTCCAAACGACGCGCCCTATCTGCGAAAACAGGTCGAGATGTTCGAATTGATCTTTGAGAGCATCTACAATGGGGTCATGGTGACAGACTCAAAAGGCTACGTGACTCATTTCAATAGACCGTATGGCCAATTCCTTGGAGTAGATCCAAAAAAACAGATTGGAAAACATTGCACTGAGGTCATTGAAAACACCCGGATGCACATTGTAGCGGATACAGGGAAAGCTGAGATCAATCAAAGTCACTCCATTAATGGGCAGAACATGGTGGTTCAACGCATTCCCATTAAGAAAAACGGTAAAGTAATAGCCGTTTTTGGTCAGGTGATGTTTAAAGACGTCAGGGATGTCGGAAGGCTGGCAAAAAAACTCTCCCTACTGGAATCAAAGGTAGAACTATATGAGCAAGCGCTCATCTCGCTCAGATCCACTCGTTACACTTTTGACAGTATAGCCGGTGACAGCGAAACCATCCGATTCCTCAAGAAAGAGGCTTTGAAAGCTTCGGCCACTAACTTGCCCGTACTGATAACAGGCGAATCAGGAACAGGCAAGGAGCTGTTCGCTCAAGCCATTCATAACGCTAGTCCAAGGAGACTCAACCCTTTTGTCCGGATCAACTGTGCCGCAATCCCTCGTGAATTGATGGAATCCGAGTTATTCGGTTATGATCGGGGGGCTTTTACAGGCGCAACATACAAAGGCAAACCCGGCAAGTTTGAACTTGCTCATCGAGGAACTTTATTTCTTGATGAAATTGGTGACCTGCCTCTGGAGATGCAGCCCAAGCTCCTGAGGGTTTTAGAAGAGAAAGAGGTCGAAAGAGTAGGAGGAACTTCACTCATTCGTGTCGACTTCAGGCTCATCGCGGCAAGCAACCAAAATCTTGAGTCCATGATGACCGCCGGGCGTTTCCGCAAGGACCTTTATTATCGATTGAATGTTGTATCACTTAATATAAGACCGCTCAGGGAAAGACCGGACGACATTGTTCCACTTTCCAGACACATGTTGGAACAGTTTGCGGTAGATTACTCTCTTCCAACAATAAAGACAGATCCCCAAACAGAGGCTGTTTTGGCAAAACACGATTGGCCAGGCAACTGCAGGGAACT
Source organism: Desulfomonilaceae bacterium (assembly GCA_041662605.1). Classification (NCBI taxonomy): domain Bacteria; kingdom Pseudomonadati; phylum Thermodesulfobacteriota; class Desulfomonilia; order Desulfomonilales; family Desulfomonilaceae; species Desulfomonilaceae bacterium. Next base: position 71,756 of record JBAZSD010000001.1, read on the forward strand.
GTACAATGTCTTGGAACGCACTGTTTCGTCTTTAGAGGGGAACATAATCCGGCCAACTGATTTACCTATGCAGCTATACTCAGGTGAGAAGAAATCAGTTACATTGACTGGTCTATCCTTAAAGGATGTCCAGGGAAACGCTGAAAGAGACGCTATCCTGTCAGTTTTGGCCGCGACCAATAATAATAAGGCTAAGGCTGCCCGCTTGCTGGGTATTCACCGCACTCTCCTGTACAAGAAGCTCAGAAAATACGGTGTCGATCCGGAAGAATTGACATAGCGCCCCTATGGAGACCGTGAAGTCATTTTCTCAAGCCCAAATAATTGTCAGAAACAAATTTCTTTTATAAGGTGGGAAGCTATCAGGTAGGTTCGATCGGCGCCCATTTTCTCGCCGGACCCGGCTCGACGCGGGTTAAATTCTGAAACATCCAAACCCGCAAGAGTGATGCCGCGATCCAGGATCTCTCTAATACATTTTGCTATTTTGTATATTTGACTTTCATTTATCCCTTGGTAATTTTGAAACCTGACACCTCCAAGAGCATTCCGCGCTCCGATGTCCATGTCTATGGATATGTAGATGTAAGGCGTTTTTATTCGACGAATAAGATTACTCAGTACAGAGGATCCAAGAGACAAGTCCTTTTTTGTTAATATCTTAACACCACTTCTTTTAAGGGAGGAATAACAGTTTACGTAGCGCTTTATCCTGTCATCTTTGATCCGAAAAGCACGCTTTGGAGGGTAGTCACTGACACCGATGAGATAAAGATTTTCGGGATCAATTACGCCGTCTTCAAGAAGATAGTGCAGGAAAGAACTCGCGTTGTATGAATCGGGGCGATTTCTCAGGAAAGGGTCACTCGGATCGTGAATGGAACTAGGGTTTGTCGCTATATCATATTGAATAGCCCCCGACATTGCCGACGCAGGTAATGCGTCTACATGGCTGTCGATGACGATCAGTGAGATTTCCTCGGGTTTGTAAAGGGAAGCCAGAGAGGCAAACACGCCACCGGTAAGAGAATGATCAACGGCAATCATACAAGGAATCTCAGGGAAAATAGACTCCTCTACAAATTTTCCCGCCGCCTGAGCAAAATCCTGACATCCGTTACTATCAATAAAATACACGAAGTTTTCCAGGGCAACGTTTTTTCTTTCCGTTGATGAGGGCATTGGTCGGAGCCATGGAGGCACATCGAGCGACCCTCCTTCTTTCCACAGGCTCGGGTCCACTTCCTGACGAATGATTTGCATCACGGCGGCGTACGGGTCGTCGATCTTCTCGCCGTATCCAATCAAGCGCGTCTTCTCACGAATGGATTCATCCCGTTCGTCAGGATCCAGCGGGCAACCAAAAAAGAATGGGCGTCTTCTAATGACCTCTTCCATTATCACGTACCATTCATGCTGGTTGAGAATAGTTCCAATCCTTCCAATGGAAAATGAGGAAGGATTGGAATAATATGGCTCGGTTAGTTCTTAGAAAAATCGTCTCTTGCCTTTTTGATTTGGAGCAGGTTTTCCAGCGGCGAATTAGGGGCGATACCGCACCCGGGTGTAAGGAAATCGGTGCCATTGTTCAGCGCAGCAATTGACTCCTGGTAACATTCTTCCGGTTTACCCATGAAAAGTGTTGTGGCTGTCGCAACGTTTCCAAACACCTTTACACCCTTGGGACCGGCGATTTCTACCGCCTTTTTCATGTCGGCTTTTTCCTCGATGCTGATGCCTGCGACACCCGAATCGCACATTAAGCCTATAATAGAATCAGTATTTCCGCAAATATGAAGCACTAGAGGTCCCTTGGACTTACTTACAACCTCTTTCATGAGGGGGAGCATGTATTTTGCCCATGATTTCCCGCTCATAACTGCCGGTCCCGAAGTCGGTTCGGCCAACACGTAGTAATCGGCCCCATTGTCGAAGGCAAAGTTGATAGCTTCAATTGCAGCCCGTGTTGTAACCTCAAGGACCTTAAAGACATTCTCGGGGTTTTTTATAGTCCATCTCATAAACAGTTCCGCTCCCACCAAATTCGCAGCAGCGGTGAAAGGGCCCTCAGTTTCTCCAAATATAGCGAGTTTTCCTTCGACCTTCTCTTTGAGCATCTGGAAATGTTGCTTATACATGGGGAAACGACCCCTTTGCAAAAAATCGGAGGGGAAATCAAGCCCTTCAAGACTCTCTGTGAATGGGTGTGCTTTGATAGAGTATTGTCGGTCAATCTCGGCCGGGCCGAGAGTACAACCGAGAGCTTCACTGATGGCAGTGATATCCCATCCCATTGCCTTGACCCACTCGAATCCGGCATATTTGGGTCCCGCTAAAGCAAGTTCCGTCATTGCTACAGGGTCGTTATCCGCAAGTGGCCTCTCGTAGCCACATTTTTTCATAATATCTACCACTCCATATGTGGTAGTGCATCCACAGAGGATCGGTCCGGCGCTCTTACCCAAAAGCCGATCCATGAATTGTTGTTTTAGTGTCATCATGGTCTCCTCCCAATAATATGAGATTAGTAATCAAAACGCGGATACGGTGTCTAGCGTGCAGGGCAAGAGAGTTGTGTACGCAAGGGTCGCCAATTCTCAAAAATGCGAACCCAACTCCTCTCGCCGTAATCAACCAAAAGCCCAGGTAAAGATCTGCATTAAGCGACAACCTTCACATCTTAATGGGAGGATCCCGATCAGGTCAATTCCTGCCCATGAGCTACATGAATAGCACAGCGTTCACATAGAAAGAATTCAAAACCTGGAGCGTTTATCCGCTCTCGTTTTATTACGCTGATTTCTGCTTCAGCACTTTGCTGTCAGTCGTAAAAAACATCGCAATTGCACCAATCACCAAGGCAATAATGCATGCTAGAAAAGTTGACTTATACGCTCCGACCGGGAATTTGTCTCCGACCTTACCGTAATAATCCAGAACTATTCCCATGACCGACTGGAATAAAGCGCCTCCGATGAAATACCAGACGTTGAGCATGCCATTCGCGGTAGCAATGAAGCTGTGCGGTTGTCCCTCAGCAATGTGGGCATAGTTCGGAACGTAGGCTCCAGAAAAGAACCCCATGACGAACAGTAAAGGATAGAACATGCCTACAGGAATCTTATCCGGCCACAGCACCAAAGGTAACCATGTCAGGGCATAAATAATGATTCCATAAAATGAAGCGTTCCTGCGGGATTTCAAAATCCGGTCGGAAAGATACCCAAATGCGAAGCAACCTACCGCCATACCGATCGGCCATAACATGAGAATGTTAGCCGCTTCTTGTTTTGGAAGGCCGTACGTCTGCTGCAGGAACGGAATACACCATAGGCCCTGGAATCCCATGACCGTGCCGTAGATCACAAATGCATAAATGGCGATTAGCCAATAGTTCTTCATCCCGAACAGTCTTTTTACGTTTTCGCCAAAACTGACCTTTTGAGTACTCTGGACGGAATAGTAATCGATACCATCTATCTCTGAGACAGTGGGCAGACTCTTATCACTCGGCTTGTTTCTGAGGACAAGGAAATTCAATATAGCCACAATAGCCATGAAAGCGCCTAACCAGTAGAAAGACGCTCGCCAACCTACGATGCCTACCAGGAAAGCCAGTGGGGCCGCAGCGAGCACTGCCCCTGCGTTACCCACCGTAAGCATCACGCCGGTGAGGGTGGCAAACTCCTTGGGTCGAAACCAGTTGGCCAGAATTCTCATACAGGGGATCCAGACTACCGCTACCCCAACTCCCATCAGGAAACGACCAAAGACGATCATTCCAAAACTGTGTGCGATACCAAAGAGCGCTGTTCCGATCGCCGCAATAATGAAAAAGATGGTGACCGAAATCCTTGGCCCCATACGGTCTGATAAAATACCGGAAGGAATCTGCATAGCAGCATAAGGATAGAAATACATTGAAGACAAAATCCCAAGGCTTGTAGCCGACAGGCCGAACTCCTTCATCAATTCGGGCGCTATAACTGCAGGGGCCACACGGTCGAAATAAACGAAGATGTAAGTCAGCAACATCATTCCATAACAGACCCACCTGTAGCGGAGCATCTGCTTCGCCAAGTTTGAAAATTGTAAATTGCCAGTACTAGTTCCAACACCTGATTGACTCATAGTATCACCTCTCTTTGACCAGACCAAAACACGATAAAATACGTGAATTTGTAATCTCCCGGGGTCATGGCCGTAAACCCTCTCCGGCCATTAATACCTTTCTATCTGTGCAACCTTTAACCACTTTTTAAACGGTGACTGCCCGAGAGCCTGATGTGATTGGCTTACGCTATACGTCACCCAATCAACCTGCGATGCTACCTTGCAGATTGGTCCGGCTCATAGTTTTCAAGCGTCTTAGGCACCGACCAACTCTGCTGGGTTAACTCTGTCAGATGTTTTAGGCTCTTCTCCTTTCTAGATCCGTTTCGATCCTGAAATTCAGATTTGGCTCCAAAGTAGATGGAACCAAATCTGATCAATATTGGTTTTTTTGTGTCAGTCGTCGTTGCTTCCAACGAGAACCTTGTCAATCAACTCAGTAAGGTCATGGACCTTGACTTGGCCACCGATTCTTTTTGAGCCTTCATTCAGGTTGAAGTGACAGAAGGGGCAAATCGATACCATCCTATCCGCTCCTGTGTCCATTCCCTCCTGTACTCGCAGACTGGCATTCTTGGTCGCCCATTCCCCAAACCCGGTCATTACTCCTCCTCCGCCTCCGCAGCAGAAGGCGTTGGCCCTATTCCGCGGCATTTCTACAAATTCGACCCCTGGAATGGCTTTCAAAAGATCTCTGGGCTGCTCGTAAAGACACTCGCTCTGGTCAACATCCAGATAGGCCCCTTTCCATAGTTGCTTGCCTTCGTGGTCAATAATAAACTTGTTCAAATGCCTGCCTGTGTGACACGGATCATGGTATGTGACTTTCCAGGGGAGTTCACCCTTGAATTTGAGCTTTCCCTCTTTGTAGAGACGATTGAGGTAGTCCGCCGTGTGTATGACTTCAATTCCTTCCATTATCTTGTCGTATTCCGAGGAAAGAGAATAGTCTTTTTTGATCGCACGGTAACAACCGGCGCAGGAACTAACGATTGTTTTGACACCACGCTCGTCATGCGCCCATTTGAAGGTCTCTAGGTTCTTCGTGGCAACCCGTTTGAATTCTTCAGAGTCTCCCACCCGCATGGCAGTAGAACCGCAGCAAATTTCATTCTCACCCAAGATTCCGAAGTCCATCCCGAGTTTCTGAAAAATGGAAGCCGTAGCGGTGGGAACTGCCCGCGCCGCTGTGTTAAACGCCCCAGTGCATCCAACAAAGAAAAGTACTGGCGCTGGTTCTTTATTTATATCTTTAATGGGCTTACCGGCCTTCTTGAATGGACGAGTCCAATCCGTTCTCACTCGTCTCGGCCCTTGGTATGGATTATTGTAATTTTTCATCGACTGCAGGAGGTTCTTATGCAGAGGCATGGGGCCCACGCCGTCCTCCACCGCCTTGCGTCTCATCGCTTCAATGATTTCCGGAATGAAAGGCTTGTGATCAAGCTGGCACTGGTTTTGACAACCAGCGCAAACGGTACATTTGTAAATGGCTTCCAGCAGTTCGTCGTCCCAAGGAAGCTCTCCGCTCAGAATTCCACGAGCGAAAGCAATTTTCCCCTTGGAAGCCATCATGCCTTCGAATCCAAATTCGGTCCCTGCAGGACAAATTTCGCCAAACGTTGGTGGTGGACCATAGTCATACGCTATTTTACAAGTACCGCATGCAGTGCACCTCCAGATTTTATCCTCAAGCTCTTTCAGCTCTGCAATCTTCCAATCCATTGTTCCTCCAGTTTGAATCTGTTTTTTTTTGATTGCTTATATGCCGAGTTTGCCGGGATTCATGATATCGTTCGGATCCAGGAATTTTTTCATTCTCCTTAAAAGATCCAGATATCCTGGATTGGCTCGTTTATTGATCTCGGTAGCAAAATCTATCGGCGGTTTGTAAGGAATTCCACCAGAGTCCAAATCGACTTTGAGGCACTCAACAATCGCGTGTCTTGCGTTTTCAGTCTCTTCAGCGCTCTGTTTGTTAAATGGAATCATCGCTCTGAGCATGCCGTAGTGAACACCCCGATACATGCTCATGCGGACCGATGGTGAAAGGTTATGTCCAATGAGGATCTCTTTCCACTTATTATAGACAGGCGCCCAGACCTTGGCGGGTGTAAAGGTCCCCGGCCAGGATATTCCAGCGCCACCCTGTTTGCAGTAATTCTTGGTAGAACCCACTACCTGGCTCGGTAGTTGTGTTCTTCCCTTCAAAGCCTCTTCCGGATAAACCGTTCGTTTGATGGATGTATTCTTCTTCTGCTCTTCCTCAAAGACTGTCTCCCAGATTTCTGTCCTGGCCTCTCTTTCTTTTTCAGTCCACGAGGTCGTAGTCGCAAAGCTGAACCACTCGGGAGCGTCATCGGGCTTGGTCTTGAAAGGATAGGGAATAGGGACCTGTGCAAGCCACCAGGAAACCGCCGTTAGGTCGTCACACATCTCATAGTTGCTTAAATTCAACATGTAGGAGTACATGTCCTCCACATTGTCACATGATACTGTAAAGACTTTGAGAAGTGGCGGAATCGGATGAACGCTGATACCGATCTTGGTGACAACACCGGTCGACCCCAACCATCCCTTGAAGAGACCGTCAAGCTGAGGCATTGGGAGACAACTGTGCCAGGCGTCGTGCCTGATGGCGCACGACCCTACCCGCACTAACTCACCGGTAGGAAGAACAACTTCCATACTGGTAATCTCCTGGCTGTTCAATCCATACTTGGCGTTAAGCCCTCCAATACCATGTGAAATAGCGCATGCCAGTACCGAAGCCGATGGAGGCCCGACTGGCCAACCGAACCTCAATTTGTGCTTGTACAAAGCGTCCGCTAGTTTGGCGTGAGAGACTCCCGGTTCTATAACCGCAACATGCGCTTCGGAATCTATGTCAACAATCTTGTTCATTTTCTTCAGATCCAGAAGAATGCCCCCACGTTCGGGAATCGTAAGACCGCCGATATTTGTGCCGGCAGTGTAGGGGACAACAGGGATCTTTTCCTTATTGGCAAACCGGAGAAGCCCCTGGACCTGTTCAACCGTTTCAGCCATGACCACATAGTCTGGCGCCTTGGGTTTTACAAAGCTTAGATCATACGAGTATGCGTAACGAATGTGTCTCGACGCGGTGCAGTTTGTCTCACCTACGATCTTTCTCAGTTCCTTGAGCACAGAGTCGACATTTCCGACATCCGTCGCGGTGAAAACTTGATCTTTCTGTGGACTGCTCAACTCAGACATCTGGACCTCCTTCCTGAGCTTTAAAAAAGGGGAACAGCCAAGCCTGTGAGCGGGGCCGTTAATGACGCCGCTCATTGATTCTCTGGAAAGGGGAGCGTTATCCCCTTCCTACAAAGACCCTCAACTCTAAAGACTAACCACCAGCTGCGGATTCTTCGGCGGAGGCTGTCACAACTATTGTAGACGCTCGGCGCCATGCCGAGTTATTTCTTCTCATCTTCCGAGGGTAGCGAGGTGATAGTGCCGTCCCACGTGTCGACCTTTTGGGAGGTTTGTGAGCCCTCTTTGAACCACGTGGAAGTGACGTTTTTAACTTCCGTATAGAAACGGACCCCATCTTTTCCCATAACGTGAAGATCTCCGAAGAAAGAGTTTTTGTGCCCGGTAAAACCGAAGATTCCTACAGGCACGGGAATGCCGACGTTGACTCCTACCATTCCCGCATGAGTTCGATAGGCAAAATCTCTGGCATAGTATCCGTTCTGCGTATAAATTACGGATCCGTTGGCAAATTCGCTGGCGTTCATGATGGCCAGACCTTCTTCGTAGTTCTTCACTCGCTTGACGCAGAGCACAGGGCCGAATATTTCCCGATCACCGCATGTCATGCCTGGTTTGACGTGGTCAAGAATCGTGGGGCCAACAAAGAATCCCTCCTTGCACTCCGGCGGAACACTCGGCTCTCGTCCGTCAAGTGTAAGTTCAGCTCCCTCTTGAATTCCTTTCTCTATCCAGTCAGTGACAAACCTCAGATGACCTGGGTTTACAACAGGTCCCAACTCCGTAGATTTGTCATACGCGGCTCCTATCTTTTTCTGTAAAGCAAGATTCTTGAGTTCCGTGACTAGTTCGTCCGCTATCGCCTCTTCTACGCAGATAACTGGCAACGCCATACAACGCTCTCCGGCGCAGCCACAGAATGCGTTGATAATCCCATTGGCGGTTCGGTCAAGTTTGCAGTCACTCAGAACAAGAGCGTGATTTTTCGCTTCAGTCAACGCTTGCACCCGTTTCCCGTTGCCTGCGGCAGTAGCGTATATATGACGACCGACTTTTGTGGAACCAACAAATGACACGCCCACTATGTCGGGATGTCTCAAAAGGATTTCCGCTTCGGTCCTGCCAGCGGTCACGATATTGATGACACCTTTTGGCAGCCCAGCTTCATGCCAGAGTTCCAGGATACGCATCGCCGACTGCGGAACAAAACTAGCAGCTTTGATGACCATAGTGTTTCCCGTTGCGATGCAGAGAGGGGCCATCCAGCCGTGAGGTATCATCGCTGGAAAATTCCACGGGGGAATACCGGCAAACACTCCCAACGGATGATGGTATAAGACCGTATCGTATCCGGATGAGACATTCATGATGGACTCACCCTTCATTAAGTGGGGGATTCCACAAGCGAATTCCACAACTTCATTTACCTTCAGGATATCGCCCATTGACTCGGTCCATGACTTGCCCTCCTCCTTGCAAAGGAGATACGTGAGTTCATGCAAGTGTTCGTCCAAAAGCGCCTTCATGTGAAAGAGTACCTGCGCTCGCTTGTTTGGAGGAGTATTGGCCCAAGCTGGAAAGGCCGCTTTTGCGGCGGCAATAGCGGATTCTACTTCATTCACCGTGCACTGTGGCGCCTGCGCAATGACGTGGCCGGTGGAAGGATTGTAACAATCCATGTATTTAGTTGTTGTTGATTCCAGCCACTCTCCATTCACACAGTATTTTAGTCTGGAAGGCTTGTCCCCAAGCTCCTTCCGATACTTAACGTCTTTAAGGGCTGTTTCCATTGGATGCATTTCATTCTCCTTTGATAGTTCCATCGTCACGTCCACATAACTACAATTGTTTTGTTGGCCAATATTTTCGCCCCCATCAAATGTCCCGGCATTTATATTCAGGCTTCAAAGGGACAAAACAATGCGTTAAATATTGATAATCTTTCCATCACTTAAAGGATATGCGATTTCTCTTGTGGAAAAGAAGCGAACTCGCAAGATGAATTAAGTCATGAAAGCCTCATGGTCCTTTTGGGGCGCTGTGATTATTCAGCTTACGACTCACTCTTGACTTGAATGAGGTACAGGTCCCCGTTGCCCACGTGCCTGAGAAGAAGCCCTAGGTCCTCGAGAGATTTTTGCGCTGGCGATGGCAAAAAATGTTCATGGTTGGATTCACTTAGTTGCTCTTCCACATCCATCGAGGAACCGACCGGCCCCACGCTCTGGAATTCTAAAGCGCCAAAGGGGGCGCTGCCAGCCAAATTGGCCAGATGTCGCCCGACGCGGAGCACATGGGACGCCATCTCAGTTCTGACACCAGCGCCATCTCTTCTTCTGAAACATTCGATGATTTTGAAGTGGTCGTGTTCCACTTCATCATAGAATTCCGACCCCGGATTGAGCTTGACTTTCAGGTCCGCCAGAAGACTCTCTATGAAGTCCATGAGCAGAATAAGCAGCGGATTTTCTGAGAACCTGGCAATATAATAGTGAAATCCGATGCCTCGTTGATCTTTTAATGAGGTTGCGCTTACCTCGTCATTTGTCATGGTCTCCAATACACGTATGTCGTTTTCGGTGATTTTGGAGACTGCAATCTGCGCGAGGCGTGGTTCAAGAAAGTAGCGAAGCATAGTGATATCCCCGACTGACACATTCTTGAAATGGAGGAAATTGGTTAGACTATGAACGGTAGTGTTCATATTCACTTCGGCGGCAAAAATTCCTCCTCCGGTGCCTTTTCTGGTCTCTATAAGACCCATGCCTTCCAGCACTCTGAGAGCTTCACGCATGCTGGCCTTGCTGACCTGAAACTGATCGATCAGTTCTCTTTCGGACGCCAGCCTGTCACCGGGCTTGAATTCCCCCCTCAAAATTGCGTCACGGATTTGCTCAACAACGTAGTGCGATACTTTATGACCCTTTTGGGTAGGTTTAAACATAATCCGGTCTACCTCCGGAGAGTAGCCATGGCGGAGAGACGCCTGATATACCGGATATAAGCGACAATCGTATGTCCACAAATCCGGAGCGCAATCAGGCAATTCTTAAATTGGGAAAAGCAGCTTTTTTAGTGCGCAGCAAGCAGACAGACATATGCAGCGTCAGCGAGATTCATTTCACCCTGTCTACTTGATTCAGCTATTTTATAGAATACAAGCGAGATAGCTGTCAAGAACAATCGCATAATATTATGATAGTTCATAATCTGCTGAATATTCTTAACAATAACAAGTGGTTTTGATGTCATATTAAGAGCTTGTATTGAGGGTATCCCTGGTATAATCCTTGTTGACTCAAAGGTTTTCTTGTCCAAAACGCGGCTATAATCAAATATTATAAGATTATACCTTTATGATATTTTACTTGACAGAGTTGGTCACTGGAAGTAGGCTGCTGCGGTACGAAAAGAAGTCACATAACTTCTGTAAGACTGGCTACCAGACAAATATACACAGATTAAAGAACGCGGCCGAGTCGTTGCGTTTGGATTCGGGCTGGAAGCCGGTAATGAACTCCAACGGAGCCAATTAGAAACATCGTTTACATAGCGGCGAAGAAATATGAGCTGCCGCCTAGGGGGCATCGACTGAGGGGAAAACCGGGTAACTCGACTCGTCTTGTCCCTCAAAACGTTTTCAGGTTTCCAGGACGTGGCGGAAAGCCATTCACTTGATTAAGTTGGGCTCAGAACAACCAGACCTGCAAGGAGAATCGTAATGAGAATTGATGTGGACGCTCTCAAATGTATTGGGTGCATGGCTTGCGAGATGGCGTGCGGTTATCACAGGGATGACGCCTTCGCTTTGCTTGCATCGTGTATAGTCGTTTATAGGGCCAGAGAAAAAAAGGATTATTTTGGGGTAGTTGTAAAGGAAGAAGAGAGTCTGACAATAGCGCGACCCGAGGGGCTCGAGATCAAAAGAATCGGTGTGGCGGAAGAAGCAAGTGATTCTGGTCAGAAAAAGGAAGCCGACGCATCCGCAAAACCTATGCTTTTGCGCGAGGCCTGTGACCAGTGTAGTGGCATGAAATATGGTCCTATGTGCGTCAAGATTTGCCCGGTCAACGCTATTTCGTTGGTAGAGGGAGGAGAATAGAAATGGACTACTTGTCATCAAATAAAATCCTGGTCGTTGATCTAAAAACTGGCCAAATTACCGAAGATGGTCTTGATGATGATCTTGTGAGTTCAAGAATTGGTGGAGTAGGCATCACCAGTTCGCTGTATGAGACATACAAAGACAGAGATCCAATCATACTGGGAACAGGCTTGCTTACTGGAACGCTATTCCCTGCCACGGCCTTGTCAATAATTTCGGCCAAGAGCCCCAGATCAGGGCGCCTGACCCATTCCCCTTTCACCTTAAAAGCCGGTATGGAATTGAAGTACACCGGTTTCGATTATGTCGTCATAGTCGGAAAGTCGGAAAAACCGGTCTTCCTTTGGCTTCATGACGGAATCGCCGACATCCAGGATGCGTCTGAACTCTGGGGGAAGGATACCTGGAACACCACTGACGTAATTAGAAAAAATATGGGAGACGACCTCATCCAGACCCTAGTTATCGGCCCGGCAGGTGAAGAGGGCTCTGACTTGGCTCAAATATGTGTGAATTACTGGGCAAACGGTGATTGCTGGGGCTTTGGTAAAGTATTTGGTGAAAAGAATCTTAAAGCCGTGGCTCTTCGAGGTATGGGATTACTGGAAATTTCCAACGCTGAAGATTTTGTTGACCAGTGTTTCGAAATCTTTGAGACAATCAAAGGAAGCAAGATTCAAGGCAAGGCTGGTGTTGAAGACATTCTCATAGCAATGGGAGAGAGCGACGCCCGCGATTGGCTGGCCCCTGTCATACATCGACACAGCGCTTGCTACAACACTCCCTACCCGACCAATACGTTCATATACCTGAATGAAGACCCAAAAACGCTCACAGAACCCGAAGAGCCGGAACCCGGATTCATGATCACGGACATAGTGGCCCTGTTGGCGCTGAAAAAACTGGGGTTTTCCGCAATGGACGCCGGCCAGGTATTAAGAGCCTGCGCTCGACGTGGGCTGGATCCGGTCGCTGTAGCCGAAATAGTTGGAAAATCAAACCAAAAAGATCCCAAAACCATCGAACAATCCCTAGCGAGGCTACAAGGTCCGGCCACCCTTCCGGAAGGCGCGAGATTTAGCTCATGGGCCCCACCACAACCTATTTTTGGCGATTTTGGTCTATCAGGAGGTAGCTCCGAAAGGGACTGGTGGGTTAGAAGACAGGCTTTGGCCTACATTTTCGGTATTCACCCTGTTTTTGCAAATATGTCGCCTGAATTGTCGGAAGAACTCATTCTAGAAATGGCCAACACTGGCGCTGGACTAGACCTCTCGCAGGAGACTCTGGATCAAGTCATTTCGGATGTTTGCGGTTAGCGGTTTGGACGACTGGACTCCGATTCAAATTGGAGATCTCGGTAAAATTGCATAGCAGGGTCTGAGAACGCAAAAATGGATTATTACCAGTCATGTGCGTCCATCAACCAAAAATTGGCGCGGGGGATCGATCTCCATTTCGGAGAAGCCGAAGCGAGCATATTGCCGCCAGATCCTCGCCCACTAAGTATTCCCCGCATCGGAGTCTACGCCGGATTGGGGACTTCCCACTCGTGGCTTTGGTTTGTTGACCTGTTCGACCGTATGTCATTCCATGAAATTGTTTTCATAAATGAAAACATGGTGCGAGACGGCGCGCTGGAGTGCCTTGACATTTTCGCTATGTCGGGCGGAGACACTATCAGGATAGCCGAAGAACTCGGTCGAGACGGGGCTTTGGCCCTCGAGTCATTCATTCGACGAGGAGGGCTTTATATTGGATCCTGCGCAGGCGCATATCTTCCACTAAAATCTTCCAAGCAGCATCTCGACCGCTTCAACTTTGTTGACATTAAGATCGCCAATCTTTCCAAAACCCGGCCGGACGCCAAACGAATGGGCAGAAAGACGACTACAAGCTATGGGTGCGATTTTGTTTACCACCCGGTTCGGGAGGCTGTTCGTTTACGAATGACAGGAAAGGAACCTTTCTCTGGATTGGATAGTTTCCTGGCTCCTTTGTACGGTGGCCCAGCAATGATAGCGCCCATTGATTCTGACGTCTTGGCCTACTACACCGGCTTCACTGATAAAACACTTTTTCTAGTTGATGAGTCTCTCGCGGAGCGGACCCTGTTAGGCAAAATAGCCGCAGCGCGAGCAAAAATGGGAGAGGGACATCTTTACCTCTTTGGCCCTCATTTCGAACATCCGCTTTTCCCGGTCGCTAATCACCTCGTGGCTAAAGCAATATTCTGGGACATGAGAAAAGAGAAGAAGACAGGGAGTTCCATTGAGGACTGTTCAACTATTGTGGCAACTGCAAAGGAGAAACTGGTCCGCGATATTAAGAGAGAGATCAGCAATTCGCGTATCGTGGCGGTAGGACTTGAGACGGCGCCTGTTCAATGGATTATAGGTTGCAAAATTTATGAGCCGGAAAAAATCAGAGTGTTCCTCGAGGCGATATGGAAGCGAATTGGGTTCTTGGAACGCTCAGGCTTGATTCGCGTTCGATGTGGGAAAAGCGGGGATATTGTGGACTTAGCGTCTAGAGTGACCGCGCTTTTACGTCGAATTAAGTCCATGGTGGACGATCACGCTGATACCCAGGATCTCGCAGGAGATCTTTTTGACTCTCTGCGAAGGTTGACGATGATCTTCCTACAGATTTATTTTGACTCATTCGATCGCAATTTTGATCCTGATTTGAAGTTTCTGTAAATGAACCTTTTTTCTTGAAAATAAATTTTTCTCCAAAGTCCTCAGCAGGAGTAAACGTTGGACCGATTACGAGTATTTTTTGGGCGGCCTGGCACAACACGAGGAGCTAAAGTCTTCCATGCTTCCAAATATTTGATGGTCATCGCCTTTTTGATTCTTTCGATACATGTCTTGCCGGCATGGTCCCAGGAACCAGACACTACCTCGCCCTGGTTCGTCGACATGAACACGTTCTCAAAATCAGCTCATGGATCCTTGACATGTGAACGATGCCACCCGGAGATGAAGGAGCCGGGCAAAGTTCATCCGAACCGTGAAGATCCCTCCGCCATGAAAAAAAATGTCGTTCAATCATACGATTACAAACGTTGCGCTTCCTGTCATCCCGAGGCCCACAAGCGCTTTTTACTGGGAGAGCACGCCAAAGCCCTGACAAAGGAAAGACAGAATCGAGAGGCAGGCCTAAAGGAACCGAATCCTGAACGTTTAGCCCCAACATGCGGCGATTGCCATTCGTCTCACTATGCCCAGTCCAAACGTTCAAGAGTTCAAATCGGAACGCAAATGACAGAGACTTGCGGTAAGTGCCATAAAGCTCAAGAGGCCAGCTACCTTAAAGACATTCATGGTAGAATGGCAGTTTTCCTAGGTAAACAGGCGTCGGCGTACTGCACGGATTGCCACGGAGCCCATAGGTGCGAGTCTCTCAAGGATAAGCAAAAAGCTCTTGAGGCGTGCCGGAGATGCCATAGAGACGCCACGATACAGTTTGCCGGCATAGTCATTCACGCCGGTCCAGAAGACATCTCAAAGAAGGATCCTGAGAAGCAGGCCAATGTGGCTCTTGTCGGGACAGTTAAAAGGATTGCTCAAATTGGCACTATAATCATCCTGGCGTTCTTTTCTCTGCAAACTTTTGTATGGATTCTTCGAGAGCTTCACAAAAAGTTGAGAGGACGTTGAAATGAGTGACCAAAAAGTCGAACAGCAAATTTACTGGCGCTTTAGCGTCCTCCAAAGGCTAGTCCATATCGTTGTAATGTTTGCATTCATAGGAGTAGGTCTGACAGGATTTTCCATGGCCTTCAGTTCTGCAGCGCCGGCTCGATCTTTTGTTTGGTTTCTCGGGGGTATCGACAGCGTCCGATACCTCCATCGCTGTTTTGCTGTGATCCTTTATTTGTGCGTGGTAGCGGAAGTCCTTTGGATGTTGTACTTCAAATTTCTTTTGCGTGGAAAACTCCTGGGGCCGAATTCTATCTGTTTCCGATTCAAAGATCTCAAGTTTTTCCGGGAGCATATCGAATATCTCTTGGGCAGGCGCACAACGCCTCCACCTTTTGACCGCTTCGCCTATTGGGAAAAACTGGATTACTGGACGCTTTTCATAGGCATGCAAACCATGGGGCTCACGGGACTTCTTCTGTGGTTTCCGGAATTTTTCTCCCGTTTCGTTCCTGGGGTTTTCATTAACCTTGCTCAAGTCCTCCATTTTGACGAGGCCATTCTTGCAGTGCTCTACAAATTTTTCATACATACAACAGTTCGTCATCTGCGGCCTGAAGTTTATCCGGGCGACTGGACTATCTTTACCGGGAAAACGACCGGAGAAACCATTATGAGAGCCCATCCCGGAGAGTGGGCGTTATTGAAAGATGAACAGCAAGGTTCCCCTGTTGGAGACCAATAAACGATTTGAAAGAGAAAAACGAGTCAAGAGTCTTATGAAACCAAGGTTGAAAACTTCAGCGCTGGTTGTGTGCGCTATAGTGTGTTGTCTTTTGGCCGGATGGACGGTCGGAACCTCGAGAGCCGAAGAGCAGTCGTCAGAGTGCTTGAACTGCCATCGTCAACGAAACCTGAACACTAACGAGGGCATCGTCTCATCCCAGTTGTTCTGTTACAATTGCCACCAGGATCCCGCGTCTCATGGAGATTTTCGTTCTTCCAAAGTTTCACTCCAGGTGAAACCCGAGTATTTTTTGAAATCTCCCCACAGGTATGTGGCGTGTATCCAGTGTCACACTAGTGTGTCTCAATCTCCGCATCGATCTTTATCCGGCGTACAATGTGTAAATTGCCACCCCGGATTTTGCGGGGCTGCAGGGACTCATTCCGAACATCAGCGTGTACGATGCGAAGCGTGCCACACCGATTCCCCGTTCGTTACGCTCGACGCGGCCAATAATGAAGTGAAACTTTCACACACGAATTCCAAGTTCGTTCCTATAAGCCTGGCTGAACATAAAACAACGGATGTGTATCGGGAGGAATTTTGCACAAGATGCCATGCGCCTAACAATCATATTGGGGCGCCGGTGTCGGTTTTGCCTTCCAAAAGTTTTGTATGCGTCGCGTGTCATTACTCCCCATTGAAGATGGGGAATCCTGTATTTTTGATTGCTATCGCCATAGCAATGATTGGGATTGTCGGGACTCTGATTTTCTGGTTCAGGGCTGGTGTGCAGGGCGAGACATCTTCTGTGCACAGAAAGTTCCAGTTGGGCTCGGAAGTTGTCTGGAGCAAGGTATTCTCCAGAGAAATTTTTTCGATACTCAAGACCGTATTTTTCGACATACTTTTGCAGCGCAGGATACTTGCAAACGGCGTCAGTCGCTGGTTTATCCATTCTCTGATCTTCTACTCCTTTTTCGCCCGTTTTGTCGTTAGTTTTGCCACTATCCTATTTCAGAAAATGGCGCCAGAGGCTGCATTGACTCTGACACTGGTGAACAAGGACAGCCCATTCATGGCCACTTTCAACGATTTGACGGGAGTTTTTATCCTGGCGGGGGTGATCTGGGCCATGGTTAGACGCTTTGTTACCAAGCCGGAATATGTTGCGACACAGGAAGAAGACACGATCGCTCTTGTGATTATCGGGCTTGTGGCATTCTCTGGTTTTGTTGTCGAAGGGATAAGGATCTTGATTGCGCAGATCCCGGAACAGGTTGCAATGTCAGCCTTCGCTGGTTATCTCATGTCAAGACTGTTTTCCATTGCGAACGTTAGCTGGCAGTCTATTTACGGATATTTCTGGTACATCCACGCCTTGCTATGGGCTCTATTTATAGCTTATCTGCCATTCGGAAAACTCAAGCACATTTTCACCACTCCATTGAGTCTTTTGCTCAATTACAAAAAAGAGTAGGTGGACAGAAAGAAAATATAAGATGGACGAAACAAACCCCTCTCAAACTCCCCCGGACGTTTCAATCCAACCGGCCCGTGTCATCTCATTGGACAGATTGGAGATGAGACGATTGGTCCAATTGGACGCGTGCACCCGCTGTGGGGAGTGTTTGAACTGGTGTCCGGTTTTTGACCAGGATGGCCGGGAAGACATTCTCCCTCGTCAAAAAATTCTCGATTTTCTTCACATTGTGAAAAATCAGCAAAGTCTTCTGAACGGCATACTCAAGAGTGAAAAAACGCCGGAAGCGGCCAAGTGGCTGGTCCGAAAAATGTTCCGACTTCAAGAGATTAGTGAAGAGGATGTCCAACGCTTTGCCATTAATTTGTATGAATGTTCGACCTGCGGCCAATGCCAGGTTGTCTGCCCCGCTAACATTGACACGGTAAATCTTTGGGAGAACATCCGTGAACTTATGGTTTCAGCCGGTTATGGCCCTCTGGAGCCACAAAAGGCGTTGGCCAAGAGTGTCAAATCTTACGACAACCCTTGGCAGCAACCCCGCCAGGGAAGGGTTAAGTGGGCTCGCCGGGCCAAAAAGGATAACCTAATTCCTGAACTGCCACCCGACATAAAGAAAAACAAAAGTAAGATGCTCCTGTTTTTTGGTTGTACGGCTGTTTACGATCTGAACATCCGTCAGATCGCCATTGATACAGTCAATGTCCTCAATATACTGGGTATTGACTATGGCTGCCTTGGAGAAAACGAGAAATGCTGCGGAAGCGTTCTGTTGAGAATGGGTGATCCGGAGTATGAACGAATTGCGTCAGACAACATTAAACTGTTGAATGGACTCGCGATTGACACCCTTGTCACCTCGTGCGCAGGATGTTTCAAGACCATAAAGGAAGATTACCCGAAGGTCGGCAGATTAAATTTTGAAGTCTTGCACACTGTTGAATTTTTACATCGTTTGATTGAGCAAAAAATACTCAGGTTCGAAATTCCCGTTGAAAAGGTTATAACCTATCATGACCCCTGCCATTTAGGTAGGGCTTCAGGAATTTTTGATGAGCCCAGGGCCGTAATTAAGGCCATCCCTGGCCTCGAACTTGTAGAAATGCCCAGACATGGTCCTTACTCCAGATGCTGCGGCGCCGGTGGAGGGGTAAAGGCCGGATTCCCTGACCTGCAGAATAAAATGGCTCAGGCAAGAATCAGAGAGGCCGAGCAGACAGGAGCCAGTGAATTGGTGAGCGCGTGCCCTTTCTGCTATGCAGGGCTTCAAGTGGGTATCGGCGCATTGAATTCACACTTGGTAATGAGAGACATGACACATCTCGTTAGATGCGCTTTGAAAAAAGAGGAATGATTTCACAAGACCATGATCGTTTTTTTGGCCGAGGCGCTAAGATGAGTAACGGGTATAATTACCAGAAATTTGTCTACTGGCTTGAAGTCTCACTCTTTGATGATTTGAAGGCACAGATCGCGGCCAGTGGAATTTCCATAATGGAAACCAGGAAGGCCGTTTGTACGCCTCTATCAAAACGCGTGGAAGCTGGTTACATTTTACCTGAAACATGGGGGAGTTTCGAACTTTGCAAGAGGCAGTTGTCCTGGTACCGATCATCTGGTTATTTCGGTAAAATTCTGTTAGTGAGTTCATTTGATCTCAATGAGTTCCAAATACGCCCTGATGTCCTGATACGCCACAGTGATTTCAAACCTACCTCGCTCCCATCCTCAGAGGAAAAAGCCAGACTCATAGAAAGACGCAGTTACAAGAATGCTAGGCCGGAGGAATGGGACAAAATTGATTCGAGCGACATAAAAGAGAAAGAACGCTGGTTAAATGTTATGGGATTGAGAGGAGTGAAATTTGCAGAGTTGTTCGTGTCTCACTGCGCAAACCATGCGAACTTTATAGAACCGGCTTATTTTGTTACGGAGAGGGATGAGTTGGTCCCCTACTCGATCTCTAAAACCTCGCACGTTTGTTCGGCGTGCATGGAATGGTACAACATCATCGGAGGTTCATTCCGCAAGAAACTCGTTGTGCCGTGCCCTGGAGCGGTTCTGTTCGCAGGCCTTGGCGCTAATCGCTATTATGAGGTTATTAACTGCGATTCCAAGGCCCATGGTGATCGATTAAACCAAAACTCAGTCAATTGCGAAAAATGGTGAAACGCTGTATGCAATGAATAATAAAAGGACTTTCATGAAACGAATCGTATTATTCCTAACTGTTTCTTTGTCTTGTTTGGTCTTAAGTGGGACGGTTTATTCCCAAAACCTTTCTAGCAAGCCTATCCGAATAGCCGTTTTACAAAATGATGTTCACCATCTTCCTCTTTGGGTGGCATTGGACAAGGGTTTTTTCAAAGAACAGGGTGTTGACGTTGAGATCGCCGGGATTTTTCGAGCAGGGCCGGAGATAATGAGCGCTTTCTCGGCGGGATCCCTCGACATGGCCTATGTGGGCGAAGCCCCCACAGTTACCGCCAGCGCGAATGGCACGGCCAAAGTAGTTATTCTGGCACAGGTCAATACAGAAGGATCAGCTATTGTGGTTGGAAAAAATTCGCACATAAAAACGATTTCGGACCTCGAAGGTAAACAGGTAGCTATTCCTGGTTATTCTACCGTTCAGGATTTGCTCTTGCGAAAGGCTTTAACAGAATCGGGCATTGACCCAAAACATATAAAAATAACGGTGATCAAACCGCCAGAGATGATCAGCGCCGTAAGAACGAACCAAATTGACGCCTTCATCGCCTGGGAACCCTATCCGGCGCAGGCTGTTTGCAAAGACGCAGGCAAGATTCTCACATATTCTTCTCAGATTTGGAAAGATCATCCTTGTTGTGTTCTTGTAGCTGACAAACAATTTGCTCAAGAGAACCCCGAAAGAATGAAAAGTGTATTGAAGGTCCATAGAAAAGCGATCGATTTTATTCGAGACAACCCTGACGAAGCCCTGCGTATAGCGACAAAGCATACAGGCCTGGATGAGCAGACCGCCAAACAAGCGATAGACAGAGTAAAATACGTTTCAAATATTAATGTTCAAGGTCTTCAAGAGTATGTCAACTACCTTAGAGAGTTGGGCTACATCAAGCTGAACAATGCCCACTCCTTTATAGAAAATCTGATCTATTGAGGCTTAGAAACGCAAAAAGAAACTGAGACATAAGATGGGGCGTTATCTCTCGCTTCTGATTCTATTGTGCCTTTGGCAAGGCTTATGTACTTTTGGAATCGTTTCAAATTATGTCCTACCGGCGCCGCTTGAGATAGCCGCTGGATTCTGGAGCCTCCTTACTGTTGGGATGCCACCTGGTCATCTGCTCTATTATCATATTATCTACAGCCTTTACCGCGTTAGCCTGGGTTTCTCACTTGCCTGCGTTTTGGGTGTCCCTTTAGGTTTGTTGATGGGATGGTTTCCACGATTTAATCGTTCATTTAGCCCGATAGTCGAGATTATCCGCCCTATTCCACCTCTCGCATGGATTCCAATCGCCATAGTGTGGTTTGGTATCGGGATGGGATCAGCAGCGTTCATAATTTTTCTGGGCGCATTCTTCCCTATACTTCTGAATACGGCGTCCGGCGTCTTCTCGGTCAGTCCTATCCTTATAGACGCAGCCAGGACACTTAACGCTTCCCAAAAGGACATTTTCTTTAAGGTCCTGGTACCCGGCGCCTTACCATCAATTTTTGTAGGCATGCGTGTTGGTATGGGAGTCGCATGGATGACTCTGGTGGCTGCCGAATTCTCGGGGGTCAAAGATGGATATGGTCTAGGTTTTATGATCATGACAGCGCGTGACATACAAAAACCGGACCAGATATTGGCGGGAATGTTGGTTATCGGCTTGATTGGCGTTATTATCGATTGGTTGTTCAGAGCGTGGGAATCCAGGATCAGACCATGTATATAAAGGCAGTTTAGCATAGTGCATCTTGAACTAATAGGACTTGGGAAAACGTTCATCAATGAAACTCAAGATGGAGAAATCCAGGCCATTTCTCATATCGATCTACGGATAAAGCAAGGTGAGTTCGTTTCCATAGTTGGTCCCAGTGGATGCGGAAAATCCACCCTGCTGAGGATTATTTCGGGCTTGGAGCAATCCTTTGAAGGCAAGGTTTTGTTGGACGGAAAACAGATATTGAAACCAGCTCAAGACGTTGGAATGGTATTCCAGCAGTACGCTTTATTTCCCTGGAGAACCATGTGTGAGAACATTGAGTTGGGACTTGAGATCATGGGAATGAGCAAGCATGAAAGGCGGGTCATTGCAGAAAAATACGTACAGTTATTCGGTATGGAAGGGTTCGAAGATCGATATCCAAGCCAGTTGTCCGGAGGGATGCAGCAGCGTGTTGCGATAGCGCGTACTCTGATCATGAATCCTAAATTAGTACTTATGGATGAACCCTTTGGCTCTCTGGACAGCCAGACTCGCAATGATATGCAGGAATTTCTCATGGACCTACGGCAGAAAAGAAATGACACCATTCTTTTTGTTACTCATAATGTTGATGAGTCGGTCTTTTTGAGTGACAGGATAGTTGTTCTATCCAAGAGACCCGCACGGATTTTGCGTGTATTCGAACTCAACACTCCTCATCCTAGGGACCGAACCAGTAAAGTAGCAAACGATATTAGACGAGAGGTGATAGGAATCCTGAGGCAGGAGAGAATTAGCCCCTCTGCGGTGAATAACCAAGCTCTTGACCCTAAGGATTTCTTATAGACCGAAGGTATAGAAGTATGCTTGCCCACACAATAACCGAGTTACAAAGCCTAGGCGTTCAGGTTGATGTGGACTCGCCAAACAGAAAGGTTGGAGCGGGACCAGCTGAAGGGGGCACTATCATAATTGAAGGGATACCGGCTCATGTGCCTTTCAGCGGTACCTTTGTATCAAGATCTCCGTATGCCTTGCGTCAACTTGAGGGTGAATCTTGGCTCGTCAAGGATGGAAAATTCATCCTGCCCGCGAAAATGGCGCCAAGGCCCAAATTCTATAACTATGTCACAAAAGACCAAACGCCTTATTCCAGTATTGCGATTCTTCACGGAAAGGACTGCGTCGCTTCGACGGTGCGTCAAACCTGCTCTTACTGGAATTCGGAAAAAAGATGCAAATTCTGCGGTATCGAGTTGTCCCTGTCCCGGGCTCAAACTACCCGAATTAAGACGCCATCTCAACTGGCTGAAGTGATCCGCAAAGCAATGGAGCTAGATTCGGTTTCTCACGTTGTACTGACGACTGGAGCTACGCTACCGTCAGGAAAAGAAATTGATTATCTTGGCCAATGCGCCAAGGCTATCAAGGCAGTTTGTGATCTTCCCATACACGCTCAATTTCTTCCAACTGAAAACGTAAAAAAACTTTATGAACTCAGAAAAGCCGGTATAGCTACCGTTGGCATTCACATAGAAAGTTTCGACGTCGAGGCGCTTGCCAGATTTGCCCCTGTAAAAGCGGCTATTGGCCTGGACACGTACGAACAAGCCTGGAACAGTGCAGTAGAGGTGTTTGGCTTCAACCAGGTGAGCAGCTTTATCCTTGTGGGTCTTGGGGAACAGGAGGAGTCAGTATTAAGGGGGAGCGAGTTTCTCTCGAACAGAGGGGTTTATCCATTTATAGTGCCGTTCCGCCCGATACCTGGCTCATTGATGCAAGACCGGATACCACCGGACCCGGAGACCATGAAGCGTCTGTATATCACGGTAGCTGAAATGTTGAAGGAGACAGGTCTTTCGTCAGCTAGATCTCTGGCTGGATGTGTAAGGTGTGGAGCATGTTCGGCGTTGCAGGCGTATGAAATGGAACCGAAGAAATATTTCGTCTGCCGACCTACTTTAACAGATGACGAACTTGCTCTAGCCCTAAAAATTCGTGAAGATGTTTTTGTTAAGGAACAGGGGCTATTTGAAATCTCGGACCTGGATGAAAACGATTCCTCAAGTACCCACATCATCGTAAAATATGATGATGAGATAATTGGCGCAGTTCGGGTTTTTCCAGTGAAAGGCGCTCAAAATCAATGGGTAGGAGGCAGACTTGCAGTTCGCACAAAACATAGGGATAATCACGCCGGAGCCCTATTGGTGAAGAAAGCGATGCGATATGTCAAGAATCGTGGTTGCACTCGATTTACCGCTCATATTCAGGAACAGAATGTGCGTTATTTCTCGCTCCTTGGCTGGAGAGCCGTTGGACCTGTCGAAACATACCATGGCAAGGCCCATCGACTTATGGAAGCGGATCTCGACAAGGTATGAACAACCTACCTACAAAGGAAACGGAACATCTGATAATGAAGACATCGATAACCTCACTTGCTGAAAGAATTCGTAATTATGGCGGGCTTCTTCGCAAACAACCGATCGAGGATGTTTTTAACGCATTGGTCCTGAGGGGCCAACCGGGGCTTGCGCCTCCCAATTTTGGTGATGACGCTGCGGTAATTCCATGGAAAGACGGTTTCCTGCTGTTTGCAGCCGATGGAATCATGCCCAGGTTACTAATTAACGAACCGTACGCTGCCGGCAAGGCTTCTGTAATGGTCACTGTAAATGACATCTATTCCATGGGTGGCCGCCCTCTGGCCATGGTCAATGTGCTGGCCAGCGGAGATGAAGACCATCGTAGCAGAGTAGTTCAGGGCATCCGAAGAGGCTGTGAAAAATTGCAGGTGCCTATGATCGGGGGACACTTGCACCCAGACGCCGCGCCCGAAGCTCCTGCTTTGGCCGTCGCAATTTTGGGGTGGGCGGAGAAGGTCTTGCACGGCTACACAGCTCAGGCTGGTGACAATCTCATACTAGCGGTAGACCTCAACGGCAAGGTTGGATGTCATTCGGTAACCAGTTGGGACGCTAATTCCGGAAAGAGTCCGCAGGAGTTAATTGACCGCCTTGAGACACTGCCTCTGATTTCAGAAAGGAACTGGGCGAATGCGGCAAAAGATGTCAGTAACGCAGGAATTGTGGGCACCGCTTCAATCATGATGGAAAACTCCGGAACAGGCGCTGAAATCATTCTCGATTCCATCCCCACTCCGCCGGAAATAGCATTTTCTGATTGGCTATTTTCCTTTCAAAGCTTTGGCTTCGTACTTTCTGTCCCGCCCCGGCAATCGGATCAAGTGCTCGCTCTTTTTCATGAAAGGAATATAACAGCGTCAGTCATCGGAAAAGTTCTGGAAGAACGAAAAATCAACATAATTCAAGGACAAGAAGTGGAAACCCTTTTTGACTTTTCAAGAGACAAAATTACTGGCATTGTTTATCAATCTCCATCATCAGACTGAGCGTGCACGTTCCAAAAAAGTTTTCTGACACTCAATCTTTATATTTCCCCGATATGAGTCTCTTTAGCCCGGCGCCCTGGAACCATTTGTAGTAAAGTGTTGTCTTCCATCAACAAAGATGTTTTCAAAGGCTGCAGGAGAGTAACCTATGAATTACACCTGTTATTCGGTAAGGGAGAAATAAAATGAAGCTAGCGATGTTGGGCCTTGGGCGCATGGGAATGAACATGGCCAGGCGGCTGTTGGCCAATAATCAGGAGGTAATGGCGTACAATCGGACCAGCGAAAAGACAAAGGCAATTGTTAAAGAGGGGGCAAGCGGAATTTATACGTTGGATGATCTTTCCGCAAAGATGGCTCCGCCTCGAATCGTTTGGTTGATGCTACCCGCAGGCCCCCTCATTGATGAGCATTTGGAAAAGCTCAAGGATGTCCTAAGTGAAGGAGACATTGTAATTGACGGTGGCAACACCCACTTTAAGGATGACATCCGCAGGCAAGCCTTATTATCTGAGAAGGGCATTCACTTTATGGATGTAGGGGTCAGTGGGGGCGTATGGGGACTTAAGGAAGGTTATTGCCTCATGGTTGGTGGTAATGCGGATATTTACCAACACCTTGATCCGATCTTCAGATCGCTCGCCCCTGAAGAAGGATATCTTTATTGCGGCGGTTCGGGCGCAGGACATTTCGTCAAGATGGTCCATAATGGGATCGAATACGGCATGATGCAGGCATACGCGGAAGGCTTCGACATCCTGGACAAATCTGTTTACAGCGGATCCCTTGATTACAGGAGTCTCTGCCATCTTTGGAACAGGGGAAGCGTCATTCGATCGTGGCTCCTTGAACTCACTGAGTCGGCGTTCGCAAAGGATCCTAGACTCGGGGACATTAAAGGATACGTCGAGGATTCAGGTGAAGGCAGGTGGACTCTGGAACAGGCGTTAGAAACTGGAGTGCCCGCTTACGTGACAGCGCTGTCTCTTTTTGCCCGCTTTCGATCCCGAGAGAAGGATGCGCTTTCGGATAAACTTTTAGCCGCAATGAGAAGAGAATTCGGTGGCCATGCCGTCGTGTCGGCTGAGAAAAAGGACTAGACCAATAACCAAAACGTGAACTCACATGGATATGGAATTGACATGATCGATCAGACCAAGTTTGTTCTGGCTGGTGACATCGGAGGGACCAAGACAAACCTTGCGATATTCAATCCCGGCCAGTCAAGGCCTATTCCTTTAGTGATGGAATCATATTCCAGTCGAGAATCTTCATCTCTCGAAGAACTCGTCGAGAGCTTTCTTGCTAAACACTTTGCAAATGTAGTCTCCGCTTGTTTCGGGATTGCCGGCCCTGTGTCTAAAGGGTGTGTTAGAACGACCAATCTTCCATGGCTAGTGTCGTCAAGCAATCTGAGAGATCGTTTTGGCTGGAGCAACGTGAGGCTTATAAATGACCTGGCTGCTACTGCCTCTTCAATCGCTGTCCTGGAGAAACAGGAACTCGCTGAGCTGAATCAGGGAAAGCCTGATCTCGATGGCCCTATCGGTATCGTAGCGCCCGGTACCGGTTTGGGAATGGCCCTGTTGGTGTTCATAAACGGAAAAGGCTATCCGCTACAATCCGAGGGAGGACATGTTGATTTTGCTCCTAGAAACGAGCCTGAAATTGCTTTGTTGCAACACTTGATGACCTCTCACGTGAGCGTAGAGCGCCTGGCGTCAGGACCTGGCCTATTCACAATCTACTCATGGCTCAAAAATTACCGCAGCCAACCAGAGCCCGCCTGGATACGGGAACGATTTCTGATTGGAGATTCGTCGAAAGTAATCTCCGACGCTGCGCTTGTGGAGAAAGAACCCATCTGCGTCGAATCTCTGGAGATGTTCGTCTCTATCCTGGGGGCAGCCACGGGCAATCTTGCGCTGACCGGAATGACAACCCGCGGGATTTATCTGGCTGGTGGGATATGCCCAAAGATTCTACCCAAACTTAAAGAGGGCTCGTTCATGAAGGCATTCGCTGCTAAAGGTCGGTTTGAGGAGCTGCTTTCATCAATCCCTGTCAATGTTATCCTGAACGACAAGGCTGCGCTGCTCGGAGCCGCCTGTTGTGCGATGGAACTCTTGGAGAATCGAACATGATAGAATCCCCTGGTGAAAATATGGACACTTTCAGCGATACTGTGGTTAAAGGACAAACATCCGAAGTCAATATTTCTGCGGAAGCCTGTCTTGTGGAAGGACCTTTAGAACCATGCGCAATGGTGATTTTCGGCGTTACGGGAGATTTAACTACCCGAAAACTTGCTCCCGCGCTCTACAATCTTTTCCTTCTCGGGGCCGTTCCTGATTCCTTCATCATCGTTGGGGCGGCGCGATCCGACATGACTCACGATCAATTTCGAGACAGAATAAGAGCCGCTTTGTCAGGGATGGACATGTCGGCTTGGGACAGGTTTTCCGCCTCGTTATTTTACCAACCGGTCCTTTTCGACTCTCCCGATTCCTTTGTCAAGCTCTCCACCACTTTGAGCGCATTGGAGAAAGAACACGATCTCCCAGGTAACAGGATTTTTTATCTGGCGATTCCACCGTCGCTTGATGCCGGAATGTCGGAAATGCTTGGTAATGCCGGCCTTTCTGTGGAGAACCAAAACGACGTAGGGTGGGTTCGCATCGTTGTAGAAAAGCCTTTTGGAAGAGACTTGAAGACCGCTACCGATCTTAATAAGACCCTCCACAAGCATTTCAAAGAAGAACAAATTTTCAGAATTGATCATTACCTTGCCAAGGAAACAGTCCAGAACGTGCTGATGTTCCGATTCGCCAACGCTATTTTTGAACCTCTATGGAACCGTATGTTCATAGACCATGTTCATATCACCGCTGCCGAGTCTCTTGGGGTAGAAAACCGAGCTGAATATTACGAAGAATCGGGTGTTCTACGCGACATGTTTCAGAATCATATGATGCAACTCCTTGCTTTAACTGCCATGGAACCCCCGGCTCGTCTGCAACCGGACTTTGTGCACGATGAAAAGAGTAAGGTATTCAGATCCCTCAGACCTTTCTCTGCCTACAACTCCCGAGACAGCCTCATACTGGGCCAATACGGACCTGGAACGGTTGATGAGCAACCGGTCTCGGGTTATCGTGAAGAACCTGGCGTAAATCCCGAGTCCGTAACACCGACTTTTTCCAGAATGAAGGTTTTTGTAGATAACTGGCGATGGCATGGGGTCCCTTTCTACCTGATCTCTGGGAAGAGACTCGCAAAAAAAATGACGGAAATAGTCATACAGTTTAAAAAGGCTCCTCATTCAATGTTTAGAGGAATCTTGGGGGAAGCTGTAAGCTCAAACATCCTGACTCTGGGAATTTATCCGGATGAAACTATTGATCTGAGCTTTGAGACCAAGATCCCAGGAGCAAGGGTTTGTCTCAGGTCCGTGAGAATGCATTTCGATTATCGTCAGAATTACGCAGGACCGGTTATGGACGCTTATGAGAAGGCTATCATGGACTGTATTCAAGGGGACCATATGCTTTTCTGGCGGCAGGACGGCGTAGAGCTTTGCTGGTCTTTCCTTGAACCATTGCTGGAGGACTGTGAGAACTGTCCTGATAGAGGCGAAGCACTCTTGTTTTACCCAGCCGGGAGTTGGGGTCCGGAATAGGTAAAAACCTAAGAAATCGCGTCAAAACGACGGAATTGACTGGAGGCGCCATGCGACAGCAGGAATTGGACAAGCTTTGTATCAACACGCTTCGTTTTCTTTCGGTAGACTCGGTTCAAAAAGCTAATTCAGGTCACCCTGGCTTGCCTTTGGGGGCTGCTACCATTGTCTATGTCATCTGGAACCATTTCCTGAAATTCAACCCTCTAAATCCTTCATGGACGGACCGTGACAGATTCGTCCTGTCCGCCGGTCATGGTTGCGCTCTCCTGTACTCTGTTCTGCACCTTACCGGATTCGATCTCCCACTTGAGGAGCTGAAGCGCTTTCGACAGTGGGGTAGTCGAACACCCGGACACCCCGAGTACCGAAAGACCCCAGGAGTCGAGGCCACTACCGGACCATTGGGACAAGGGTTCGCCAACGCTGTTGGGATGGCGGTCGCGGAAGCGTCACTTGCTGCCCGTTTCAACAAACCGGGCCGTGAGATCGTGAACCACTTCACGTATACGCTGGCAAGCGATGGGGATTTGATGGAAGGGGTGTCTAATGAAGCGGCTTCTCTCGCTGGGCATTTACGCCTGGGCAAATTGATAGCGCTATATGATAACAATCACATAACCATAGAGGGAAAAACATCCCTGACATTCAGTGAAAATCGCCTTGCCCGCTTTGCCGCGCTGGGGTGGCATACCCAGGAAGTGGCTGACGGCAACGATGTCGAAAGCCTTAAGACGGCCATACAGAATGCACAAGACACCAATGATCGGCCATCCTTTATTTCAGTAGTCACTCACATCGGATACGGAAGCCCGAACAAACAAGATACCGCTGCGGCTCATGGAGAGCCATTGGGTGAGGCTGAGGTCCGTCTGACGAAACAGGCCTTGGGCTGGCCAGTGGAACCCGTCTTTTATATCCCTGCCGAGGCTCTACAACATTTTAGGCTTGCAATCGATCACGGTAAAAACATCCAAAACGAGTGGGAGGATCTTTTTAAAAATTATTCGAGACAATATCCCAATCTGGCTGCTGAATTCCAACGGATTATCGACGGAAGACTGCCTGAAAATTGGGATAGTAGCCTGCCAACATTTGATTCGACCACTGGTCCGATAGCGACTCGGTCGGCATCCGGAAAAATTCTTAACGCAATTGCGCGGCATGTTCCAGAACTTATTGGGGGATCAGCGGATCTCTCACCAAGCACGTTTACCTTAATCGAAGGCTCAAGTGATTTTGAGGCCGAAAGTTTGAGAGGACGCAACATGCACTTTGGGATAAGGGAACATGCTATGGGAGGCCTACTCAACGGAATGGCGCTTCATGGCGGTCTTATCCCCTACGGGGCTACCTTTCTGATCTTTAGCGACTATATGCGGCCGCCTATTCGCTTGGCAGCGCTCAGCGACTTGCATGTAATTTACGTGTTTACTCATGACAGTATCGGACTGGGTGAAGATGGGCCTACCCATCAGCCAGTGGAGCAACTTCTGGGCCTCAGATCCGTTCCTAACCTAATTACAATAAGACCTGCCGATGCAAACGAGGCCCGCGCCGCGTGGAAAATCGCTGTCCAACAGCGGAATCGGCCGGTCGCTTTGGTCCTGACGCGTCAAAAATTGCCTATCCTGGACCTGACGATATATCCACAGCTTGCGACAGGGGTAAATCGCGGGGGCTACACCCTTGCGGAAACACACAACGGGGGGGCTTCAGATGTGATTCTGGTTGCTACAGGCAGCGAAGTTCACCTTATCCTCTCTGTGCGAGAAAGGCTTATTGAGCAGGGGATCCAGGCTCGTGTGGTAAGTCTTCCCAGTTGGAACCTCTTTGAAGAACAACCCGCCTCATACCGTGAACATCTGTTCCCTACCGGTATCCCGATTGTTGCGGTAGAAGCGGGAGTGTCTCTGGGATGGAAACCTTATGTAGGGACAGGAATAGACGTTGTCTCTGTTGATCATTATGGAGCGTCTGCGCCGGGAGATATTGTTATGAAAGAATATGGCTTCAATGTTGAAAACATATTGAAACATGTAGAAAATGTATTTAAGCAAAGAAGGACTTGACATGTTGAAAATTGGTGTAGCAGCGGATCATGGCGGCTTCCTGCTTAAGGTCGAACTTATGGAAACTCTCAAATCCGATGGCCACACAGTCGTGGATTTTGGAGCGTTCTCCCTGCAAGAAAATGACGATTATCCCGATTTCATCATTCCACTCGCTAAAGCCATCTCCGACGGAGATGTCGATAGGGGCATAGCAATCTGCGGTAGTGGCGTGGGCGCCTGTATAGCCGCCAATAAAACGCCGGGGGTTAGAGCGGCGTTGATCAACGACACTTTCTCCGCACACCAGGGAGTTGAGGACGACAACATGAACCTTATCTGCCTCGGTGGTCGAGTTGTAGGGCTATCCTTGGCGCGGGAACTCATTCAACGCTTTCTTGAAGCTGAATTTAGTGGAGCCCAGCGTCATCTCAGACGCCTGGCTAAGGTCGAAACCCTGGAAAGGAGGTTGTAAAAATGAAGATCAATCCTCTGGTGAAAATTCAGGAATTTGGTCAGAGTATCTGGCTGGATTTTATCCGCAGGGACATGCTGGTCTCAGGGGAACTCAAACGACTCATCGATGAGGATGGACTGAGAGGAATGACCTCGAATCCCGCCATATTCGAAAAAGCCATCACGGAAACACCTGATTATGTTTCCGCCATCCGCGGCTTAGTCCTTGAGGGAAAAAATACGGAAGCGATTTATCAGAATCTGGCCATTGATGATATTGGGCTTGCCGCTGATGTTCTGCACACAGTGTTTTCGAAAACCGATGGGCGTGACGGATTTGTCAGTATAGAGGTGTCACCACATCTGGCAAGAGACACTGACGGAACGATTAATGAGGCCCGTTATTGGTGGACTGTTTTGAACAGGCCAAATGTTCTTGTCAAGGTCCCAGCTACGAAGGAAGGGCTTGTCGCCATTGAACAGCTTATAAGCGAAGGCATTAACATCAATGTGACGCTTCTTTTCGGCCTGGAACGGTACAGCGCGGTGGCCGAAGCATATATACGAGGCCTGGAAAAGCGCCTCGAAATGGGTTTACCTCTGGATAAGGTCTCATCGGTCGCTAGCTTTTTCCTGAGTCGGATAGATGTATTGGCGGATCCGGCCCTGGAAATGATCGTGAAAAAAGGTGGCGCCAGCGCCGCAACCGCGGCTTCATTACGGGGTGAGACGGCAATCGCCAGCGCAAAAGTCGCATATCAGATTTATAAAGGTATTTTTTACAGTAAGCGGTTTCGGAGCCTGGCTCAAAAAGGGGCTAAGACTCAGCGTGTGCTTTGGGCCAGCACTAGCTCAAAAGATCCATCCTATAGTGACGTGAAGTATGTAGAGCCTCTAATAGGACCGGACACGGTAAATACACTTCCAATGGAGACACTCAATGCGTATCGAGACCATGGGAATCCCGCTTCTCGTCTAGAAGACGATGCGGAAAAAGCCAAAAATGTTTTGAAAACTCTTGAGGAATTGGGCATCGACTTGCCCCAACTTACCCAGCGACTGGAAGATGAAGGAGTTGATAAATTTATCAAGCCTTTTGATAAACTCATGGATAACCTGGACAAGAGACGCAAAGACATCCTGGTCGAGTCAGCGGGCTCACAACCCCAATAGTCACTTCCGGAACTGTCCAGTGAATTAATTTCGGTTTGCGCCTCGCATTCTTCGCGATTAGAATTTATAATAATTTTGGAGGTTGTAATGAAATGTGACAAGTGTAGTCAGAATATCGAAGATGGCGAGGAACGAGAGTTTAACGATCAAAAACTCTGTGACGACTGCTACATGGATGCTCTTTCCCCCACCAGAACTTGTGACCCCTGGGCGGTCTACACAGCTAAATCCATATCGGAAAAAAACAGTGGACCCCTTCAATTAAATGAAATTCAAACCAAAATCCTCAGTGTTTTGGAAGAAACCGGAGGAGTTGAATTTCCAGTTCTAGTTGAGAAAATAGGAACAGACGGCAAAGTAGTCGAACGAGAATTTGCGGCCTTACGCCACATTGAAAAAGTGAGAGCCGAAATGAGGGGGGACAAAAAGTTCATGCGATTGTGGTAATTCGTAAATCAAGGCGCCAAAGAATATATGAGTTCGGCTTATTAGCTCTATCGAACCCGACTGAACCATTTCACAAGGACTTTTTTCACGATAGGGGTCAATCGAGAGCGATTATAAGCGGCCGCGGCCTGTTTGATCGCTTCAGCCTTGGTAGAATGAGGGTGGATGGGAGCTGAAAGGGTTTTTGGTCCAAATCTGCCAACCATTGTAAAGTAATTTCATTGATCATATCTCCCGCGTCACTGATCACGATTGTAGCGCCCAGGATAAGGTCCGCCCCTTCCTTGACGTGTATCTTGACGAACCCTTCTGCTCCATAGAGGACGGCCCGATCCACCTCGGAAAAATTCCTGATCTACGTGTTGATTAGTAAGCCGTTTCCTGTTCTGAAAGGTTTAGACGAACATTTTAGTTGTTAGACAACGTTTTATAATGTTAGATTATCGCCTGGAAAACTTCATAACATCATTTAGTTTTAGTAATGCCGCAACTGGTCGGGTCGGAGGGGAACCCTTGAAGCGCATTGGAATCTAGGTTTATCGGCTTGGTCAGATGAGTTGTCTCAGATGTGATTTCGAGCCCTTGTCGTACTTTTGATTTCTTTTATAGTGGCTATCGATAATGGCCGAAAAGGCCCAAGAATTGCAGACTGTTCACCCTTTACAGCCACGTTTACACTGGTTGATCCGCAAAATAAAAGAATCGGAAGAGATCGCCTGGTCACCCAGACCAAGGAGAATCTTCTACCACAAGCTGGTTATTCTAATCCAGCCCGGTAAAGAGAGAGCAAATTCATAATTGCTGGATTGCAAAAGAGGGATAACAGATGGACCGTGTAAAACGCGTCCTGATAGTTGATGACGACCCAAGGAACAGAAATCTCATCACCAATTTTCTGGAGGCGATCGGCCATTCTGCGGAATCAGCGGCTGATGGCTTTGAAGCGCTTGAAAAGTTGAAATCCGGGTTCGATCTCGTTCTTTTGGATGTCATGATGCCGGGCATAGATGGGTTCGAAGTGGCCCGCCGTATAAGGAAAAACGACCAATTCGGCGACATTCCTATCCTTATGGTGACAGTGCTCGATGATAAAGAAAGCCGGCTTCGCGCTGTAGAGGCTGGAGTCAATGATTTCGTCGCCAAGCCTATCGATCGGCTGGAACTTAGCGTCCGCCTGGAATCTCTCCTTAAAATGAAGGAAGCTCAAGACGAGATCAAGCGCCATAGGGCCGAACTCGAGGCAACAGTTGAAAGACGCACGTCTGATCTTCTGGAAAGTGAGAGAAGATTCAAAACATTGTTTGAGGCTGCTCAAGACTGCATATTCATAAAAGACCAAGATCTTAGATACATCGATGTAAACGCCGCTTCCGTCGATCTCCTACAGATGAGCCGTTCCGAAATCATCGGAAAAACCGACGAGGAATTATTCGGGGTCGGCTATGGTTTGTCATCAGAGGACAGAGAGTCCAGAGTACTGCAAGGACAAACGATAGAAAGCCAGGAGAGTTTCGTATGGAAATCGCAGCCTATAACATTGGACTTTATCCGATTTCCTCTTCGGGATTCGTCTGGAAAAATGTCAGGCATTTGCGGAATTGCCAGAGAATTGCGCAATACCCCTTCGACTCTCTGCGGCGAACCTCCAAACGCCGCAGAATATCAATCTGAAGCTATGCGCTCTACCCTTGCAAAAGCTGATATCGCCGCAGAAACATCCAGTATAATACTCTTGACCGGAGAGACAGGTAGTGGCAAAGACCACCTCGCCCGCTACATACATGATCGATCATCCCGAAGCGGCGGCCCATTTTATTCCGTCAACTGCGCCGCCATCCCCGAAGAATTAGCTGAATCTGAACTTTTTGGGCATGAGGCGGGCGCATACACTGGAGCGGTACGCAAAAAACGAGGAATGCTTGAATTGGCTGAGGGGGGAACGCTCCTCCTCAATGAGATAGGAGAGTTGTCTCCTCTGATGCAAGCTAAATTACTGACTTTTTTGGACACATTCTCGTTCACCCGGGTGGGAGGAGAAAAAAATATCACCGTCAACACAAGACCTATAGCGGCTACCAACCGGAAACTCTCTAATGAAGTCGCTGAGGGTCGTTTCCGTAAAGATCTTTTCTATAGGCTTAATGTCCTGAGTATAAATGTGCCGTCACTTCGTGAAAGACAACAAGATATACAGACAATCGCAAATCAGATTCTTGTCTGTCTCTGTAATGACATGCAGTTTCCATCTGTCCCCAAAATAAATTTCGACGCTATGAATGTTCTATGCTCGTACTCCTGGCCCGGGAACGTTAGGGAGTTGCGTAACGTCCTGGAACGCGCTCTTATCATATCGAGGGGCAATACTATCCGTATCGGTCACTTGGGCATTACAGACACGACATTGCCTACGGCTCGGGAAAGACCTGGTGTTCTATCGGGACGCTCACTTTATGATGTTATTGGAGATACGGAAAGATTCCTTATTGAGGATGCCCTCGTTCGCGCTAACGGCAAAAAACATGAAGCTGCGCGGCTTCTTGGTATATCTAGATTCGCCCTGGTTAGACACATGATCAAATTAGGCCTGATCGAGCGATAAAGCTCATCGATGTTATTTGTAGAGCGTTATCGCACACCAAATAACATATTAATATTAGTTGCAATTTAGCTCGCCTGTTAATTTACGAGCGATACCGCTCTTTTTTCACTGTTTTGGACACGTGACAGAGTCATGAATTCCCGCTAACGGGACAACTTTACAACAACAAATTATGTAAGACTTACAATTCGTTAAATCTCTGACGCCAACCTGTGGCGCCATTTGTGCTGATTCTTACCTTTGGACTAGTTTCCAGGAAACTTTCATTAAAATGCCGGAGCATTTTGATTGAGCGCCTAAGAGAAACAATATGGATGATGTATGGGCATTGCATTGTCTGCTGGGGAACAGAATATGGATGAAAAATCGGCTGAATCGATGCGTCTTGCCGAGGAGCTAAACAAGGCCTTAGCTCTGGTGGCTCAAATGAGAGCCCACGCAGAATCTGCGAAAATAGCCAGGAGTGAATTCCTCTCGAACATGAGTCACGAGTTGCGCACACCACTCAACGTGATCATTGGTTTCTCAGAACTGTTAAGAGAGAAGTGTCGCTGCAATTTAAACGAGGAGCAGCTAGATTACGTAAGAGAGATTTATGTCGCTGGACTCCATTTGCTTCAATTGGTCGATGACATACTGGACCTCGCAAAAGTCCGATCACGTCAGATAGACTTGACAATCACATCTGTGAACCTGAATAAATTGATGGAAAGTTGTCTGACTGAGACGAGGAATAGGACCATTGGGAGAGGCGTTTCCCTGGAATTGGAAATATCGGACGATCTCTTTCAGCAAGAAATACTGGCGGACCGCTACAGATTGAAACAGATTCTGATGAATCTGCTTTCGAACGCAGTAAAATTTACTCCAAATGGCGGACGTGTTCTGCTCAAAGCCCAAAAAATTGAAGAGGCGATTCAAATTGATGTTTTCGACACTGGGATCGGGATAAAGTGTGACGACAAATTCCGGGTCTTTGAAGAATTTGAGCAGATTGACTCAACTCTGTCGCGCCGGGCGCAGGGAACCGGCGTCGGCCTGGCTCTGGTTCGCCGGCTTGTTGAGCTTCAGGGGGGACACATTTGGGTTGAGAGCGATGGTGAAAACAAGGGTAGCGTGTTCACATTTGTCATCCCCTTTCTGGCGCCAAGCAAGCCGAAAAAGGTCCACGCCCAACAAGGCCCAATTGTCTCACAGGCTCAACAAGCTCTGGCGTAATAGAATTACTCTTCATCTTCCGCTTCCTCTTTCCGAAGACTTCACTACATATATGGCCGCTGCTGTGAAACGGTCGCGCTTCTTTGGACTACAAATTTGGGGCCGTAGAGGGATTTTGTAAACCTCATGACCTCACATTGGTCTTTTCCGCAAACGCCATGTGGATTGTTGAGCGATAACGCTCAAACATGTTTTTATCGCGAGCGTTATCGCTCAACAATAATCACATGATATTGTATGGCCTTCAGTCATTCCAATCATCAGCGAGCGATAACGCTCAAATTCCACAAACCCTTGGCCTGTCTTCCCCGTGCGGTATCCCAATTTCGTCTTCATGGCTACTTCCCTGATTTAATTGGTCATATCTCCTGACTTTGTCCGAGAGTTAAAATCTGGCGCCATTAATGCTTGGTGTCGGTTATGCGAACCCAGGATAATAACCAGGCAATGGAAGCTGATTACCGAGGTTTTATTCACGTAAGAAGACCTGAAACCGAGGGTCTTGTACACGTGAGTATGCCACCCGAGGATTCCACGACAGGGGCTCTGGTGTATTCCTGGCTCGAGGAAAAAAAGGGGGGGGATCCCCCTTCCACGCAATCGTTGGTTTGTTTACTCCAGCGTTGTCATGGGGTTTAGGATTGGTTGAATGGTTTTCATCGGGGGGCTAATAAATTATTAAACCCGAGGCGCTATGTTCAGGATTTTCTGAATTGTATATATTGATAATTTGTTCACATTGTTGGTTCTTTGATTGATTTCTTTTTGATGTCGTTAATTCCTTATTAGACCTGAACATATTTTGTATCGCGCCTCTAAGATCAAATAAACCTACCCTCTTTTTCCTTGTTTCTGGATGGTCGATGTCGACCATCCTTTTTTTTACCTGGAAACGAAACTCCATCTTACGAAACGCATCTTGTTTGTATAGGGCGGATTTGGTGTTGTACGCAGGAAATTATTTGCTTTACTCATTTATGAGACTTCGAGGAGGTGAGTTAAATGGCAGAAATCTATAGAAAAGAATCGGAGGCCGGATCAGGCGGTGAAGTTAAAAAAAGCGCTATTGGTGATAAACCGTGCGCAGAGATAAAAGATCCTGTTAGAAAGACTTTTTGTCGGGTTTGCCAGGTTCCTGTTGTTGGGGAAGCCCCGTTTTGCAAGGATCATGAACCGCCAGTTCCATAATGAGAAGAATAGCCATTCGAAAAGAAGGTTGGTTGTTACGGCCTGCAACTGGTCGACAGGACTCTGTTCCCAACCTTCTTTACCAATCCCGACAAATCAATTTAAAAGATTTATATATTCTAAAAATCAAGTATATTTGAGTCGTTCTTTCGGGGTTTAACATGCATCGGGATATAAATGTAAATTTGTTGAACTTGGTATTGTCTTTGTCCGATGCCTTGGACCTTGCTGGTCCCGAGATTTCTCAACATCAGATTCGAACTGCGTTCATCGTCTGGGAACTGGGGCGCACCGCCAACATGCGGTCTGAACTCCTGGAACAACTGTTTATCTCCGCTTTGTTCCATGACATAGGCGCGTTATCACCAGATGAAAAGATAGCCATTCATAAGGATAAGGTTGCAGATCTGGAAGCTCATTGCATTCGCGGGCAGCGTCTCCTTGAAATTGTGCCAATGTTCAGGCCATGCGCAGGCATTGTCAGATTTCACCATCGAGTGTGGCCTGATTGGGATAAGCCAATAGAAACGGATCTGGTTCTACAATCCCAGATACTTTGTATAGCGGACAGACTTGAACGGTTTATCGATCGAGACATATACATTTTACATCAAAACGAAGATCTTATTTCAAGGATATCGTCTCTTTCAAATGAACAAATCAGCCCCGTAGTGATTGATTTGTTGAAGTCCGTCGCTGTCAGGGAGGACTTCTGGCTTGATATCGCATCGCCAAGACTTTACGCAATTTTACTGCGCAATGCGCCGTGTAGAGGGGTAGAGATTGAACTTGATCAGCTTATAGTGATATCCGAGTTCGTAAGAAACTTGATCGATTTCCGATCTGAATTTACGATCACGCATTCCGCAGGCGTATCTGCGGCGGCCTCCGCGATTGCTGATTTGTTCGGGCTCACAGAACTGGAAATTGAGCTAATGAAAGTCGCCGGAAATCTGCATGATTTAGGGAAAGTGGCCATCCCAAACGCCATCCTGGAAAAACCGGACAAGCTTACGGACGAAGAATTTGCAGTGATGCGACAACACACGTATCTTACCCATACTGTCCTCAGTAGTATAGGCGGAATACAACAGATTACGGAGTGGGGGGCTTTCCATCACGAGAAGCTCGACGGTGCCGGTTATCCTTTCCATCTAGACGCTAAAAAGATTAATACTGGATCTCGAATAGTGGCGGTTGCGGACATTTTCACAGCTCTCGCTGAAGACCGCCCTTACAGAAAAGGCATGAATAAAGAGGGGGTCATGTCAGTATTGAAAGATTGGGGAGCCAAAAACCTTTTGGATAAGAATATCGTCAGCCTCGTTGATGGTCACTATGAACAGATTCATTGGCTGACAAGTGAGGCGCAAAAGAAAGCTAACGACACTTATCGTCAAATCTACTGATGTTGACAAATATTCCAGGAAACATTAGGTTCCTTTTGCCTGACCTGTGATATTTGATATCGTTCGAGCCGGAAATTCAATCTTTAGAGGATCATCGTTGAAAAAGACGTTAATGGTATGGATGATCATTGCAGTCTATCAGATCTCGGTCTGCCTAGGTGTATCATTAGCGAGTTGCTGTTTACATGAGTCCTGCAACGTGGATAACGAAACAGCGGGCCATGTACACGCCCATCCCAGAATACATTTCGCCGCTCATCTCTTTTCCCATTTCTCACAGGTAGATTCTCAGGTCGCCTCAAAAAACCATATGCGCAGTTGCGCCTCTTCACATCCAGACGGTTCGACTCAAGATTCCTGTGTAATCGAATCACAACCAACGAATTTCAGATTATTGCCTAACAATCAATTTACCTTTATTTGGACACAAAGTTGTCTCCCATTCGCATCGCGCCCCATAGGATCTTCTTCGTTAAATACCTCATATCAAACAAATCTTTCTGAAGAATCCACGCTTTCTGTCGTTCTCCTGATCTGAGATTTTTTCCACCGTTTCAACAACAAATCACATTTTAGGGGAGTTTGACACGATATGAAAACACTGTTGTGTGTTTTGATCGCGATATCCGCATTCATCCCATCATTCGAACGAGCCGAAGCGGGAGGCGATCATAGGGCTTCAATAGACCAAAAATGGAGAAACGTCGAAAGATGGCGTAAAGCGGAGGACCTCAAACATAGGGAGCTTTTGAATGAAGCGTCCCGTGTTCTAAAATCCGAGGGTGATCGGGTTCTTGACCGATCTAAATTAAGCCCCTACGGAGCATTTTCCGGCAATGATCATAGTTCTTCATCCTTTCCGATGAAGTGGTAGAGGGATCTGACAATGGATAGGAAACAATTCTGGGCCCTGGGATCAGTCGTATTGGTCGGAGTCTTGGTCTCTATCGGTATATTATTTTCCGGCAGAGGGGTTTCGAGTTCAATCGATTCACATGGGCATGAAAATGAACATGATCATGACGAGGAATCTCCCAAGGGCCCGCATGGAGGAAAATTACTGAGCAGAGGTCCCTTTGAACTTGAACTCGTAATTTATGAAAAAGGTGGGCCTACACATTTCCGGATCTATCCTTCAATCGGTCATAAACCGTTGGATCCGACACAGATCGCCGCCTCTGTAGAAATAAAACGCATTGGTGACAGAATATCTAACTTTGAATTCAAACCTCTACAGGATTTTCTAATTTGTGAACAGGAACTGGATGAGCCTCATTCCTTTGAGGTCAAAGTGTCGGCTCAATGGAACGGTGAAAGGTTCGATTGGGAATTCGCCCAATACGAGGGGCGTCTGACAATACCTTCCGAAATAATCGACAAGATGTCTGTCCAGGCTACGGAAGCGGGCCCCAAGAATCTGGAAACTTATATGGCGCTTCCAGGAGAAATCGCTCTGAACACGGATAAGGTGTCCAGAATAGTTCCCAGAGTTTCCGGATTAATTCTCGACACAACAAAAAACCTCGGAGACACCGTAAGCAAAGATGAGATCATAGCGATAATAGACAGCAGAGAGCTTGGCGAGGCCAAAAGCGCATACCTTGTGGCGCTTGAGCGTGAAAAACTCGCAAGATACAACTTTGAAAGATCTCAGCAGCTTTGGAAAAAGGAGACAGTGCCGGAAAAAGAGTTCTTGACTGCGAAAAAGACCTATTTGGAAGAAAAGATAGGACTCACAGCGGCGACACGTAAATTGTTCGCTATGGGCCTTAAAGAGCAGGAAATTTTGGACCTGGAAAAAGGCTCTCTTTCTGAACTCACGCATTATCCGATTCGGGCGGCGTTTGAAGGGACGGTTGTTAAAAAGCGACTATCAAAAGGCGAATGGCTTAAAGATGACTCGGAAATATTCGTTATTGCAGATCTTTCTACAGTTTGGGTGGAAATTAGCGTTTACCCCAATGATCTCGAACGTGTCCACATCGGGCAAAAAGCTGTAGTCAAATCAGCGTCATCCAATTTGGAGTCAACAGGGGAAGTTTCCTATGTCGGGTCAGTGGTAGGAGAAGACAGTCGCACCGCAAAAGCAAGAGTTGTAATTTCAAATACAGAAGGCAAGTGGCGGCCCGGTTTGTTTGTCAAGGTAAAGTTACTGACCGATCAGTCTGATGTCCCTGTCGCAGTAAAAGCGGAGGCTATTCACAGCTTTCAAAATCGCTCCGTCGTTTTCGTCAAATATGGCGCCCAGTTTGAGGCCCGACCGTTGGACCTGGGACGGACTGACGGTCAATACACGGAAGTGATCAAAGGGCTCTCGGCGGGAGAGAATTACGTATTCCGCAATAGCTTCATCCTCAAATCAGAACTTGGGAAAGCCGGTATGTCTCATCAACACTAGGACGTCTTCATGATTGCAGAAATTCTAAAATTTTCGATCAAACATCGCTGGATCATGCTTGCCTTTACTTCTGTGATGGCATGTGTGGGAGTATACAATCTTTTCCGATTAAATATCGACGCTGTTCCGGATATCACCAACGTACAAGTACAAGTCACGGCCCAAGGTAAGGGTCTCTCGGCCCTGGAGATAGAGCAGAGAATAACCTATCCCTTGGAGACAGGCATGGCCGGTTTGCCTAGCCTGGTGAAAACCCGCTCGTTATCTCAATACGGCATAGCTTTGATCACCGTGATTTTCGAGGACGGGACTGACGTCTATTTTGCGAGACGCCTGGTAAGTGAACGGATTCAGGAAGTTAGAGGCAAGCTCCCTCCGGGTGTCGAACCAATGATGGGCCCAATCTCTACAGGTTTGGGCGAGATCTTTATGTGGACAG
This sequence comes from Desulfomonilaceae bacterium, assembly GCA_041662605.1. Lineage (NCBI taxonomy): Bacteria > Pseudomonadati > Thermodesulfobacteriota > Desulfomonilia > Desulfomonilales > Desulfomonilaceae > Desulfomonilaceae bacterium. Next base: position 113,442 of record JBAZSD010000001.1, read on the forward strand.
TTGAGGCCAACCCATCAGCGACAAAAGCAGACGGTAGTTCTTATACTCTGACTGATCTACGAACAATTCAGGACTGGATCATTCGTCCCCAGCTAAGAAATACTCATGGAGTAACTGAAATAAATACAATAGGCGGTTTTGAAAAACAGTTTCATGTTACCCCGGATCCTTACAAATTAATCTCAAATGGCTTGACTTTTTCGGACGTTACCAGGGCTTTGAGGTCGAACAACGAAAACATTGGAGCTGGTTACATAGAGAGTGAGGCAGGGCAGTGGCTGGTAAGGGTACCAGGCCAAGTGTCCGGACTCGAAGACATAGGTAATATTATAGTCAAAAATGTCAGGGGCGTCCCTATTTTGATTAAGGATGTATCCGAAGTTCATTTGGGGAAGGAACTCCGAACGGGCGCGGCCACAAAGGACGGACAGGAAACAGTTCTAGGGACTGTATTCATGCTGATGGGAGAAAATAGCAGGGTCGTGGCTCAGCGAGTCCAGCAAAAGCTTGAAGAAATAAATAAAACTCTTCCTGATGGTGTGTATGCGCGTCCGGTTTATAATCGAACTACACTCGTAGACAAGACTATAGACACCGTTAAAAAAAGCCTGACTGAAGGAGCTGCTCTTGTCATTGTTGTGCTGTTTCTTTTTTTGGGAAATGTGCGGGCCGCTCTGATCACGGCATCGGTCATACCGCTTTCAATGTTGTTCACCGCAACCGGTATGGTTCAAAGCAAATTGAGCGCAAATCTGATGAGTCTTGGAGCCATAGATTTTGGAATCATTGTTGACGGAGCAGTTGTAATAGTTGAAAACTGCGCCCGGAAATTAACCGAAGCCCAACAGAATGCGACTCGCCTTCTTTCCAACAAAGAAAGAATCAGCATTATCTGGGAAGCGTCACAGGAAGTCAGAAAACCGATGTTATTCGGGGAAATCATCATAATGGTGGTTTATCTGCCGATTCTTAGCTTGACCGGGGTGGAAGGCAAGATGTTCACTCCTATGGCGTTGACAGTGTTGCTCGCCCTGACAGGAGCGTTAATACTTTCATTCACTTATGTGCCAGCCGCTGTTTCGATATTTCTTTCAGGTAAAAAGGTTGATAAAGAGAACATACTGAGCCGTTGGGCAAAGATCATTTATCTTCCATTAATCAAATTCGCCCTCAAATATCGTATCACAGTCGTCATGTCGGCTTTTACGCTCGTTTTTGTCAGCGGCCTCGCCGCTACCCAGATGGGGAGGGAATTTATCCCAAGCCTGGACGAGGGTGACATCGCCATTCATAGTCTTCGTGTTCCCGAAACAAGTTTGTCCCAGGCTATTCAACTTCAATCGTTAATATCCACAGCCATTATCGAGAATTTCCCGCAGGTTGAAACGATCGTCGGTCGATCCGGAACGTCGGAAATAGCCACAGAACCTCATCCACCAAGCATTGGGGATAAAACGATAATTCTTAAACCTCGTTCCCAATGGCCGGATCCCCTGCTTCCCAAATTAGAACTGGTCAAACAGATGGAAGAGGTCACTAATAGACTGCCGGGGAGCAATCTGGAGTTCAGCCAGCCCATTCGAATGCGCTTTAACCACTTGTTGGCCGGAGTTATGAGCGATGTGGCGATCAAGGTTTTTGGTGACGACATGGGCGTAATGCTTGAAAAGGCGGAAGAAGCCTCCAAGGAACTCAAAGAGATCAAGGGAGCCTCACATGTCAGGGTAGAGCCTGTGACGGGTTTGCCGATACTTACTGTCACAATGAAAAGACCTGAGATGGCCAGATACGGGCTGAACGCATCCGATGTTCAGGATATAGTGGAAATTGCAATCGGTGGAAAAGAAGCCGGCTTGGTCTTTGAGGGAGACCGGCGATTCAACATTGTAGTTAGACTGCCTGAAGATTTGAGAACTAATGTGGATGAACTCAAGCGGTTACCTATACCATTGCCCCGCCAGGAAATGAATGCTGGATCCTTGACAGGATCAGTTGTGATTCCGGAAGAAACCAAGTCACGATACTTTGTCACTTTAGATTCGGTCGCCGAAATTGCTATCGTGAAAGGCCCCAATCAGATTAGCAGGGAAGACGGGAAACGAAGAGTTGTGGTCACGGCTAACGTTAGAGACCGGGATCTTGGATCATTCGTTGAGGAGTCCCAAAAGGAAATCGCCAAAACTGTAAAGCTGCCGCCCGGTTATTGGATCACTTGGGGAGGCGAGTTTGAACAGCTTATTTCAGCCGCCAAACGTTTGGAGATAGTGGTTCCTGTGTCGTTGTTTTTTGTTTTTGCCCTTCTACTTAGCGCACTTGGTTCCGTTAAATATGCATTAATGGTTTTCACAGGGGTTCCTCTAGCCTTGACAGGAGGATTGGCCGGCCTATGGATAAGGGATATCCCTTTTTCAATTTCTGCGGCTGTCGGTTTCATTGCGCTCTCAGGGGTAGCCGTCCTGAATGGACTCGTGATGATCACATTTATAAACAAGCTCCGAGATGAGGGGGTTGGGGTTGAAGAAGCCATTATTAAGGGCGCAGTCACAAGACTCAGACCTGTGTTAATGACGGCGTTAGTCGCATCACTTGGCTTCGTGCCCATGGCAATTGCTTCAGGAACTGGAGCGGAGGTACAAAGACCACTTGCGACTGTAGTGATTGGCGGGTTGGTTTCGAGTACGGTATTGACCCTGCTGGTCTTGCCGGCCCTATACGGACTTGTGGAAAATTGGTCCGCTTCAAAAAATTCTCTTATATCATCAAAAACTTAATCCGAGGGAAATGATCCTAAATTGTTTGTCCATTCTTTGGGGCGCCTCAATATTCGTCCAAACGCATGGCTTGCGGAATTGTTGTCGGAACATCCCCTGGTTTAGAGCCAATTCCGCAAGCTGACACATCTGATTCTCAAAGTTAACAATTTCCGGGTGGAATTTTTCTTTTACTCTGCTTGACTCCTGAGATAGTTTATGTCAATCTTGACATAAGACACTAACTTAGCGACAATTCTCTGTTATATAAGCAGCTTGAAACTACTAAGGTCTTAAGAACTCGACATTTTCCCTAGTAGGTGGAGCAATGGATTACAAACTCGTCAGGACAACCTGTCCATACTGTGGGTGCGGCTGCGAGATGATGCTCGAAGTCGCGAATGGTAAACTCATCGGGACAATTCCGTCGAAAAACAGCCCTATGAATCAGGGGAAGCTTTGCATCAAGGGTTGGACTGCTCATGAATTTGTTCACAGCCCTGAAAGGCTGACAACACCACTGATACGTAAAGATGGCCTTTTAACAGAGGTCTCGTGGGATGAGGCGCTCGATTACACCGCCACCAGGCTTGCCGAAATCCGGGATACTCATGGAGGCGATAGCCTGGCTTTTTTGACCTCGGCCCGCTGCACAAACGAAGAGAATTACCTGATGCAGAAACTCTGTAGGGCCGGTTTTGGGACTAACCATGTAGATCACTGCGCCCGTCTTTGACACGCTCCCACAGTGGCAGGTCTTGCCGCTGCTTTCGGGAGTGGAGCGATGACCAACTCAATACCAGAAATCGAGGACGCTAACTGCGTATTTCTGATTGGCTCAAACACCACAGAAGCCCATCCACTCGTTTCTCACAGGGTTTTCCGCGCCAAATTGAATGGCGCTACATTGATTGTGGTCGACCCGAGAAAAATCCAACTGACTTTGCAAGCCGATATCCATATAAGGATAAGATTTGGAACTGATGTCGCTTTTATTAACGGTCTGATGAGCGCCATCATCGCTAACAACTGGCATAATCAGAGCTTTGTGGATGAACGAACGGAAGGGTTTGAAGGACTGAGGGAACATCTCAAGAAATATCCATTGGAAAAAGCTTCCGAGATTTGTGGAGTACCGGTAGAAGACATGGTAAGAGTCGCTAAAATTTACGCGACATCTGAACGTTCTACGATACTTTATACCCTTGGTATTACAGAGCATTCACATGGCGTAGACAACGTCAAATCTTTAGGCAACCTAGCTATGCTGACCGGCCAGATTGGTCGACCATCCACAGGCGTCAATCCGCTCAGAGGACAAAATAACGTCCAGGGAGCATGCGACATGGGTGGACTGCCAAATGTCTATCCCGGATATCAGGTGGTAACTGACGACACTGTCCGATCAAAATTCGAGAGCGCATGGAACGCCAAATTATCGAATAAGGTTGGTTATACAATCCCCGAGATGATGGACCGTTTGCTGGATGGCTCAGTAAAGGCCATGTTCATCCTGGGCGAAAACTCTGTAATGAGCGACCCGGACACGCATCATGTTCGTCATGCTCTAAGTTCCGCCGAATTTCTTGTGGTTCAGGATATCTTTAGAACTGAGACGGCTGAGCTTGCTCATGTGGTACTCCCTGGGGCTTGTTGGGCAGAGAAGGATGGCACATTTTCGAACACGGAAAGAAAAATGCAACGGGTAAGAAAGGCTGTTGATCCACCTGAGGGCGCTATCCCCGACTGGAAAGTTATTTGCGAGTTAGGAACTCGCCTCGGGGTTTCAATGTCATACTATTCCCCTGAAGAGATTTACGATGAAATGACCAGCCTGTCTCCCGCATTCGCTGGAATCAATTATCAGAGACTCGAAGCCGGCGGAATCCAGTGGCCCTGTCCATCACCCGATCATAAGGGGACACCTTTTCTCCATCAGGGCAGGTTCACACGGGGTAAAGGACTATTCCATGTAATTGACTATCGGCCAAACGAGGAGTTGCCTGACGCTGATTTCCCTTTTCTGTTGACCACAGGTCGACGCTTCGCTCACTATCACACTCGGACAATGACAGGCAGGTGCCCGTCTCTTCATAAGGAATTTCCAACACCCCGGGCTCAGATTAATTATCTGGATGCGGAAAGATTTGGGCTTAAAGAAGGGGACGTAGTTAAGATCACATCTAGACGTGGTGATCTTACCACCCCTGTTCAACCCGGAGACATAGTGCCTGAAGGCGCAATCTTCATGGATTTTCATTTCAGGGAAGCGAACCCAAACGTCTTGTTGGGCACATCTCTGGATCCTGTTTCCAAAACTCCAGACTACAAGGTCTGCGCAGTCAAACTTGAAAAGGCTTCACGTTAGGAAACGCATGTCCACCAAGGAGGGCTCGTAATGATTAAGAGAACCATCAATCTCAACGGCGTAAACAAAACGGTCGTAGCAGATCCTGAAGCTTCACTGGCTGAGGTAATCAGAGAGCAGTTCGGTCTCACTGGTTTGAAGGTCGGATGCGAAAAAGGTCAGTGTGGATCATGCTCAGTCATCATGAACGGGAAACTTGTCAAGTCATGTGTCACTAAAATCAAGCGAGTTCAAGACGGAGCGGAAATAACCTCGATCGAAGGAATTGGGACTCCGAAAGATCTTCACGCGCTTCAGTTATCATGGATTGTTCATGGTGGAGCGCAGTGTGGGTTTTGTTCTCCAGGGTTCATTGTTTCCGCAAAAGCGCTGCTTGATGAAAACCAGAACCCCACCAGAGTTCAAGTTAGGGACTGGTTTCAGAAAAATCGGAACACCTGCCGTTGCACCGGCTACAAACCACTTATCGACGCAGTGATTGACGCAGCGAAAGTCATTCGCGGGGAAATGACGAAGACGGAGTTAGCATTCAAGCTGCCGGAGGACGGCAGGATCTGGGGGACCAGTTATCCGAGACCATCAGCAATCGCAAAGGTGACAGGAACAATTGACTATGGGGCGGACATAATCTCCAAGATGCCTGCTGGAACACTACATCTGGCCCTGGTTCAGGCAAAGGTATCTCACGCCAAGATACTGTCCATAGATACTTCAGAGGCTGAGAAAATGCCTGGCGTGGCAAAAGTGATAACTTCCAAGGATGTCAAAGGTAAGAACCGTATCACCGGATTAATTACTTTCCCTACAAACAAAGGCGATGGATGGGACCGGCCGATTCTTTGTGATGAAAAGGTATTTCAGTTTGGGGACGCCATAGCAATGGTGGCTGCTGATACTGAGGCAAACGCCAGAGCGGCGGCAGACAAGGTGAAAGTCAACCTGGAGCCGCTACCAGCCTACATGAGCGCTCCGGCGGCAATGGCCGACGACGCTATTGAAATTCACCCGGGAACCCCAAACGTCTATTATGAACAAAAGCGGGCAAAGGGGTCGGACACAAAACCACTCATGGAATCGGCGGCTTATGTGGTGGAGGGAGAATATTATCTACAAAGGCAACCACACCTGACGATGGAGCCGGATGTTGGATTCGCCTATTTTGACGAAGAGGGACGTCTCACTATCCATTCAAAGAGTATCGGAATCCATCTTCATCACGCCATGATCTGTCCTGGTCTGGGTATAGAACCCGACAAACTCAGGCTTGTGCAGAATCCTGCCGGTGGAACGTTCGGTTATAAGTTTAGTCCCACAATGGAAGCCCTGGTGGGCGTAGCGGCAATGGCCACAGGCAAGCCGGTAGCCCTCAAATATGATTACTATCAGCATATAACTTACACAGGCAAGAGGTCCCCGTTCTTCGTAAATCTGAAATATGGCGCTGACAAAGATGGTAAGATTGTCGCGATGGAAGGCGACTGGATTGTGGATCACGGTCCATATTCGGAGTTCGGCGATCTTCTCACTGTACGTGGCGCTCAATTCATTGGCGCAGGGTACGGTATTCCCAGCATCAGGGGCCTTGGAAAAACCGTTTGCACAAATCATGCTTGGGGCTCCGCTTTTAGAGCTTATGGGTCACCTCAAAGCTTTTTCGCGTCAGAGAGCCTCATGGATGAGCTTGCTGTCAAAATGGGAAAAGACCCTCTCGAGTTGAGATATTTAAATGTCTACAGACCTGGAGACACTACTCCTACGGGACAAACCCCGGAGGTTTTCAGCTTCCCGGATATGATTGATAAATTGCGTCCACTTTATAAGGAGGCTGTGGAACAAGCAAAGAAGGAATCCACTCCAGAACTGAAAAGGGGTGTCGGGGTATCTATAGGAATCTACGGATGTGGTCTTGATGGCCCTGATTCTTCTGAAGTGTGGGTAGAACTCACTCCTGACGGGGTTACATTGTCTTCTTCGTGGGAAGACCATGGCCAGGGAGCGGACATTGGGGCGCTTGGCACATGTCATGAGGGGCTCCGGCCCTTAGGGATATCCCCGGATAAGATAAAGCTCGTCATGAATGACACGGCCATGGTTCCTAATAGTGGGCCATCAGGAGGAAGTCGCCAACAGGTTATGACCGGTAACGCCATTAAGAATGGATGCGATATGCTCCTTAACGCAATGAAGAAATCGGATGGCACGTACCGTACATACGACGAGATGAAAGCAGAAAATATCCCACTGAAATACTCCGGGAAGTGGACCGCCTCAATGTGTACTCCTTGTGATGAGAACGGTCAGGGAAATCCATTCCCCGTTTACATGTATGGGGTGTTTATGGCTCAGGTAGCAGTGGACACGAAAACAGGCAAGACGAAAGTTGATAAGTTCACTGTGGTGGCCGATATCGGTAAAATCAATAACAAGCTGGCTGTAGATGGACAGATTTATGGAGGAGTGGCGCAGGGGATCGGTCTGGCTTTATCGGAAGATTTCGAAGACCTGAACAAACATACTACTCTTGCGGATTGCGGCCTTCCCTATCCCAAGGACATCCCGGACGACATCAAGATCATCTACGTTGAGAACCCCAGAGAAAATGGTCCATTCGGCGCAGCCGGAGTTGGTGAATTACCTTTGACATCTCCACACGCCGCTGTTATTAACGCCATCTGTAATGCTACCGGGGTTAGGATCAGACAGGCGCCCGCGCTCCCTGAGAAGGTCCTGGCTGGCCTCAAAGGCATTGCATAATTAACATCTTGATAAAAGGTCCAGGTAAATATTTACCTGGACCATAGCATTCCCAGAGACTAATCTTGCGATTGGCAGGCTTCCATGGACCAAAAGGAATTGCGGGAACTGGAAAACCTCTGCATCCAGGAATGCGCCCCTTGGTGCGTCGCCACGTGCCCGGTTCACCTGGATGTGCGTGCGATGTGTTCGGCTTTGACCAAAAGAGACTTCGTTCTGGCCTCAAAGATCCTTAGAAAAACCATTCCATTTCCTAGAATAATAAGCCAAATCTGTGATCATCCATGCGAGGGAGTCTGCAAGCGTCGTGAAGTGGAAGAGACTATCGCTATTCGATCTTTGGAAAAGGCGGCTCTGACTTGGGCTCCTACTGAAGACGACAAAATTAAACTTTTACCTTCCAGAAACAAACGAGTCGCAGTTATCGGAGCGGGCTTGAGCGGACTTACAGCATCCTTGGACCTCTCAAAAAAAGGTTATCAAGTCATAGTTTTCGAGGCTTCAGATAAAATTGGAGGGTCTGTCTGGGACTATCCGGAGCATCAATTGTCTCGACAGGATATAGCTCAAGACTTTAAAGCTTTCGAAACACTTCACACAGATATTAGATTGAGTCACTCATTGGGCGATAACCTTTTTATTTCAGAGCTTAGGAAGGATTTCGACGCCATTTATCTGGGCATAGGTCGAGATAGTATCCATGGCGCCGAGTTGGTCAAAGAGTTGGGTTGCGCATCAGAAATAGACCAGGTGACATTTGGGACTGAACTGGATGAGGTTTTTGTGGGTGGCGGATTGATCAGGGGCAACCAGAAGCCTTCACCAATAACTTCAATTTCTGACGGGCGTAGAGCGGCGATTTCTATTGACAGGTTCTTACAGGGCGTATCCCTAACCGCTTCCAGGGAAAATGAAGGACCTTACGACACCCGGCTGTTTACGAACACGAAAGGCATTGACGACCTGGATCAGACAGCCATGAAAAATACGATCGCGGGTTATTCCGAAGATGAGGCAGCTCGGGAAGCCGGACGATGTCTTAATTGTGAGTGCATGGAGTGTGTAAAGGTCTGTGAGTTCCTTTCCAGTTTCAAAGGCTATCCCAAGAAATATGTCAGGCAGATTTATAACAACCTCTCAATAGTAATGGGGCAACGGCACGGTAATAAACTTATCAACTCATGCAGTTTGTGCGGCCTCTGTAAAGAGGTTTGTCCTGAAGACCTTCACATGGGTAATGTCTGCAAGGCCGCCAGAGAGACCATGGTCATGCAAGGCAAAATGCCGCCGTCGGCTCATGAGTTTGCGCTTCGAGACATGGCGTTCAGCAACAGTGAAAAATGCGCCCTGACACGGCATCAACCAGGAACAGATTCCAGCGCCTTCCTGTTTTTCCCCGGCTGTCGGCTCAGTGGCTCTACTCCTGACAATGTTAAGGCCACTTACACCTATTTGACGGAACGGCTCAATGGCGGTGTCGGGATTATGCTGCGATGTTGTGGCGCTCCTGCCGATTGGGCCGGTAGAAAAGATGAGTTTTCGCAGGTCCTGACCCAATTTACAATCCAGTGGAAGGAGATGTCGCAGCCAGAGGTTATCGCAGCGTGTTCATCTTGCTACTCTGTATTCAAAACACATCTGCCACAGGTCAAACTCCGGTCTCTTTGGGAAATTATGGATTACCTGGGCGTCCCGAATGAGTTTCCGAGCCCCAAACAATTAGATGTTGCGGTCCATGATCCTTGCTCTTCAAGACATGAGCCTCAAGTACACACGGCTGTGCGCAATATTATCAAAAAACTGGGGCTTAAAATAAATGAACTCCCGCTAAATCGCAGTTTGACGGAGTGTTGCGGATATGGGGGCTTAATGTGTTTCGCAAATCGGGAGCTGGCCCAGGAGGTCATGCTGCGACGTGTCACGGAAAGTTCTCATGATTACCTTACTTACTGCGCTGTGTGCCAGGACCATTTTCGATCACAGGGCAAGACCACGTGGCATTTGTTGGATCTGGTTTTTGGTAATGAAGCCATTGAGGCTGATATCAAGAAAGATGTAGATTACTCACAAATAAGAGACAACCGCGTCTTACTGAAAAATTCTTTGCTTGAGAAAATCTGGAGGGAACCCGTGACCAGGAATCAGGGGTATCAAGACATAAAGCTCGACATTCCCGAAAAGGTTCTAAATTTGATGCGACAGAGAATGATCCTGACTGACGATATCAGGCAAGTAATAGATCATGCGGAAAAGACGGGAACCAGGTTAGTAAACCGGTCGACAGGGAACTTCCTCGCTCACTACACTCCAACAACGGTTACTTACTGGGTTGAATATTCGCCTAATAAAGATAGTTTTACCCTGCATAACGCTTATAGTCACCGTATGGTCATCATAGAGGAATCAAAGCCGTGAGCGGTTACGTAAATTCCGAAGAAGCTCAACAATGGACGTGCGCTGTGTGTGGAGTCGATCTTGAAATTGGCAAAGTCGAAATTGGTTACATGGGGAGCCAATATCCCGTAGACCTTCCACGCTGCCCAAAATGTGGGCTGGTATTTATTCCCGAGACGCTGGCCATGGGTAAAATGGCCGAGATCGAGAAGCTCCTGGAAGACAAGTGACAAAACTTGGAAACATTCAACCTGATGGGATATATGAACATTTAGGCGTGACAGACATTGCCGTCCAGGGCATAAGACCCGGTGGCCTGCAATTAACACAAAGAGCTTTGACTCTATCATGCCTGCCACCACGATCCAAGGTTATCGACGTTGGCTGCGGAACGGGGGTAACTCTTGAACACATACGCCTTTCTCAAGATCATCTGGCGATAGGTGTCGATACATCTTCCAATCTCTTACGATTCGCTAAAAACAGAAACAGAGAGTTGACAGTGGTTCGCGCCTCCGGAGAATACCTTCCTTTGCCCAATCAATTTTTTGATGGATTGCTCGCCGAGTGCAGCCTTTCCCTCATGAGCTATTCGGATGAATCGTTGAGTGAATTCGGACGTGTACTGAAGGTAGGCGGCAAGATCATTTTGACGGATGTGTACTCCAGGAATCCTGACGTCCTAGATTGTCCAAATGACGTTTCCACAAAATGCTGCTTGAGAGGAGCTATTTCCAAAGAACTGATCATCCGGAAAATTGAGAATAATGGTTTCAGAGTCTGCCTTTGGGAAGATCACTCTGATCTTTTGAAGGATTTCGCGGTGCGCTTGATTTTGTCTTATGGTTCCCTGAATCATTTCTGGCTCCAAACCACTCCTGGTCCAGTAAACCCTGCACAAATCCAGGAAGCCGTGCGGTATCTGAAACCCGGCTATTTTCTGTTAATAGGACAAAAGACGGCGTTAACAGCGCATTTAGAGACGTGAGGTTTAATGGAATGGATGAACTGTTGCGCATGCTGGAGTTGGCAGGTCAAGGTTTTCACTGCAGTCAGATCCTTATCATAATGGGACTGGAAGCTCAGGGAAAACAGAACCCGGATCTCGTGCGAGCTATGGAAGGATTAGCAGGTGGAGTAGGATTTTCTGGAGACATTTGTGGCGCTCTGACGGGTGGGGCCTGTCTTTTAGCTCTTTACTCCGGTAGAGGAGAACCTGAAGAAGAGCAGGATCAAAGATTAAACCCAATGATAAATAGCTTGGTAGAGTGGTTTTCTGAGGAATATTCGCAGTGCTTCGGTGGTATTCACTGTACGGAGATCATTGGTGATAATCCGGCAAATCAATTTTCCAGATGTCCCAAAATTGTTTCCGGAACTTACGACAAGGTAAAATCGCTTCTGCTTGAAAACGGTTTTGATCTTTCCGGGAAAAGATGATGTGTTCTCAGGCCGAGATCAAATTGTCTGAAACGGGGAGTGTTTGCCCGGAATGTCTTGCGAGAATTCCAGCTTCAAGGGTCGCTGTCGGGCGGGACGTGTACATGACAAAATCCTGTCCCGAACATGGTCCGTTCAGCGCTATACTCTGGAGAGGAGACCCGTCCTATATATCTTGGACTCGCCCCAAGATCCCCTGTTCTCCATCCAACCCAAACGCTGAAACAAATCTGGGCTGTCCATTTGATTGCGGCCTTTGCCCGGAGCATCGACAACAAACGTGCGTCGCCTTGCTCGAGGTGACTCAAAGGTGCAACTTGAGCTGCTACTATTGTTTTGCTGATTCTCAGTGTCAAAACAAGCCTGATCCCGACCTCAGTGTCGTTAGAAGCTGGTACGAAACTTTGCTTGCCACAGGGCATCCATGCAATGTTCAGCTTTCGGGTGGTGAACCGACACTTCGTGATGACCTGCCTGCCATTATTGCCCTCGGCAGGGAACTTGGAGTTGAGTTCATTCAATTGAACACAAATGGATTACGCCTGGCGCAAGACCCCTCTTTCGCCAAATCTCTCAAAGATGCTGGGTTATCATCGGTGTTCTTGCAGTTTGATGGGATAAGCGATGATGTATACAGAAACCTGAGGGGAAAATCGCTTCTACAAATTAAGTTGGAAGCTATTCGGATCTGCGACGTTCTCGAGTTGGGAGTCATTCTTGTTCCTACGCTGGTCCCAGGAGTAAATGTGGGCCAGATCGGTAGTATAATTCGATTTGCTATTGAGAATATCAAAGTGATTCGCGGTGTCCATTTTCAGCCTGTCAGTCATTTTGGAAGGTATCCCAATACTCCTACGGACAAGGATCGACTGACATTGCCGGAAGTTATCAAAAACATCGAAATCCAAACTGATGGTCTCATCAAGTCGGAGAGTTTCCGCCCTCCGGGATGCGAGAACGCCCTATGCTCTTTTCATGGAAACTTTGTTGTATTGCCTGAAGGTAGAGTGAAGGCGTTAACAAGGTACAAAGTTACGAATTCTTGTTGCGAATTCGAAAGAGCTGAGGAAGGAGCGACAAAAGCCAGAGATTTTGTCGCTGGGCGATGGCGTTATCCTATTCAGGATGATTTCAGCGAACAACAAAATTCTTTTTCGTTTGGCGAGTGGGATATTTTACTTGAACGCACTCGGACGCACAGCCTCTGTATCTCCGGCATGGCATTTCAGGACGCATGGAATCTGGATCTCGAAAGACTTAAAGATTGTTGCATTCACGTGGTAACCTCCGATGGTAAAATGGTTCCGTTTTGCGCATACAACTTGACAGGATCTCGAGGCCATTCGATTTACAGATGAAGGTCATAACGATATATGGATAAAACACCACTCGAACAATGGATCGCCTCCAAAGTCTCGAGATGTTCGGACGCTCAAAACCTCTCTAGAAAAGATCTCGAACATTACCAGTTAAACAGACTGCGAAACATTATTCGGTATGTCCAGGACAGAAGCCCGTTTTATCGGAAACATCTAGCTCGATTTTCGCTGGCCCGGCTACAACATCTGGAATATTTCCAGACACTTCCATTTACAACAGTCGAAGATTTGCGCACAAAAGGGCCGGAATTCCTGTGTGTCTCCCAAAACGAAATCAAACGGGTTGTTACATTACCGGATTCAGATCCTATGGTTAAGCCGAGACGGGTATATTTTACCGCAGACGAAATCGACCTGACACTTGATTTCTTTTATCACGGCATGATGTCCATTGTGAGACCTGGACAGAAGGTTTTAGTTCTAATGCCGGGAGAGAGACCCGACACTGTGGGTGACCTTCTGGTCAGGGCATTGAGCAGGATAGATGTTCAGGGAACTGTTCATGGGCTGGTCCAGGACCCCGGTTTTACCATTCAGGAGATTCTGCGAATAAGACCCGACGCTCTGGTGGCTATCCCTGTCCAGGCGCTTTCCATTGTCCGTCACGAAGATTCGTCGTTGATACCCAAAGGTCTGATAAAGAATGTCTTGCTAAGTTCGGATTACGTTTCACCTGCCATTGTTGAGGAATTGGGTCGTGTATTGAAATGCGGGGTATTCAATCATTACGGGACGACTGAAATGGGATTTGGCGGAGGTGTAGAGTGTTCGGCTTTGCACGGGTATCATTTAAGAGAGGCTGATTTGTTCATTGAGATTGTCGATCCAGTTTCAGGTCTCCCTCAACCAGATGGCATATACGGTGAAGTTGTTTTTTCTACATTGACGCGACGGGGCATGCCGTTACTACGTTATCGCACGGGTGACATTTCCAGATTTTTGACCGATCCCTGTCCTTGCGGAACGGTTCTGCGCAGGCTGGACACTATCATGGGACGACTGACTGATTTTGTGCGTTTAGGACAATCTCACTGGTTGTGTATTTCAGATTTGGATGACATCCTTTTTTCAGTTCCGGGAGTATTGAACTTTAGCGCTGTCTTAACCAATGATCGTGAAAAGGACCTCCTGGAGATAAAGATCAAAGTGGGAAATACAGAAGGACGAAGTATACTTGAAACGGTTTTTTCTGTTTTGACCCATGCCCATGTAATCTCGGAAGCGATTACGGATGGGTCCCTTTCGCTTAAATCGGTGACCTTTGACAAAGAAAACCTGGTTAATCCCAGCGCAGTCAAAAGAGCCATTCAAGACAAGAGAAAGACTGCTCGACTTCGGTGATTTCTAAATTGAAACAAGAAAGATTCACGGCCTTAGTGCTTGCTGCAGGCTATTCATCACGTATGGTGGATTTCAAGCCTCTCTTGAAATTTGGAGCGGAAACTGTTCTCGAGCTGATAATTTCTCTTTTTTCGGGGACTGGGATTTCGGATATTCGCGTTGTCGTAGGGTATCGCGCTCATGATATTACGCCACTACTCGAACGGCGGAACATCAAGTGGATCACGAATGAAAAATACCAGGATGGTATGATGTCGTCCGTTAAAGCAGGTGTTGAGACTATTGACTCCTCCCGGGACGCATTTTTCGTCATACCTGTAGACATTCCTTTAATTAGAAGGCCCACCATTCTGGAGATGATTCGCGCTTTCCGGGAATCCGGAAAATTGATTTGCTATCCTAGTTTTCTCGGCAAGAGAGGTCACCCACCGCTGATCTCGGCCCGATATCGTGGGGAAATATTGCAATGGGAAGCCCCTGGTGGGCTCGGGAGTTTTCTCAAACAAAAGAACACCGACGCAATAGATGTTAATGTTACGGACGAGCGCATTCTCCTCGACATGGACACACCGGAGGATTATCGACATCTGCTCAAGAGATATGACGAACGTGACTTTCCTTCCCGCAAAGAATGCATGGCCATTCTAAACAGAAACTTATCCACAAAAGATGAAGGACTGGTGGCTCACTCGTGTATGGTGGCTGAAATAGCCCGATGCCTGGGACAGGCTCTAAACCAGATCGGGCATGAGTTGAACTTGGGTTTGATTTTAGCAGCGGCGCTTCTACACGATGTCGCTAGAGTCCACCCAAACCATGCGAAGGTCGCGGCCCAGATGCTTCGAGACCTGGATTACCCGGATGTTGCGGAAATCGTCGAAAATCACATGAACTGTTCTAATATGAATGGCTCTCACATTACTGAGAGAGATGTTGTTAGCCTGTCCGACAAACTGGTCTTGGGGAGTCGGCTGGTGTCATTGGAAACACGCTTCGAGAAACAATTAGAGTGTTCCCAGTTCAACCAGGTACTCCTTGAATTGGTTCAACAGAGGCTTTCCGACGCCAAGAAACTCAGGGATCGGTTAGAGCAGGAATTGGGTCAGCAGATCGCTATTTTGCTTCCAGAAATGATGAAGAAAAACCAGTATGAACAAATCTCAAATATACTTGCTCAGACATGGAGAAGTTGACCGACACTATGCAGGACGATATGTCGGCCAGGTCGATGCGCCACTAAATGACAAGGGCGTCGAGCAAGCCAGGTATTGGCGACATCAGTTAGATGTATCTTCTTTCAGCCTAATTTACAGCAGCGACCTGACAAGAAGCCGCAAGACAGCAGAGATAATTGCAGGAAACAGCCTCCAATCAGTTAAAATTATCCCGAGTTTGAGAGAAATAAGTTTGGGAGAGTGGGATGGGGTCCTGATAGATGAAATCAGAGCCAAGTTCCCAATTCAATGGCAAGAAAGAGGGAATAACATGGAAGGTTATCGCCCTCCCGGTGGCGAGAGTTTTGCTGATCTTGCAACCAGAGTAATCCCCACTTTTAGAACCATACTAGATCAGGTCGAACAAGGCCCGGCGCTAATTATTGGACATGCGGGAGTAAACAGGGTTATTCTTTGCCATGTCCTGGGAATGTCTCTGTCAAATATAACTCGAATTTCTCAGGATTATGGGAATTTGAACATAATTGAACTTGATCGTGGGTTCATGAAATTGAAACTCATGAACTTCGGGCCAATATAAGAAATGTTAGAGAGGAGGCTTATGAGAGTCACCGAATTTGCTACCCCAATCGATCAGCGTTATTTCGAAGATTATGCGCAGGGTTCTGTCCATGAATTCGGCTCCATCGCGGTTGAAGAAGCTGAAATGATTTCTTTTGCGAGCCGCTTCGATCCTCAACCGTTCCACACGGATCCTGAAGCGGGCAAACGGTCCATCTACGGGGGATTGATAGCGAGCGGATGGCATTCGGCCAGCCTAATGATGAGACTATTCGTTGATCACTATCTATCACATGTCGCAAGTCTAGGATCACCTGGCGTCGATGAACTGAAATGGCTGAAACCTGTCCGTCCGGGAGATACTTTAGCGCTGCGTATTACTGTCTCAGAGACCAAACGATCTCGTTCAAAACCGGATCGTGGAATTGTATATTCTTATGTCGAGGCGTTGAACCAAAAAGAAGAAATTGTAATGACGATGAAGGCTCTTAATTTTATCGCTTGTAGAGACTTGAGCTAGATTGCGGATTCTCAGGAAACGGTTTGCTCAGCGCTATCAAAACCCCAGGTTTGTATTTTAGACTCTATCTGGCGTATAAAATTCAAGACCAATTCTGTCGGAGGTTTCAATGCGTATAGCGATTTTCGGAGTTGGGGGCGTTGGCGGATATTTTGGTTGGCGTTTGGCAAAATCAGGTGAGGATGTGATATTTCTCGCGCGGGGCGAGAGTTTAAAGGCTCTGGTCACCAACGGGTTGAAAATGGATACTCCGGACGGCGCCTCTTTGACTCAGCCTGTAAACGTAAGTGGAGATCCCAAGGAGGTGGGACCGGTAGACGTCATTATCGTTGGCGTGAAGGCGTGGCAGGTCCCAGAAGCTGCGGAGGCTATAAAGCCTATGGTAGGGCCTGAAACATTCGCCGTTCCACTGCAAAATGGATTGGAAGCCCCGACCCACTTGTCAAAAGCGATTGGTTCCGAGCATGTTTTTGGGGGCTTGTGCCGAATTGTAGCCCTTAAAGCCGGCCCCGGGCACATCAGGCATGTCGCGCTGGAACCTTACATAGCTTTTGGTGAACTCAATAATCAACCTAGCGAGCGAGGCCGACTTCTTCAGGACGCTTTCACGAAAGCCGGCGTCACTTGCGAGATCCCAGCAAACATTCATGTAGCGATGTGGGAAAAATTTCTGTTCATAGCGTCTTTCAGCGGGGCAGCGGCTGTTACGAGGGCCCCTGCGGGAGTGATAAGAAGCGTTCCGGAAACTCGAAAAATACTCGAAGAAGCCGCCAGTGAGATTATTAAAGTCGCACAGGCAAGGAAGATACCTTTAAGGGATGATCTGATTCAATCCACTATGGCATTCATTGACAACCTCGGATTTGAGTCAACGGCTTCAATGCAGAGGGACATCATGAATGGACTGCCATCGGAACTCTCAGAGCAACTTGGAGCGGTTGTGCGCCTTGGACAAGAAGTGGGAGTTGAAACGCCGATAATTTCGTGTATGTATTCCAGCCTGCTACCGCAGGAACTCCGAGCCAGAGGCAAGATGGAATTCTAAAATGCGGTGCCTGTTCTAGCGATGACTTTGTTTGAGACATCCATCCTAATTGTGGCTTTCCACCCAAGGAGTGACCATGAATGAACCCATTAAAACTACAGTGCTGGGCGAAATTGCCACCGTCATTATTGATCGCCCCAAAGTTTTCAACGCATTTGACCTGGATACCATTTCCATTCTGGCATCTGATCTTATCAACCTTGCGGCGAACGAATCAGTAAAAGGAGTTGTCATTACAGGAGGTGGCAAAGTCTTTTGCGCAGGCGGTGACCTAAAATGGGTTAGAAGTTGGCCTGACGGGCCGGCCGCCGCTCTCCACAATCTTGCGGCCCGTTATCATCAGGCGATCCTGGAAATCAGAAGAATGAAGAAGCCTGTAATTGCCGCTATAAACGGACCGGCGGCAGGTGGCGGATTCTCCCTTGCGCTTGCTTGTGATTTCAGAGTCATGGAACGTTCGGCTATTTTGAGACAGGCGTATACTTCTTCAGGTCTATCTATTGACGGGGCTGGGACATTTAATTTGCCGAGGCTAGTCGGTTTGGCCAAGGCATTGGAAATAGCGGCGTTTGACCGGCCTATTTCATCGGAAAAGGCTCTCGAATGGGGACTAGTGACAAAAGTGGTCGAGGATGGTCTGGCGCTGGAGGAGTCCACGAATATGGCGCACGAATTGGCTCAGAAGTCTCTTCATTCCTTTGGACTGTCCAAACGACTTCTTACTGACTCATTCAACCATTCCCTAGAAGAGCACTTGGAATACGAGAGAGATTTCCTGAGCCTGGCCGGAGACCATCGCGATGGGAGAGAAGGAGTCAGCGCATTTGTAGAGAAAAGAATACCGGTTTTCAACCAAATGTGCCTTATCCGTGCTGATTGAAGTCCTTGTTGTAGCCATTGAGCCGTTTGGTATATCCGTCACTCCCGGGAACTTACATCTTTTTCTCCTGTTGCAATTCGCTCATGCACCTTGCGCAGACACCATGAATCTGAACTTGTCTCGTATCAATCAAGCCCCAATCTTTGGTTGAAACAGGTAGCGTCAAGGAGTCAATCTCGGGCCAATAGAAATCGGTAAGCCTTTTACACTTCACGCATACTAGATGATGGTGTATCTTTGTATTTGGGTCAAAACGAGTTCTGTCTCCACAGAAATAGACTTTTGAAATTAAACCATGCAGTTCAAAAAAAGTTAGAGTCCTATATACCGTGTCCAGAGAAATTGTTGGGAGTCTCAACCTGACACGCTGAAATAATTCCTCGGCGGAGGGATGATCGCCAGCGTCTATCAGTTCCAGAAAAATCTCCAGCCTCTGGGGAGTGACCTTGATCCCAAGATTTCTACAGACTTTTTTAAAGTCTACAACCTTGTCATCTCTTGTGGCTTGTGAAGGCATGACTACCAGGAGATTAGTTTCAATCCGAGAGTTTTTTCCAGAAAATTCATGCGGTATAACTCTCTGGGATCATGAAAAGATAAAGGGCTTTCTTTATAAAGGAAAGTTCTCAAGAAAGCCCTCTTCCTGGAGTGTAAAAAAAATTCCAGTTTGAGTCTACTTGTTTGAATGATATCTGGTTAATTTGCTGTCGCTGCAGCTCGCTCCTCATGGGTCATAAGGGCCAATCGCTCAACTTCTTTTTCATCTAGTCCCAACCCCTTAGCCACTCGACGTCCATAATCAGGATCAGCCTTGAAAAACAGCGCTGTCTGCCTCAACTGCAAACGCTTTAAAGCCCCACCCAAATGGGCCACTATGTTGCCAACAATATTTTCCCTGTCCTGATCTTTCATCACATTCCGGTAAAGATTCCCCGCTTGAACAAAATCATCATTAGGGTGTTGGTATGGGTGATGGCCGGCTAGGCCCTCGACTTCATAGTTGGGTTCCAGGAATGATGAATCAGGAGCCGGGCCACCAAAACTGTTTGGCCAATAATTGGGTCCGTCGCCGCCGTTAGTGTCGGTTCTCATGAATCCATCCCTTTGATAGTTCTTTTCCGGGGCGTATTTTGAGGCGTTCACTGGTATTAGATGATAGTTAGGTCCCAATCTATGTACATGAGTATCATGATAGGAAAAAAGACGGGCCTGCAGCATCTTGTCAGGTGAGGCCGCTACTCCTGGAACAAGGTTTCCCGGACCGAACGCTGACTGCTCAACCTCGGCGAAATAATTTAACGGATTTTGGTTTAGCACGAGTTTCCCAACGGTTATCGGGGGTACATCTGAGTGTGGCCAAACCTTGGTGACGTCGAAAATATCAAAACGATAATCTTTGCCTTGTTCGGGAGTCATGATTTGAACTTCGAGGGTCCATGATGGATAGTTACCCGCTTTAATGGCCTCGAAAAGGTCCCGGGTCGCGTGATCCGGATCAGAGGCCCGAACTTTTTCCGCTTCCAGCCGAGTTAAATTCTTGATCCCCTGATCGGTCTTGAAATGAAGCTTGACCCAAAAATATTTCCCTTTTTCATTGTACCATTTGAAAGTATGGCTGCTATATCCGTTCATGTTACGGAATGTCGCGGGCACGCCTCTGTCTGAAAAAAGTATTGTGACTTGATGAATGGATTCCGGGGTTAGGGAGAGAAAGTCCCAAAACATATTTGGATCTTTGAGATTGGTGGCAGGATTACGTTTTTGAGTGTGAATGAAATCTGAGAATTTTAGAGGATCCCGGATAAAGAAAACCGGGGTGTTGTTTCCCACCATATCAAAATTGCCATCTTCCGTATAAAACTTAAGGGCAAATCCCCTCGGATCACGTTCAGCGTCAGCGGATCCTTTTTCGCCTCCCACCGTAGAAAAACGGGCAAGTACCTCTGTTTTCTTTCCAATTTGAGATAGAAAACGGGCTTTAGTGAATTTGGTTACATCACCCGTAACTTCAAAGTAGCCATGAGCGCCCGCCCCTTTGGCGTGGACGACTCGCTCCGGAATACGTTCCCTGTCAAAATGAGCCAATTTCTCTATCAGATGCATGTCCTGAATTAGAACTGGCCCTCTCTTCCCAGCGGTCATACTATTTTGATCATCGCCTACCGGGATTCCAAAAGCAGTCGTCAATATTTTCTTTTTGTCCGACATTTATGGATACCTCCTTTTTTCGTGTGGCGCAGAATCGCTCCCTGTTCATAACGAGTGAGAAAAAGTAATAATTTCACCGAAGTTAGTTTTTTCACTGTCCTTGTTGGACATAGGACATTCCGGTAAACACTTGTATCAAGAAAGCCATTCACTTAAAAATCTGGAGTTGATCGTTTTCACACAGCAGATCTGATGTGAAATCGGAGCAAGAATCATTCGAAGATTTGGCCTATACATGGTCTCCAAAGTATTGTGAGTCATGCATTAGTTAGGAAATATTATTACCTAGTAATTAATCCAATATGGGCTACATGTCAAGTCGTCCCAAAAAGCTCTTCTCAAAAATTGGGACAACCCGGACCAATTATCGTTCTGTAGAATGATGTTTAGGTAGAGAAAGTTCTCATTTACAAACGCTACGCAACAGAGAAAGTTGAGATTAATACTCATTCTCGCCTGAATGGACCGTAACTCGGTATTGGGAAAAGAATTTCTGATCTTTCAACAACATTTAGCATTCATCAAGAATCTTGCGGATCTGATCAAGCAATCGGGCCATATCAAATGGCTTCTTGATGAAATTCGAAGTCCCGGCTTGCTTCAAATCCTCAGCTATCGCTTCCTCGGGCTGTCCGCTTGCAATAATCACCTTAACATTCGGGTTCATGTTCCTCAAAGCTTCAAGGCATTGTTTCCCGCTCATCCCCGGCATGATCAGATCCAGGACGATCAGTCTGATTTCTTCCCGATGTTTTTCATAGAGTTCTAAAGCGTTTCTAGCATTTGACGCTGTGATAAGCTTGTAATTGGCTCGTTTTAAAAAACGTGAAGTTAATTCCAGAAGATTGGACTCATCGTCAATCAAGAGTATGGTTTCACCTCGTCCTCTCCGTGGTTCTCTCTTCTCAGAATGTTGTTCTTGAGGAAGTTCCCCACTCATTGGGAAATAGATCCTGAATGTCGTTCCGACTGTCGGCTGGCTATCGCAAACAATCCTTCCTCCATGCTGTTCCACGATCCCACGAACCACTGAGAGCCCAAGCCCTGTTCCTTTACCCGGCGGCTTGGTGGTGAAGAATGGTTCAAAAATTCGATTTATCATCTTTTTGTCCATTCCGGTTCCTGTGTCTGAAACCGATATTTGCGCATATCTTCCGGGTTTTGTGTTAGGGTAGGCTCTACAGTATTGATCATCCAACACAACGTTTTGTGTCTTGACAGTAAGTGTGCCCCCATCCGGCATGGCGTCCCTAGCGTTTATCGCAAGGTTCATCAATAATTGATCGATCTGATTCGGGACCCCATTTATCGCCCACAAATCATCGGCTAAGGAAAGATCTATTTGTATCATTTTGGCTATTGACCGGGCCAAGATCGAATGAACCTGCTTAACAAGTCTATTGAGATCAATCGCTTCAGTGTTTGATAGTGTCTTCCTGCTGAACATCATCATCCCCTTGATCAGTTCAGCGCCACTTTGAACCGACTGTTTTATTTTCTCCATATCCGATTTTATATTCTGAGGCACATCCTTGTTCAAAAGGACCAGGTCTACGTAACCGCCAATAACCTGTAGCTTGTTGTTGAAGTCATGAGCGAATCCACCCGCCAGAGTTCCCATAGCTTCCATTTTCTGGGCCTGAAGCAGTTCTTTTTGAAGCTCAAGCTGTTTGGTTACATCATGCGTTACCGCTACAAAGTTCTTCAGCTTCCCTGTTTTGTTATAAACCGGGGAAACGGAAACGTCTTCATGGTATTCCGTCCCATCTTTCCTCTTGCTGATTAACCTCCCCGACCAGACCTTTCCAGATTCAATTGCAATGTTGGCATAATGAAAGTCACTCCTGAATATACTGGGAGTCCGGCCAAGAAGTTCGTTACGGCTGTATCCGCTCAGGATTTCTAGTGCCGGGTTTACGTATTGAATTGCCGCATGGGCGTCAGTAATAATGAAACCATCCGCAGCTTGTTCAATAGCTGCGAAAAGCAGTCTGTGGCTTTCCTCGGCGCGCTTAAGATTTGTGACGTCATGAATTATCCCGAACACTAAGTTCTTTTCGGGGTCATAATGGGCTATTGAATGAATATCAATGACTTGGTCGTCATTTGCTCTTTTAATTTGAAACTCAATGTCATAAGGCGCTCCATCTTTGATAAGCGCGAATAACGCTTCATGGAGCGAGGATCTGTATTCTGGTAACGGAATTTTCTCGATATAGTCACCGGCCCATTCCACCTGCTGACCCAAGCCATAAATTTTCCTTGCTCCAATAGATGCGGTGATTTTTTTCGTTGAGAGATCGAGCTCCCAATTACCAACTCCAGCTACAAGTTCCGCTCGTCTCAAACGAGACTCGTTGTCGCGAAGTTCTTCCTCCAGCCGCTTAGATTCGGTTATGTCCTCGATCATATACAAATAGTAGAGTTCCTTATCGTGGTCATCACGAATTAAGGTTGCTGTCAGATTAACCCAGACTACTTCGCCATTCCTTTTTACGTAACGTTTCTTGAGCTTGCAAGACGGGATGGCGCCTATCTTTAATTTCTCGGCATATCCGACATCCCCATCAATGTCGCCCGGGTGGGTGATGTCAATGTCTGTGTGTTTAGTAAGTTCATCTTTGGAATATCCTACGATTTCGGAAAAAGTCGCATTGATGGCAATCCACCGATAATCGAGACCGAGCATGGCGATCCCAATCGGACCTTGTTCAAAAACCATGCGAAAGCGTTTCTCGCTTTCCGCCAGCGCCCTCTCTGCCCGCTTGCGTTCCGAGACGTCGTGAATTACGGAGAAGAGAAGCGGTTTTCCATTAACAACTATAGGCCCACTACATACTTGAACGTCTCTTAGTTCTCCACTGGCTAGGCGATGCCGGAAATCGTGATATACTAACGGCCCGGATTTCGTTTCCTGCATCTTTTTAACAATAACGTCGCGCTCAGCCACATTGAGATCAAAAATCCGCTTCTTTTTGAGATCCTCGAGAGAATACCCATAGAAGGAACTGGCCGCTGGGCTCGCATCCACAATCGCCCCTGTATTAGGGTCGATAATGAGCATCACCACGTGACCGTTTTGAAAAACAGCCCTGAATTTCTGTTCGCTCTCTCTTAGCGCTTCTTCGGCCTGTTTGCGTTTGGTGATGTCTCTTACGATCGCTTGAACATGTACCTTGCCATTCAGGGTAAGGGCATTAAGGGAGACCTCTGCATCGAATGGCGAGCCGTCTTTGCGACAATGCTTCCAAAAGAATGTTTGCGGGCCGAAACTTAAGGCGGCGTTAATATATTCGAGCGCCTTGTCCACCGAATCACGACCATCCGGCTGTTTGTCAGGTGAGAATTCCACAAAAGTATGGCCGACTATATCCTGTTCTTCCAGACAGCCAAACATTTGAAGCGCCTTTGCATTGCATTCAATGAATTTTTCGCTATCCATCAGAAATATGGTGTCATTGGCGGTCTCGAAGAGAATGTGAAATCTTTCATCGCTCTCATGCAGGGTTTCCGCTAGCATCTTGGACTCGATCATCGTATTCGTCAGTTTCAGGTTGTTGTAGCCCTGTTCGCCTAATATCGATGCGAACTTCGAATAAAAGGTCATTGCTGTGTGAACTTTTTCCTTACTCCACCGCGGCGCCATATTTAATGCAGCGAGGTATTCGTTCTTGTCAAAGCCGTACCGCTGCGCCTGCGCTGCAAATAGCTCAAGATCGAGAACCTCATCCTCGAAAAAGAACTGACCCAGGTAGAGATTGCCCACACGCCTCCCTCCTATAACAATAGGAGTTATCATATCCCACATGTTGTTCTTGCATTTGTAGATGAGGTATTCCCCTTCTTTTACATTCTCAGTTAGGTAGAGAGCGCTTTCGATACAATTTCTTAGCGTGTCGGGATGGAAATGATGGAATTTGGCGCAGATATCTTGCCATCCAGTGGCGACGAGGATGTTAAACGTCAAGTCGAGAATGGCAATCCCAATATTGGTCAGTTTATGAAAATCATCCATGAGAGACTGGATTTGAGGGATGTTGAGAACATTGGCCAATTCTACAGTTTCTATCGGATGATCCGAAGAAATAACGTGAGAGACATTCAAATGGGTGTTTTCCTCACTCTGCTTAGAGTTCTTTTCGATTCCCAGGGCTCTAGGTTCAGCAGTTTCTAATTCCGCCACTCTCCTGCGTAACTTGTTCAACTCATCAATAAGCTGGTCCTGGGGCTTTTCATGGTCTTGCATAACTCAAGATTCCTCCTGACGAAAAGTTATGAATGAGAGAAATGGTGTACGGTGTCCATAGGTCGCAACAGAGTTCAAAAGTAAATTTGTCGCTCATTGACACGCTTTTGGACAACTGACAAGCGATCTATAGTGTCACATCCTTTATGCGTGCGATACAAGCGCTTATTTGAGTTCCGGTTGGAGAAAATTGTTGGCAGGAGCGGTAATTGCGCTGGCGTTTTGAAAACAACTCAACAGATGCGTAAAAACATCTGCCAAATTTTATTCGGGCGCGAAATCAAAAATTGCAGCTCATTAGAATAATTTTAACATGATGAAAAAATTCCCTTGACAGGGTTCGACCGAACCCGTTATGTTATGTCTAATTAGACATAACATAATACCATTATGTAGGCAAGCTAGACATTCAGGAAGCGTCCTTCTCAAAGGATGATGTCTAACGACGCTTGTTTAAGGGCTCCGCCCCTTTATTTGGGCAGCGTCAAATACGTGACCTAGCTTAAACTCAATATGACTTTAAGACATGTTGTTTTCTTAGCGCCAGCTAGTCACTATGTGAATATTCACGTTATGATGTATCGCGTACCTTGCCCTGAATGTCAACCATGCTTTCGCTCGGCGGTAGGCTTGGAGTGTTTCGATGTCTTCATAGTCATGTCATGAACAGTCACAGCATGATTACCAGGAAAAGGTGTCTGTGGATGCCTCAACGTGCTGCCATTGGCCGATGGCTGCGATTTGGAGGCATCCAAGACTTGTTTAGTTTCAACTTTGGACGGATACGTCTCCGTCCCATTCTGGATTTGATAAGGAGGAAGATCGTGAATTATCGGAAATCATTAATTCCAGGTCTGATTTTAGGGCTCTCTCTTGTGCTGTTGACTGGTCCTGCATGCGCGTGGGAGTTCGAGATGGACGGAACTTTCAGTTGGCTCTATGAGTATAGGACCCAGATGGGAAAAGCTGGATTCTTTGGGCAATTCGACCAAGCACAGGACGACGGCAACTCAGGATTCGGCATTGGTGGGTTTGCTCCCTACAATTTTTACCTGGGTGGATACCATAAGGTTGCTGGCACTGGAGCAACGGTTGGCCAGAACCCTGGTGTCGCTTTGCCGTATGCTGCTGCTTATGGTGGCCAGGGAACCGCTCTTGCCGGCGGAGAGTCTATTGTGTCCGGATCGGACGCTTCCTGGCAGATTTTTTCGATGTCAACCAATATGCAGATCAGGATGAACAAGGCCATCCGTGTCAGGGGTAACTACTTCGTCGGATCCTGGAATTCCCCAAACTATAGTACTTCTCAAGGGGTAATGGTATCATCCGGCGCATTGGTTCAGGATGCCCCAGGAGTGCAGCGATCATTTTCACCCGGTTACTGGAGAACTCTGTGGTTGACGGCCCAGACACCATGGGGCGTATTGGCCATCGGCAAACGCCCTTCGAGTTGGGGCATGGGGCTGGCCTACAATGGCGAAGATAACAGGGCGTCTGACTCTTTGGCTTTAAGTGTGCCTTATGGACCTCTTAACATTCAGTTGTCATTCTTCCCGTCCAAGAGGGGTTATCAATCGGATGACTACGGGACAGCATCAGGGTGGTTCAATGAACGACCTGACAAGAATAACACCAGAGTATACGATATGGCCATCCCAAATGTAACATATCGTTCCGGTCCGGTAGCCGCCGGATTTATTCTGAACTGGGTGTTTAGGCATAAAGGTCGAGAAGGATTCATTGGAACTCCAGCTAACCGTGCAAATGATCAATTTTCCAGTGACTTTAGCCAGTATTATGGTGGCGCATATTTCAAGTACAACAACGGTAAATTCTTCCTGAACGCCGAGTACCTTTATGACAGACAGGACGACAACAAAAATTACAGCGCTACTACAACACCCGCAAACATCACAGCTCCTCCTACTTATGTTGCGCATGATTCTGGAGCTGTTGAGCTTGGCGCTCTGTGCGGGCCTGCGAAGATTACAGCTATCGGCGCCTGGTTTACCGGGGACGATTACAGGGGCGGTAGTGTCAACAGTGGGACCCTAAGAATGCTCAAAATTTCGTGTGGTCTTCAGGCGGATATGTGGTCAAATACTGGTCTTTTTAGACCATATAGCTACTTGATGGTTTATGGGTATGGCTTGGGTACGAGTTTTGCCCGAGACACAGGCGCCGGCTTTGTCCAGGACGCGACTTTTTATGGTACCCGACTTGACTATGCGGTAGCCGCGAATCTCAACATTTTTGGGAGCTTTGCCTGGGCCGAGAGGTTTTCCAAGAGCGGATTTATGTGGGGTTGTTTACGGCCTGCTACGAACAACGAAAATGCTGGGCTTCTTACCGTCGCTACTACTACAGCGCCCGGTCTAGGGGGGGCAATTAGTATTCCTCGTCCCACTTCACCTTATTCAGGACAGGTGGTGCTAAACAATTTTTCTCCCACTGGCGCAAACCGTATTCCTACAATTCCCGACGGCGCCCTGGGATACGAAATTGACGGCGGGTTCGACTGGAAACTTCTGGAAGGTCTGACCGCAAGATGTACCATGGGTTACTGGGTCCCTGGTAAATGGTTTAGCTATGCGTGCGCAGACAAAGGGTCTCCTAACTGGGGCATCTGGGGTGGCTCATTGAATGGTGACGCTTTCCGGACCAAACCAGATAAGACCATCGATCCGGTGTTCGGGATGGAATTCAAACTCGAAGGCAATTTTTAGAGATATATGATTGGATGTTCAGGCTCAATGGGCAATTTTCGGGTTTCTTTTCTACGCTGACAAAATCTAATGACATTGCGGACCAAAGTTTATCACCGCAAGGGAGAAAAAGGATGGATTTTTTCGATCCGCTTCGAAGGGAATTTCAGAGCCTGGTTGAGACGCATGAGTGGCAAGGCCGCACTGTAGACGTAAGAGTCAAAACGCTCAAGCCCGAAGAAGCGATAGGTAACCCCGAACATAGCGACTATCCGATAATCAAAGGAAGAGAACGGATGATGGAAGCTGAGTTTTTTGGGGGCAGAGGCCAAGCTTTCACCGATATGTATGGAAATTTTGTCGGCACACTCGGGGATGTGAGTTCCATGAGCCTGGACAATAATTATCGAAGAGCGGTTTTTCTGGCTACACTCAACGCTGTCAGTCGACATCTGGGGATCGTCGACAAAACAATTCACTGCAAGGATGACGCCCCCCCGAAATGCGCTAAAGCGTTGGCGCTTTATGTAGCAAAGAATTTCAGCCACCCTAAAATTGCCCTGGTAGGTCTTCAACCCAGAATGGTCGAATCCCTTGCGCGTGAGTTCGATGTGAGGGTCACGGACCTGGACCCCGATAATATAGGGACCACGAAGTTCGGGATCAATATTTGCGGTCCGGAGCACACGGTAGCCAACATTGAATGGAGCGATCTGGTCATTGCGACAGGGTCCATGCTCACAAACGATACTTTGTGCGAAGTGATCGGGAAGAAACCGGCGATCGTCTACGGGGTCACGATTGCCGCCCCCGCTCATTTCCTTAAATTGACAAGGTTCTGCCCATACGGGACCTGAAACTTACGCCTATATTTCACTCAAACCGATCCGATTCCTGATTAAAAGTTAGGATGACCAGGTCTGATTCGTTTTGTCATGGAGGTAAAAATGTTTCGTTTCTTCTTGGTTCCTATCCTGGTATTTGTCTGCCAGATATCCGCGTTCGCCGAACCTCTGATACTGGCTGCCGGCGCTGGGTACAAACGCCCTATGAGTGAAATAATACAGGCCTATCAGTCATCAGGTGGTGATAAGATAGATCAGATTTACGGAAATATGGGCCAAATCATGATGCAGGCTAAAGCGGGCGGGAAGACAGCCTTCATCGTTGGCGATGAGGCCTTTCTTAAAACCTCAGGGATTGATTTTGAGTCATTTCACCAGCTTGGAGAAGGGACGCTGGTAATAGCGTTTGGCAAAAAAGTGAAACTTGATGAGCCAAAAGACCTTCTCAAAGCCGAAATTGTTAAGGTGGCCGTGCCTGATGAAAAAAACGCGATATACGGAAAGGCTGCGAAAGAGTTCCTTCATAAGACTGATTTAATGAAAGGGATCGAAAAGAAACTGCTCGTTGTGTCTACCGTGCCTCAAGTTTCAGCGTATCTGATAAGCGGTGACGTTGAGGCTGGTTTCATTAATCTTACGGACGCGTTATACATCAAAGACAAAATAGGTGGTTATCTCACTCTTGATCGATCCACTTACAGTCCGATCAAACTGACGCTCGGAGTGATCAAGGGATATGGAGATGAATCAAGCGTTAAGAGATTTTTAAACTTTCTTGACGTTGACCCCAAAGTCAAAGAAATAATTAAAAAAGCTGGGATGTAGATCCTGCAACAATGTAATGCTTGTCTCTTTAGTCAATTTTCTGTCGCTGCCGCGCTCATGAACTTACTACACTGGCTTGGATCGGATGTTACCCAAAACATCAGTTTTCCTCTGATGTTTACCGCTAAGGTTGCGGCGATATCTTTGGCCTTGCAGGCGGTTTTCGGTGTCTTACTCGGTTATTACTTAGGCAAAAAAACCAGTCCTGTGCGAAGCGTGGTAGACACAGTAGTGACACTACCCTTGGTTTTTCCTCCTATAGCCCTGGGGTTTCTCCTGCTTCTCTTAATGGGAAAAACGGGCTGGATAGGACATTTTGCCAGGGATGTCTTCGGAGTGGAGATAATCTTCAATCTTTGGGGGGTAGTGATCGCCGCGTTTGTAGCTGGTCTTCCCCTCATAGTGAAGCCTGTTCAGGCCGCGGTCCAAAACGCGGCTACCGATCTCATTGAAGCTTCCTACACGTTGGGGAAATCGGAATCGAAAACGTTCATCTACGTGGTTATCCCAAGTATCAAAAGGAGTATTATGAGTGGGCTGTCCCTTGCCTTCGGAAGATCGCTAGGCGAAGTGGGATTAACCTTGATGCTGGGTGGAAACATCGTCGGAAGGACAAACACGCTTTCTCTGGAAATCTACAATTCCGTTTTTACTGGAGAGTTTGCACGGGCAGGCATTCTCGCCGCAATCTTGGCGTGCGTTTCTTTAGTGATTCTCTTTATGTTGAAGAGATTTTCGGCGACTTGAGCAGGGTTTTGTAAGGGACAATTATTCTAAAAGACAAATTTGTAATTTGAAAGAAATCCGTAAAAGGGTCTTCAACTGACATGAGAAAGCATTCCCTTTCTAACCAATTCTTGTAACTGCCTCTTGTCGAGACGGATTTCGATTTGAGTAGAATCTTGGGCAATAGACGCGACAATAAGAACTGATCCGTTTTCGAGTGATAAACTGAGAATTTGTCCCTTCGACAATCCGACAGATTGAGCCTTATCGTTCAACACCTCACAGGGAAGACCGTCAGATGTGATCAGTCCATTCTGAATCAATATGACTCGATCAGCAAGACGAGAAATTTCCGATTTGTCATGAGAAACAAGAATCGTAGTAAGGTTTAGCTCCTTGTGAAGACGCAGTATTTCGTGCTGAAGCTTTTCCCTCATCGCAGGATCCAAAGCAGACAAAGGCTCGTCAAGCAGGAGGATCTTCGGTCGTCTAACCAGCGCCCTTGCCAGAGCTACCCTCTGCTGTTGGCCACCTGATAGGTTCTCTGGATATCTGTCCTGCAATTCCTCTAACTCAACCATTTCAAGAAGCATATCCACGGACGGATCTTTTCGGCGACCTGACGCATATTCCAAGTTGCCTCTCACGGTCATTGAGGGGAACAACGCGTAGTTCTGGAAGACAAAACCCACGCTTCGTTTTTGAGGTGGCAGGCGAACCTTTTTTGCCAGATCAAACCAAATCTCGTGATCTACTTCGATGCGTCCAGATTCGGGATGGTCGAGCCCCGCCAACATTCGTAACAATGTCGTTTTACCGGCTCCGGACACTCCGGATAAAACGACGAGTTCACCGCGGGAAATGGCGAATTCTACATTTAATTCAAAGGGACCCTCAGATCCGATAAGAAGCTTTTTTAGGTCTATGCTGATCAACTAAGTTGCGCCTTCCCTAGTAACGGATTCACAAGGAAACGCCTTCTTATGACGTTGCTTCTTCAAACTAAATTTTCGTCCGCATTTTCGGTTGGGGGATTTGAGAAAGTTGGGTCCGTACAATCACGAAGAAACGTAGCTTTTTGAACCATTCGATTCAATTAGGGCCATTACCTGTTTGATCAACAAATCTTCTGTCAGCCCGAATCTCTGAAGCTTTTGGAGCCCCTTTGGCGAACCAGCCCGTGCTTTGAACGTCTCGATGATCAAATTCGGGAACAAATGGTTTTATATCCAATAGCGGGGTTTGATCTAAAATATCAACATCTTGAATTTCGAGGTTGTTCCCTTGAATTCCCGTGAGCCTTACCACAGAAAAGCCTATTCCGTTTGGACGTCTTGGGACTCTCGTGGCGAATACTCCTTTAAGAGTAGGGTCCAAAAAGGGGATCACATGTAATGAATAGCCTTTGTTGAGATGAAAGTAATATATGAGAATGATGTGTGAAAAACCCTCAAGATCTTTGAGTCCCGGCGCCAACTCGGGATCAAGCTCGACCGTTCCCTTGACACCAACGGCCGCTACTGATTGAACCGGCATTCCTTCCACATCGGAAAACGGAGAACGAATCATTCCTATTGGCTTAAAAGCTATTTCTTCCATAGTTGGCGTTTGAAGTCCCGATCTAACCGGTTACCCGGTAATAGGCTCCCACTGGCGCAAGGGGGGCCTCATAACATGGTGGGAGCAAGAGACGTTCAGGTAATTTGTGAAGCTACGAGCCACTGGATGACCCGCCTATTCTTTGGCCAACATGACACTGGTGGCTTTGATCAGGACGCTGATTTCGTCCCCGACCTTGATTCCCAGGTTCTTGATGGCATCCATCGTAACCACGGAAGTGATTGTGTTTCCACCGCCGACATCTACCTTCACAGTCGCCACAGCCTTGCCTTCCGTTACGGCCGTGACTTTTCCTTTTAACACATTTCTAATGCTGAGTTTCATAGCGTCTCCTCCAAGATTTATTAATAAGCTTACTTACATCTATTATGACAGCAGACGACAAAGCGCAAACACCCAAGGTTATCTCGCCAAGAGAATAACAGCGGTGACGCTCGTCACAAATATCAAGAACATTATCAGCTCACATGCGCTTTCAGTCATCGGCCACGATTTGCTCAAATTATGATTATTCATCTGTTGAATAGCTATAACATAAGCCCCCCAACCATTGCAAAGAGAAAAATTTGTTCCAAATGAGCATGGTTTTTCAGACGACTGAACTCAAGTCTAATCGTCGCCCAATACAGCTTGCTCTACAGAGGGGAGCGCACCTTCATTTCTCTAATAGTTTGGAGAAGCGGGTTCCTGTTTTTTTTCGAGGAGGGGACGAACATCATCGGCAAGAATCGTAACCAGGTCGGAATGTTTGGGGCTTGAAATTGTTTCCGCAATACGGACCGACTGATTCTTCACTATGCTTTCGAACAGGTTACGAACCAGGCGTCCATTTCCAAAACTTTCATCACGATCTCGATATTCATTGTTGAGAATATATTCAACCAGTTCCAGAGCAGTTGGTTGAATGTCATAATTGCCTTCAGTGCAAAACAACCCGAATATTTCTAGAAGTTCTTTGGGAGAATAATCCGGGAAATAGATGTTGGCGGCAAAACGGCTTTTTAAGCCCTCGTTTGATTGGAGGAATTCCGCCATAGGTTTGTCATATCCCGCCACAATGACCACGAAATCATCACGGTGGTCCTCCATACGTTTGAGCAGGATACTGATCGCATCGTTACCGTAATCCTGCTGAGTGTCTTTGCCCTTGTACAAAGAGTAGGCTTCATCTATGAACAGGATTCCACCTAATGCTTCAACGATTTTTTGGTCTGTTTTCAGCTCAGTCTGCCCAACATACCCGGCTACCAGTCCTGACCTGTCGGTTTCCACCAGATGGCCTTTACTCAACAAGCCTAAGGCCTTGAGCATCTTGCCGTAGATTCGAGCGACTATTGTTTTACCAGTTCCGGGATTACCGAAAAATACGCAGTGCAAAGAAAAGGAATCGGATTTCAACCCTTGTGAATGTCGCATTTTTTGGACGCGAACTAATTTGATAAGCTGATCGATTTCATCTTTGACCCGTTGCAGGCCTATGAGTTTATTCAATTCAGCGAACAGATCGTCTAAGGATTCACTTGAGCCTTTAGGCGGTTTTTTGGTTTTTGCTGTTTTTGGCGCAGAGCTAGTTGGCTTCCGTTTTCTCTGCTTGAGCTGATTTTCAATCTCTCTAAGATAAGTTTCAGATTGAGTGTCGCCCTGTTGAGCGGCGAGCTTGAACCACTTGCCCGCTTCTTTGTAATCCTGGCGAACCCCCCAACCGTAATAATGCACAAGCCCGAGACTGCGCTGTCCCTCCGGTATCCCGTGATCAGCCGCTTTATCAAACCATCTCTTTGCTTCTCCGTAGTCCTGGCTTACTCCCTGCCCATGGGCGTACATGGAACCAAGCCTGGTCTGAGCCTCAGGATGGCCTCTGTCTGCCGCCCGCCGATAGCACTTCAGCGCTTCAACATAGTCCTGAGCTACCCCAAATCCGTTTTCGTACATCAATCCGAGGTTATACTGAGCTGGTGAATAACCCTGGTCCGCAGCTAGCCGATACCACTTGACAGCTTCTCTATAGTCCTTGGGACCCCCATATCCATTTTCGTACATGACCCCCAAATTACATTGAGCCGCTGGATATCCCTGATTTGCAGCTAAGCGATACCATTTTACGGCCTCATCATAGTCTCTGGGGACTCCGAACCCATTTTTGTACATAAGTCCGAGACTGTTCTGGGCATCCGCCAATCCTTGGTCAGCAGCCTTTCGATAATATCTAAGGGCCTCCCTGAAGTCCTGAGATACCCCGAAGCCGTTCTCATACATAACGCCTAAATTGAATTGAGCAACCGAGTATCCTTGTTCAGCGGCTTTACGATACCATTTCAGAGCCTCATTGTAGTTTTTGGAGACTCCAAAGCCATTTTTGTACATGAGTCCAAGGTTGTTCTGAGCGTCCGCTATTCCCTGGTCAGCGGCTTTTCTATACCATCTGAGAGCCTCGATATAGTCTTGAGGCAATCCAAGTCCATTTTCGTACATTACTCCAAGGTTGAACTGAGCTACTGAATAACCTTGCTCCGCTGCCTTACGGTACCATCTGAGAGCCTCTTTGTAGTTCTGGGGAACACCGAAACCATTTTCGTACATGAGCCCAAGATTGTTTTGAGCTACCGAATAGCCCTGCTCCGCTGCCAGCCGATACCATTTTAGGGCCTCATTGTAGTCCTGCGGGACTCCATAACCGTGCTTATACATCAACCCGAGATTGTTTTGGGCGTCAGCCAGCCCTTGGTCGGCGGCTTTTCGATACCACCTCATGGCTTCATTGTAATCCTGGGGCGTCCCCTGGCCATATTGGCACATTACTCCAAGGTTGAACTGGGCTAATGAATAACCTTGCTCTGCGGCCGATCTGTACCATTTGACCGCTTCTTTACGATCGCGTGGAGTCCCAAAGCCGTTATCGTACATGAAACCTAGGTTGCTCTGAGCTATCGCGTAACCCTGCTCGGCAGATAGTCGATACCACTTCACGGCTTCCTCAAAGTCCTTGGTCACGCCAAATCCGTTTTCGTACATATAACCAAGGTTTCTTTGAGCCATGGCGTAACCCTGCTCGGCGGATAGTCGATACCACTTTACGGCTTCCTCAAAATCCTTTGCAGCGCCCAAGCCATTCTTGTACATCTGCCCCAAACTATTCTGAGCTTCGGCCAATCCCTGATCAGACGCCAAGCGATACCATTTCATAGCTTCATCGTGATCCTGGGTTACTCCCAAACCGTTTTCATACATATAACCCAGATTCCTTTGGGCGACCGGATATCCCTGATCGGCGGCCAAGCGGAACCACTTTACCGCTTCATCAAAGTCCCTGGCCACGCCGAATCCACTCTTGTACATTATTCCAAGACCGCCCTGAGCCTCCGCCAATCCGTGTTTGGCGGCCAAACGATACCACTTCAACGCCTCGCCGTAGTCCTGAGTAACACCCTGACCATTTTCATACATTGCTCCGAGATTGAGCTGCGCTTCCGCCAGATCTTCTTCGACAGCAAGCAGGAACCATTTCACAGCTTCATCGTAATCTCGCGGGACTCCAAAGCCATTCTTGTACATCAACCCGAGGCTGTTTTGGGCTTCCGCCAATCCCTGGTCAGACGCCAGACGATACCACTTCAAGGCTTCAGTGTAGTCCTGGGTAACTCCCTGACCGTTCTCATACATTACCCCCAGATTGAACTGCGCCGCCGGATAACCTTGAGCCGCGGCCAATCTATACCATTTCACGGCTTCAGCATGATCTTGAGACGTCCCCAGACCTTTCTCGCACATTACCCCCACGTTGCTCTGGGCTACGGAGTATCCCTGTTCCGCTGCCAAGCGATACCACTTCACAGCCTCGTCAAAGTCCTGGGCTACCCCAAGGCCGTTTTTGTATAAAAGTCCCAGATTATTCTGGGCCTCTGACAATCCTTGATCCGCCGCCCGTCGATACCACTTTATAGCTTCAGTGTAATCCTGAGGAACGCCATGGCCATTTTCGCACATTACACCGATATTAAATTGGGCCACGGAGTACCCCTGATTGGCGGCCAGCCTGTACCACTTCACAGCCTCATGATGATCCTGTACGACCCCTAAACCGTTGTCGTACATGAAACCGAGGTTGCTCTGGGCTATCACATATCCCTGATCTGCGGCCAGACGATACCACTTTATAGCTTCATCAAAATCTTCGGACACGCCCAGCCCATTTTCATACATGAAACCAAGGTTGTTTTGAGCTATTGCGTAACCGTCTTCAGCAGCAAAACGATACCACTTTACAGCTTCATTGAAATCCTGAGGAACCCCTAGACCGCTCTTGTACATTAGCCCAAGGTTGTTTTGGGCCTCGGCCAGGCCCTGGTTGGCGGCTTTCCGGTACCATTGTATGGCTTCATCATGATCCAGAGTGACGCCTAATCCATTTTTGTACATTAACCCAAGGTTATTCTGCGCCTCCGCCAGCCCCTGTTCAGACGCCAGACGATACCACTCGACAGCCTTTCTAAAGTCCTGAGGCGTGCCCAAGCCGTTTTCATACATAACTCCGAGGTTGTTTTGCGCTACGGCGTATCCTTGATCAGCGGCTAAACGATACCATTTTACGGCTTCATCGAAGTCTTCCTGAGTCCCCAGACCGTTTTCACACATGAAACCAAGATTGTTTTGCGCTACAGCATACCCCTGAGCAGCGGCTAAACGATACCATTTTACGGCTTCATCAAAATCCTGTGAGGCTCCTAATCCGTTCTTGTACATTAATCCCAAATTGCTTTGGGCTTCCGCCAACCCTTGTTCAGCCGCTTTACGGTACCATCTCACAGCCTCATCATAGTCCTGGGGGGTTCCCAAGCCGTTTTCATACATAATGCCCAAATTAAACTGAGCTACCCAATAACCTTGTTCCGCTGCCTTGCGATACCATTTCAAAGCCTCGTAATAGTCTTGAGACACACCCAGGCCATTTTCGTACATAAATCCGAGGTTGCTTTCCGCTACTGAGTAACCTTGCTCCGCAGCTAGCCGGTACCATTTCACAGCCTCTTTGTAGTCCTGGGGAACGCCCAGCCCGTTTTTGTACATTAATCCCAGATTGTTTTGAGCGTCGGCCAACCCTTGATCGGCAGCCTTGCGGTACCATTTCACGGCTTCATTATAATTTTGGGGGGCTCCTAATCCATTCTCATACATACCACCAAGATTGAACTGCGCTACCGAGTATCCCTGTTCAGCAGCCAGGCGATACCATTTCACAGCCTCTTTAGGGTCGTGCGGCGCTCCAAAACCATTGTCGTACATGAACCCAAGGTTGCTCTGAGCTACTGAATAACCCTGCTCCGCAGCCTTGCGGTACCACTTCACAGCTTCCCTGTAATCCTTATGTACTCCGATCCCCCGCTTATACATCAGTCCAAGATTGTTTTGAGCGTCGGCAAGCCCCTGTTCTGCAGCCAGGCGATACCATTTTACAGCTTCATCATGGTCTTGGGGGGCTCCAAAACCATTTTCATACATTTTGCCCAAACTAAATTGAGCTACTGAATATCCCTGTTCAGCGGCCAAGCGATACCACTTCGCAGCTTCTCGAAGGTCTTGTGGCGCGCCAAATCCATTTTCATACATAAAACCTAGATTGAACTGGGCTAGAGCGTCGTTTTTCGACTCCGCCATTCTTCTGATTCGGTATATCTCGGCTTTCTGCATCTCAGAATCGATCTCCCAGACTTAAAATGACCAAAACCCCAAAATTATTTAATACGCCAAGGCTGTAAACTGATGAATTCATGACCTTATCACATGATAAAATTGGTCGGTTCAGCTTCCGTGGATTGACTGCCCCGACCCCGTAGCCCATTTTTTTGCAGTTTGTAAACTAGTTCAACGCATCCCATTAGGTCAAGCAATAATATGCAATATTTACTACCTTAAAGATCATTTTATTCATGTTAATTATTAGTTTTTAAAACGAGCGCCAGGGCAGATTTTCCGAAATGGCCTCAAAGCATATGCAGGGAAACTCAAGCTAAACAACTTTACCAAATTTTCGATGAAGGATATCCTTATGCTCCCGAGCAATTTTTGAGTGACTTCACTTTTGACGCGGCGACATAATTATAATGGCATAATTTCACATGCCGAGACCCCAGACAGGAATCGCTACTGTCCTGGGACTGAAACGAGAGGGAGCTAGGATGATAGCACGATTCGCACGGGCATTCGTTGCGCTAGGGGCAACGGTCGCCATAGCTGTTCTGCATCCAGACCTGGGGCTTTGCGCTGAACCGCCCACAAAATCGCCACAAGCGACACCTGTTGGTTCCTACACTGGCTCGGTAAGTTGTCGCAAATGTCACGAGAAATTCTACCAACTGTGGGCTCCATCTCATCACGGGTTGGCAATGCAGCCGTATACCTCTGAATTGGCCCGTAAAAAGCTCTCCCCCCAAACCACGGAAATCGTTATCGGGGACTCGAAGTACCGTGCGGATATCGCCGGCGAGAACGGGTGGGTCATCGAACAGGCGCCTGAAGGAGAAAAGAAATATCGGATCGATTACGCGATGGGTGGCAAGAATGTGTACTACTTTCTGACAGCCATGGATCGCGGGCGGCTCCAGACACTGCCCGTAGCCTACGACGTTAACACAAAAGAATGGTTTGACATGGCAGCCAGTGGAGTACGACACTTTCCGGGACAGACGGATGAACCGATACACTGGAAGGATTGGCAGTACACCTTCAATACAGCTTGTTACGGGTGTCATGTGAGCCAGGTCTCTACAAACTATGATCTCAAAACTGACACGTACCATTCGGTCTGGAAAGAGCCGGGCATAAACTGCGAAACCTGCCACGGCCCTGCTGGGGAGCATGTAAGAGTCTGCGAGAACGCTCCAAAGGGAACAGTACCCAAGGATCTGAAAATCAAACGGGGTGGCAGGGATTTTACCCATGAACA
The DNA here is from genome assembly GCA_041662605.1 of Desulfomonilaceae bacterium. Taxonomy (NCBI): domain Bacteria; kingdom Pseudomonadati; phylum Thermodesulfobacteriota; class Desulfomonilia; order Desulfomonilales; family Desulfomonilaceae; species Desulfomonilaceae bacterium. Next base: position 152,164 of record JBAZSD010000001.1, read on the forward strand.
GAACAACGCAACGTGCTCCAGTTGTCATGCAAAGGCTGTTGTGCTAACGGATACCTTCCAGCCCGGTGACAGGTTCTTCGACCATTATGGTTTGGTCACTCTCGAAAATCCTGACTATTACCCCGATGGCCGTGACCTAGGAGAGAATTACACTTACACATCCTGGCTGATGAGCCCCTGTGTGAAGTCTGGCAAAATCGATTGCCTCCATTGCCACACATCGAGTGGTCGGTACAAGTTCAAGGCCGAGGACAAGGCCAATCAGGCTTGCATGCCCTGCCATAAAGACAAGGTCGACAATGCGCCAGAGCACACGCGCCACAAGGCCGACAGTCCTGGAAATAAATGCATTTCCTGCCACATGCCCACTACGGAATTCGCCCGGATGCGCAGGAGCGACCACTCGATGCTGCCGCCAACGCCCGCAGCCACGATAGCATTCAACTCACCCAACGCCTGCAACGTTTGCCACAAGGACAAGACCCCTCAGTGGGCTGACGAATGGGTCCGCAAGTGGCGCCAAAGAGATTATCAGGCTTCAACGCTTTTCCGAGCCTCGCTGATAGCTTCCGCCAGGACACGAGATTGGACCAGGTTGCCCGAGATGCTCGACTACGTGGTTAGCAAAGATCGGGATGAAATCTTTGCCACGGCGCTTATCCGACTGGTCCAGACTTCCGGGGACCCGCAGGTGGTTCCGGCATTGCTCAAGGCGATCAGAGACCCTTCGCCTCTCGTGCGCTCTTCAGCCGCCACCGCTCTGCAAAACGCCCCAACCCAGGAGGCTGTTCTGGCGCTCGTGGAGGCTACGGGAGATTACTACCGCCTTGTTCGCATTCGAGCCGCCGCCGCTCTGGCCGCTTATCAGAATCTCCCGCTGACGGAAGTGGACAAGAAAAAAGTCGAAGCCGCAAATAAGGAATACATGGAATCAATCCTGTCACGTCCCGATCAGTGGGAATCCCATTACAATATGGGCAACTACTACCTGGATCGCCGTGATTTCAAGCAGGCGATTGATTCGTATGAGAAGGCGCTCCAGATGGAGCCACGCGGAGTGCTGGCAATGGTCAACGAAGCAATGGCGTACGCCCGCATGGGAGAAAATAAAAAAGCCGAGGAGGCGTTGACTAAGGCGCTCAAAGTAGCCCCTGACAACGCCGCCGCTAATTTCAATATGGGCCTGATCAAGGCCGAGGAAAACGATCTCGTCACGGCGGAGAAACACCTACGAGTGGCCCTCAAAACAGACCCTCAGATGGCTCAAGCGGCGTACAACCTGTGCATAATTCTCTCGAAGGACCGCGTCAATGAGGCCGTGGATTTCTGCAGAAAGGCTGCGGAGATCCGACCGGACATGCCCAAGTATGCCTTTACCCTGGCTTTTTATCAGCAGCAAACGGGAGACCTCGCTGGCGCTGCAAGCGTACTGGATGGCCTTATAACAAAATATGCGGCCTATGCCGATGCGTACGTGCTTTTGGGAGCCATCTATGAAAAACAGGGCAAGAAGGAGCAAGCAGAGGGAGTGTACAATAAGGGACTGGCTGTCACAGGTATGCCGGACCAGTACAAGGTTCGTATGAAAGCTCGCCTAAACGCCCTGAAGGGTAACCCTCCAGGAGCGCTACAGAAATGAGTCTTTTAACAACATCATGAAAGGATAGGAGAATGAAGCTTAAACCACGACATGCGGTAAGTGCCTTTGCCGTGCTATTTGTGGCGATGGCAATGCTATGCGGCCCTACGTTCGCTGCTGACAAAAAACCTAACATTCTGTTTATCATGGGTGATGACGTCGGTTGGTTCAACATCGGAGCGTACCACCGCGGCATGATGTCCGGCAAGACACCCAACCTGGACCGGCTTGCGACCGAGGGCATGATGTTTACCGACTACTATGCTGAGGCAAGCTGCACCGCTGGCCGATCTAACTTCATTACAGGGGAACTGCCGATCCGGACGGGCTTGACCACGGTGGGCCAGGCCGGAGCTGATGTGGGCCTCCCCGCTCAAGCCTGCACCCTTGCCACCGCCCTTAAAACGCAAGGCTACCTTACAGGACAGTTCGGAAAGAACCATTTAGGCGATTTGAACAAATACCTGCCAACAGTGCACGGCTTCGACGAGTTCTTCGGCTATCTGTACCATCTCGACGCGATGTCGGACCCGTACTGGTTCGACTACCCCCAGGATTGGGTGAACAAGTTCGGGCCTCGCAATCTGGTCCACTGCTGGGCTACTGACGTAGATGACCCCACCGAGATGCCGCGCTGGGGTAAAATAGGAAAGCAAAAAATAGTGGATGAGGGACCACTGGCTCCATTCCCAAACATGGCTGGCCGACAGAACTGGCAGGAGGGTCGCAAGGCCAAGTACGACATGGAGACCTTTGATGGGGTCCTGGTCGAAAGTTCCAAGGGCTTCATGGACAAGGCCAAGAAGGAAGGAAAGCCCTTCTTTATCTGGCACAACACTACACGGATGCACGTCTTTACGTACCTCTCTCCAAAATATCAGGCTCTCATGAATCCAAAAAGCAACTACGGCCTGGAAGAGGCGGGCATGGCCCAGATGGATGACGATATCGGAGTCCTCCTGAAGCACCTTCAGGACATAGGTGAAGCCGACAACACCATCGTTGTGTTCACAACCGACAACGGCGCTGAGGTATTCACCTGGCCGGATGGCGGCATGACACCGTTCAAGGCCACCAAGGGGACAGTCTTCGAAGGCGGATTCCGTGTGCCTGCAATCATTCGCTGGCCAGGCAAGATCAAACCAAACACGGTAGAGAACGGAATTTTTTCAGGACTCGACTGGTTTCCGACACTGGTGGCAGCAGCCGGCAATCCCGACATAAAGGACCAACTCCTGAAGGGAGTAAAGCTCGGTGACCGCTCGTATAAAAACCACCTCGATGGTTACAACCAGATGGACCTTCTCACTGGGAAGGGGCCATCCGCTCGTCACGAGATCTTCTACTTCGGCGGTCCGCACTTGGGCGCCGTCCGCATCGACGACTTTAAGTTCCAGTTTTTCCAGCAGCCAGGGGGCTGGCCTGGGCCCAAAGTCACGACGGACATGCCTACCATAGTAAACATCCGACAAGATCCGTTTGAGCGAACCCCGTCGACTGGCAGCCAGAGTCTGAATGATCTAGGCGGCGGTTACATGAACGACTTCTATGCTCGTGAGTTTTGGCGGTTCGTAATGGTTCAGGATTACGTGGGAAAGCTTGCGAAAACGGCCCTCGAGTATCCTCCGATGCAAGCGCCTGCGAGCTTTAGCCTTGAGGCGATAAAAGCCAAAATCGACGAGGCGCTCAAAAATCAGACGGGACAATAGTCTAATTGTCGAAAAGACGGGCGCTTCCTCAGGGGTGGCGCCCGCTTCATCATATCGGTCACATTATCAGTACTGGCTACAACTCGAGCCCGATGCCATACGGCATCATCTTCTAACAAAGGAAGTCTCAGGTAAGCATGGCAATATCTGAGACTTTCAGTCCATTTTCATTCCAGCCAGCCGTTTCACAATGTTTTTTCTCAATTTCATGTCAAATTGTGAAGTGATCGCAATTTGTTCCATTATTGGCGATCCCCCTCCATGCACACCGGCGTAGTTAATTGCTGCGCCTGCAGAAGAACAGGCAAAATCAGTGAAAAATAGCCAGAATTTTATTTGCTCTTCGACGGGAATTTCCGGATTGCGTTTCAGATACTTATCGAAAAACCCCTTAAGCTCATCGTTAAACAGATCCTGTTCAAAAGGAAATGTGGCAGGCATTCCGCCGGCCAGTTTACAAAGTATCTCCTGCTCATGATAGACGGAATCGCCGGTAAGACAGCGGCCCACATTAGCGTATATGGAATTGGGGATATAAGCGCCAGGTCCATACGGGCGTACCCCTATCCCTGGGATGAAGAGTTCCGGTTTCCCGAGGGATGACGCAGTGTAACCAGCAGCGTATCCCAACTCAGAAATCGTTATGAGTTCGGCGAGGTGTTCCCGGACGTGGTCGGCCTTTTCAATTCCATTCACCTCGGACGCTAGAGACGCCAGCCCCAGCAAAATGTCTCCGACAGCCGGCTTGCAGCCGGAGTAACTGTGCCTGTGGAAAAGAGCGAATAGTAACGCGCAGATACCGCCATGTTGATATTCCCCACAGAGGAAGACTCGGTCCCAGGGTACGAATACATCGTCAAAGATCACATAAGAATCGGCGGCTCCCCAATTGAATCCACGCTCTATGTGGCTACGTTTTCGGAAATTGTGAGGGTGAATTACCTGCTTTACACCTTCGTGGTCCGCAGGAATCGCGAATGACACAGCATAATCTCCTTCGTCAGGGGTTAGTGAACGGGTGGGTACAACGACGATTTCGTCCGCGACAGCCGCAAAGGTAATATGGACCTTGCAGCCCCTAACCACTATACCATCACTCCGCCTTTCCACTACTCGGAGGTAAGCGTCCGGATCGGTTTGCTTCGAAGGTCTTTTCAGTCGTTCACCTTTGACATCTGTCTGAGCGCAGGAACCGACTAAATCGTTCGTCTGGAAATACTCCAGCCACTTTAGAAAATTTTTGTAATACTCAGTTTGTCCCTTGTTACCCCTGTCAGCTTCATAGGAAACGGCATTGATCGAGTTCAGGGCATCCACGCCCATGCATCGTCCCACACAGTAGCCCACCCTCCGACACAATGCCCTTGTCATGTCCTGCTTCTTGTGGAGGTCTTCGTTGCTCTGGTGCACATGGCAGAATCGGTTGATTTTTTGACCGGTGATGTGAGACACGGCAGTGCAAAGGTTTTCGATTTCGGGGTCTTGGGCCGCTTCGAATGTAGATCCAATCACATTTATCGACGGAATCAGGTCTTCGTGATCCCTGTCAATCTTCTCACCTTTAAAGTATATGTTTCGATTTAATTTTTTCAGTCCATCAATGTATTGCTCTTTTGTTCGCACAATTCTTCTCCGATCTTTTGAATATTTTCAGCTTGGCGCCCTAACGGCATGTTGCAGACTGAGGCCTGACGAAAAATGGTAGCTAGAGAGCCTGAGCTATTAAAATCTTAATTTCAGAAAGTAGTAGGCCAATTCGCCAGCAATCTCTTGCTTCTGTAGTCTCCCTCCACGCCTCTTGACAACTTGAGGGTCTGGATTAGGACCTTGCGTGTATCCGCGGGGTTGATCACATCATCCAACAAATATAGTCCGGCAGCTTTCCATGGAGCGCTCGCCGCCCTGATCCGTTGTTCAGCTTTCTCTCTAACGGCCTTGGCGTCATCTGATTCCTCAAATTTTCTGTGATAAACAACATTGGCCGCAATCTCCGGGGCCATAAAACTGATTTCCGCGTTTGGCCAGGCGAGTACAAAATCAGCTCCCATGCCTGTTCCACACATGTTGGAATAAGCCATCCCATAGGATTTCCTAATTACGACGGAGATCTTTGGCACAGTCGAAAGAGCGACCGCCTCGATAAAATTTATGATCTTGCCTGGCATGCGCTTGAGTTCAGCAGCTTTGCCTACCAGAAAACCGGGGGTGTCATGCAAAAAAATCAGTGGAATATGGTATGAATCACATAAGCATATAAAACTGCAGCATTTATCGCAACCGTCTGGTCCCATAGCGCCTGCGTTGTACATCGGCTGGTTTGCTATAATTCCTACGCTGTGGCCGTCGATTCTGGCAAGACAAGTAATGACGCTCTGATCAAAGTCGGGTTTAAGTGAAAAGATACTTTCGTCGTCCACTATAGTCCTGATAACCCAATTCATATCGTACCCGCGACGTGACTCATCAGGAACGATTGACATCAGCATTTCCTGTCTTGAGTCCTGATCATCGTTCTCAGCAGGGGTTAGAGGAGGCAATTCACGAGCATTTGACGGCATAAATGAAAGAAACTCCCGTACAATCCGGAAACACTCGTCTTCATCTTCAGCCACTCGATCCACCTGGCCGGTAACTTCAGCATGGAGTTTCCATCCCCCCAGATCTTCGTTTTCGACCTTCTCGCTTGTAGCCAATTCCAGCACACGGGGACCGGAAACAGCCATACAAGAACCTTTTACCTGAACCACAAAATCCGCCAGAGCGGCCAACCAAGAGGGAGCGCCAAAACATTCGCCCATAATTGTTGCGACCATGGGAGTCTGACGACAACGACCGGCAGTTTCTTTTCTCATGGTCATGGAACCCAAACCCTCGGAACCCATGATGTCAGGAATACGGGCTCCGCCTCCCTCACCCAAATTGATCACCGGATAACCCTTCTCGGACGCCCAACGATTGAGACGGTGTTCCTTCTCAACACCTACTCGCCCTCCACTTCCGGCCAGCACTGTCGCATCATCCGCTGTCACGGCTACAGGCCGACCATTGATTGTCCCAAATCCGCATACTTTTCCATCAGCAGGGGTTTTGTCTTCCATGCCGGGGATATCTGAATGGTTGAGCAATCCGATTTCGAAAAAACTCTCCGGATCCAGCAACTTGGCTATTCGCTCCCGGGCGCTCCCATGTCCTTCGGCTTTTTTTCGAGCGACCTTCTCAACGCCTCCCATCTCCATGGCCTTGGCCTTTCGGCGCATTAACTCCTCAGAAGCCTCTCTAACTCCCATTAGCTATAACCTCCTGGACTGATAGGGATCACTAGTTGTTCCCTTCAAACGCCGGCAGGCCAGATCTTTTCCATTCCTCAGTACCTCCATCTGTTTGCTTGGATTGCATTCTGACGAGTAATCTGAAGACATGGACAGCAAATGACGTGCCAGTGTCAAGTGGATATACTAATATCACTTAACAGTTTGATAAAACGATATTATTTGATCGTAAAAGAATTGCTTCCGGCGGTGGCGCAATAAAACAACACGATATTTAGTATTTATTGGCTACGATATTTAATGGGTGGGTTTGGTCGCCGTATCCCGAGCTTGCGCATCCGGGATTCCAGCGTAGTCGGTTTCATCCGAAGAAGTTCGGCTGCTCCATCCCTTCCCCGGACTCGCCAGTTGGTTCTTCCAAGTGTCTCGGAAATGTGTTTTCTTTCCATTCCTTCCATCGAAAGCGCTTCACTATCCGTTGGTTTCGTAGAAGCGGGGACATAGGCGTTCAGCATGTCCCCTCTCGTCAGAATCACCGATCGCTCCACAGCATTCATCAACTCTCTAACATTCCCAGGCCAGTCGTACTGCTGATACGCCTCCATAGCTCGCCTTGGTATGCTCTCAATCTTCTTGTCCATTTTCTTTGAGTATTTGTTTACAAACCACCAGATCAGAGCCGGAATGTCTTGCTTCCTCTCCCTGAGTGGAGGAACCGTAATCTTGAAAACATTCAACCGATAGTAAAGGTCTGGACGGAAAATTCCTTCGTGAACAGCCTTTTCAAGATCCTTGTTGGTACTGGCAATAACCCGGACGTCAACCGTGACCGTTTTGGAACTTCCCAGCCTTTCGAAAGTTCCATCCTGAAGAACCCGGAGTAGTTTGCTCTGAAGCTGGACAGGCAGTTCGCCGACTTCATCCAGCAGTATCGTTCCTTTGTGAGCCGTTTCGAAGCGCCCGATTTCTCTGGAAGAGGCTCCCGTAAAGGCGCCTTTCTCCCGCCCGAATATCTCACTCTCTATGAGGCCTTGGGGAATAGCGGCGCAGTTCACTTTTACCATTATTCGTTCTCTCCGGTTGCTCAGTCTGTGTATCGCGTCCGCTATCAATTCCTTGCCTGTCCCGGTTTCTCCTTGAATGAGCACGGTGGAGTCAGTTTCAGCGACCTGCTCGACCAGGCTTAACACCTGTTGAATAGTTTGACTCTCTCCGATGATGTCTTCATAATTTCTAAAGAGCCTGACTTGTCGTCTCAAATAGACGTTTTCAGCCTCCAGTTGTTCTTTCAGGAGCTTTATCTCGTTAAAGGCTTTTTTAAGCGCCTTGTCTGACCGTTTTCTCATCAGGGCGTTGGCGAAAACGTCCCCTAGTAGCCTGTAACGTTCGACATATGATTCCGGCCAGGCCGCGCTTGGGAAACGGGAACTGAAACTCAGAGCCCCAACTATTGTTCCACCTACGGACAATGGTATAGAAATGTTGGAAACCGAGCCTACTTCCCTGAAACGGTGTTTGTCTACTGCAGCTTCCACAGGCAGCTCTTCAACATTGGTAAACTGGACAATGTTTCCACGCCTGATTTGATCGAAAGTCCAAGGCCAGCTTCTGACTGAAGGCCGGCTAGGGAGTTTTTCTACACCATCAACCGCCCAGGTATGCGTGAAACGGGCTTTTGTCTGGTCTTCAGAGAATTGAGCCAAAGTCCCTACCTTCATGTCCAGAAAGGCGCCTATTCTCCCCATCCACCTCTCAATTTCCTCATCTACCTTTTCGGAAGGAAGATTCACAAAAGTCGCAGAAAGATCGGAGAGTAACCTTTCGAAGCGCAAAAGAGTTACGGCTTCGGCGTCCTTTTTGTTCCAGTTGGGCAATTCTAAGGCACTCGCTCTTTTTACACGGTAGTCTCTAAAAATAGCGTCCCAGCCTATAAACTATAGGCCAATCAACGGCAACCTCAAGCAAGAGCGCTCGCTAAAGACAGCAACACAAAAAACAGAGCAAGAAGGATTCTCATTTGTCCACGTCCTTTCACAGTTTTCCATAACTCACAATTATTTTTCCCTAATTCCTGACGAGAACCTGGAAAAAGAGCTTCACATGAAACATGTTTTCCATTTTGATAAGCTATTATAGCATGTTATGACTTATTTGTGGAGATTTTTCAGAACTGAAAAGTATATGACTTCATTTCTCATTTTGAATAAGGCGTAACTTGTGGGTTTCAAGTTGCGCCGACCAAATAATAATCCTTGGGCCAACTGAATGGCTGGTAATTTTCTGTCGTCCTTACAAACGAATCAATATCAATCGGCGCCCCGCCCTCTAAAAACTTCAAAAACAGTAAGGAAAAGTATCTTTAGATCCATGAACATGGAGTAGTTTGTGACATAATAAAGATCAAGGTGGGTGTTAAGGTGCATCGGCGCTTCATTTCTTCCTGAAATCTGCCACCAGCCTGTGATTCCAGGAGGTACAAGGATCCTTTGCCATTGCCATGCTTCGTATTCCTGTGTGATAAAGGGCTGCTCAGGACGAGGACCAACCATAGACATTTCTCCCTTAATCACATTGAAAAGTTGGGGTAATTCGTCCAAAGACCACCGGCGCAAGAATTTTCCTACTTTGGTAATTCGAGGATCATTTTTAAACTTGTAGATTTTTCGTCCTTGTCCGTCAATTTTAACACCCGAGAGATCAGGATCTTGAGCATTATCGATCATGGTCCTGAATTTGTACATGGTAAAGAGTTTCCCGCCATTCCCAACTCTTTTGGCGAGAAAAACCACCGGGCCAGATGATTCAATTTTTATGGCTAAAGCTATCATTATAAACACAGGCCATATCAGGATCAGCGAAACGGTAGCGATTACAAGATCAAAAATCCGTTTGAACATCCTGTTCCAGCCATTGATGATCGGCTCAAGAATTCCCACCATTACAACATTGCCAATTCTTTCAATGTCCAATTCAATGAATGGTAGTTGAGAATAATTTTGAGCCAGAAAAAGTCTGACAGGGATCCTGATCAATTCCATGACCAATGGCCGCAGCGCCGATAAGCTGGACGTATCGAGTGACATAATAACTATGTCGATCTGGTTTTCTCTCACTATCTTCGGTAAATGTTCCGCTGTTCCAAGAAATGGAGCCTGCAACTCGACGTCTTTCGGAGTTTCGAAATCCGAAAATCCCACTATCGTATAACCAGTCGTGAATTCTCTGAGAATCGCTGGGCTCAACCCTGATGAAGCTTTCAAATCCCCAAAAATAAGAACCCTTCCGACGCTGTTCCCGTTTTCCGTTCCGGCCATGATTGACCACAGGATATATCGACAAACCGCAAGGGCCACAAAATTGGAAACACTAAAGTATATTACAAACAGCCGAGATATCTCTCTAAAAGAAAAATACAGTATCCCAACAAAAAACCAGCCCCACAAGGCGTAAGAAAGCACAAACGACATCATCTGAACAGACGGTCTTGGACGTTGCCTGAAATTATATACGCCAGAAAAGCCAAACACTATTAAAAGAGACAAGGGCGTTACAAAGTAGATTAAATGATGAGGAATAACCGACGGCGCTGCAATTTCCTGGCCCGGCAAAAAGGGCCTTAAATTTGCCACAGCTAGAAGAGTCAACAGGGTAACCAAAAAGTCCGAAACGATCAGGGCTAGCTGATACCTATAATAAAGCTTGTACATATGTTTGATATATCCGAAATCTCTTGCAGAATTTCTGAAACACACCACCTCGCAAATTGATAGCACGAATAAGACGTTCCATCCAGTGTCCGTTCTCCAAATTCATCTGGCTACAGAATCTCAGCGTACGACCTTGGATAGCGTCGCATTCTTGTTCTGTCAATCTGATTGTAGTATTAAATTAGGCTGGCCGCTAATCATGTTATCTTCAGTTCGCGGCGCCGGCGCTAGAGGCGCCTGTGATGGAACCGCGAACAAGTCGATTATTAATTCACATCTTGTCCATACTGGACGGCTTTCCCCCACTTTTCATGTCTTCAGAGTTTTTGTCCTTTTCATCCATTTTTCCCTTCATCTTCATTTCCATCATTTTCATCATTGGGCTCGACATCTTCCCTTCAGGACCGAAAGGAGCGGCGTTTATTTTGGAGATCTGATCCGGTTTCAAAACTCCTCTGGCTTTCTTGGAAATTTCCTTGTCCAATTCTTTCAGTTTTTGAACCTGGTCGTAGGTAAGTCCTAATTCGTTGGCTCTGGCCAAAAGCGCCAGAGGAGAATAACTATCTCCCAGCATCATGGCTTGACCTTTTTGCGCATTAGCCATCATGGGACACATCATATTGTGACTCATCTCCGGTTTTGCGGAATGAACCGTTTCTTCCGCAGAAGTTTCAGGCTTGGGCTTGGTTTCCTGGTGTTCCGCCGCTAACGCCAAAGGAACGATTGCCACCCATAAAATGACTGTCAAAACGATTAAATGCTTTTTCATGGTTCCTTCCTTTCCTTAAGTTTTCTGCCTCCACTGAAAGGCTATTTTCACTGATCCTGAAATTGGGGAATACGCTTTTCAAAAAATGCATGGACACCTTCAGAGAAATCGTTGCTCCGATAGGCCTCTCGCCGTAATTGCTGTATCTCCTCGAAGTCGTCGGGACTGAGCGACGGTCCGTCAGTCAACTTCCTCAACTGAACTTTAAGGAGTCGAATAACCTTCGGCGCTCGTGAGGCGATTGTTTCAGCAATCTTAAAAGTTGTGTTTTCAAGGTCTTCCGGCTCTACCAACCGATTGAGCAACCCGAAACGAGAAGCGTCTTCCGCTGAAAGTGGTTCGGCAGTGAAGAGCATCGCTTTGACAACATGGAGAGGCAACACGCCGAGAAAGTGAGTAAGACCGGCCGCGTCATACGCCAGCCCAATCTTAGCGGGGGTGATTGCAAAAGAAGTCGAAGTCGCTCCAACTACCAGGTCGCAAGTCATTGCAAGATCGCATGCTCCACCCCATACGCTACCCTCGATCATGCTTATTACTGGAACTGGGAATCTTCTGACCCGATGCAGGAGTCGTTCAAACGGGATATTCCAGGTGAGCGGATCCTGGCCGTCAAGAGGGATTTCTTTCATATTGTGTCCGGCAGACCATACTTTGGCTTTCGGGTAAGCTCTCAGGATCACTACACGAACAGCTTTATTCTCGAACTCATCCAATGCGTTGAGTACTCCCGAAACCAGTTCGGAACTCAGGCAGTTCGCCTGATGGGGATTGTTCATGGTTACGATTCCAATATTGCTATCCCTGAGTTGGCTTTGCACTATGCAGGCAGAGTCTTGCGCTGCGACGTCATCCATATTTAGGTCTCCTTTTCTGATTTTTGACCCATTAAATGTAAATTATTACTTGAAATAATCTCTAATCTCATCATTGTTAGCGCCCAATACGGGCGGAGGAGCGCTAGCGCAAGAAGAATCAAAACTCCCGAACTTGATTGGATTACCTGGAAACTGTCGGGCGCCAACAGTAACGATCATGTCGCGCTCTATGATTTGCCGCATTTGTTCCGCTTCCGTCACAGACTGTACTAGTCCTGCTGGAATGCCGGATGCCTGCAACTTTTCCGACCAAACGGCTGCGGGTCGAGTCTTTAGAACCTTTTCCATAGCTTCTTTTAAGGACACCTGGTTTTCCATTCGGTTCTCGTTGGTGGCGTACATTGGGTCTGTCTTGGCTTCTTTCAGGCTCAAAGTGTCGCACAGTTTTCCGAACAGATGGTCATTCCCGCAACAAATCGCCAGCATGCGGTCAGCGCATTGATAAGCGTCGAAAGGACAAATAGATGGGTGAGCATTCCCGATTCTTTTTGGATCTATATGTTCCGCCAATGCATCCATCAGTCCATGTTCGAGAAGAGTAAAAGTCCCGTCCAGCATAGCCACATCTACGGTTGTGCCTTTTCCCGTTTTCTGGCGTCCCACCAGCGCCGTGGTAATGGCTGAATACGCAAAGAGTCCGGCCGTGAGATCGGAAATCGATGTTCCTACCCTCGTCGGCTTACCATCAGGAAACCCTGTAACGCTCATTAAACCGCTCAATGCCTGGACCACCGTGTCGTATGCAGGTTCAAGTTTCATGGGCCCTGTTTGTCCAAATCCAGATATAGAGCAGACAATTAGGTGTGGATATTGTTTAACGAGTTCATCTGGGGCCATGCCAAGCCGTTCCATTGTTCCAGGCCTAAAATTTTCCACAACTACGTCGGCTTTGGAAATCATCTTTTTTGCGAAATCCAAATCGTCAGCGTCTTTAAGGTTTAGAGTTATACTCTCCTTGCCTCGATTCACGAATTCAAAATAGACAGAAGATTTATCCTCGTAAAATGGGCCAAAAGCCCTGCTGTCATCTCCGGTCCCTGTTTTTTCAATTTTAATCACCCGTGCGCCTTGGTCCGCTAGCATCATCGTACAAAAAGGCCCACTCAGGACATGGGTAAAATCGATGACCAGGATGCCACTCAAGGGTTTGCTGTTAAGATGCTGGCTCATTAAATCCTCCTTCAATTCATCTAATATAATTCTCTCATTTATGGTTATCTTGAGAGTATTTCTCTATAAGCGCATTCTTTTGAATCTTACCCATGGCGTTCCTGGGTAAGGCGTCTATCCGAAACACTATTTTGGGGCACTTATATCCTGCAATCCGCTCTTTGCAGAACGGGATGAGATCTTCGGTGGAGTTCTGAGTCTCATCTTTCATAACCACGAATGCAGCTACCTTTTCTCCAAAATCCTCATCTGGCAACCCCACCACCGCTGCTTCCTTGACTGAGTTATGGCTTTCCAGAACGTTCTCGATTTCTTTTGGATAGATATTATATCCGCCGGAAATGATGAGTTCCTTTGATCTCCCAACAATATAGAGCCGCCCGCTATCCATTGGATCCTGAATACCAAGGTCTCCAGTCCTGAACCACATGTCCTCAAAAGATTCCGCTGTTTTTTCAGGCATCTGCCAGTAACCTCTGAAAACGTTGTCTCCCCGTATCCAGACTTCCCCTACATCCCCTGGGACAACGTCGTCATGACACTCGGTAACCACCCGGACCTCCACTCCAGGGAGTGGATAGCCCACGCTCTTTGCTTTTCTAGCTGCGGGTTCGATAGGGTTGGACGCAATCATTTGGGCCTCTGTCATACCGTAACGCTCCAGGATGCGGAAGCCCGTGGCTTGTTCAAAACGGTTGAAGAGAGTTTCCATCAATGGGGCCGAGCCTGAAATGAAAACTCTTATCGAACTCAAATCAGCCTTTGGCTCCATCATTTGCCACTGGTCAAGGAGACGGCTATAAATTGTGGGCACACCCATGAGGATAGTGCATTTTTCCTTTTCGATGGTTTTCCACGTTTTGATGGGATCAAATCTTTCGTGCATAATGATGGTTGCGCCGGCGTACAGGCCGCCATGAAGCGCCACAAACAGGCCGTGTACATGAAATAGCGGCAGGACATGCAAGAGGACGTCGCTGTCGGACCAGTTCCAGACCTGGTGAAGAGCCTTCATATTCGAAACAAGATTTCTGTGGCTCAGCACGGCTCCCTTTGACTTGCCGGTGGTACCGGAAGTGTATAGGATCATCGCTAAGTCATCTCCGGTGGTCGGGTAGACTCTCTCGAAGTTTGGGTCCGTCTTGTCTAACTCCGTTGTGAGCCTCATACTTAGAGATTCATCGGCAGGTTCCACCAGAACCGTGACTACCTGGTTCAACTCATCAAGAACTTCCCTAGACCTCGTAAAGCGTTCTGTATCGGTGAAAAATAGATGACTACCGGAGTCTGATAGAAAGTAATTGATCTCTTCAGACTTGTAATCGGAATTGAGCGGTAGGACTACGCCACCTATGGACATAACCGCCAGTTCCAGGAAAATAAATTCCATCCGTTTGGGTAGTTGAATTGCGACACGATCTCCGCTTCTAACCCCAAGTCGCACAAGCAAACCTGAGTATCGCCGGACCTGACTGTCCAGCTCGTTGTATGTATAGCTCTTGTCCTCAAAGATTATGGCGGGCTTATCGCCATACCGGCGGGCGGTCTGGGAAATTGTCCGAGCGAGATTCATGGTCTAGGGCCTCTGTCTCTAACGAAAATAGTCATCGGCTGATAGCCATTGACCTTATTTTTTAGCGTTTTGAACAAATTAGATACCGGGTATTGTTACCCTGGATTCCATATAACTTGCTCCGGGATTATTTACAGATATTGTCTTGAAAAACTTAACGGTTATATAAGTATATAAACTGCTCTTGGAAAGTAAATAGAGATGAGCGTAGGACATGCCCAGACTATGAGAGGGGACCACACACACCCATACGTTAGATCCGGGTAGGTTCAATAATTTTGGGGATTGTATGATGTTTCGGTTCAAGTTGGACAAGTTTTGGTTAGGTAGTCCCTATTCAAGGAGCGCAATTTTGAGAAACAGAAGAGATTTTTTAAAATTAGTCAGTGAATGGTTTTGTGGGTTGAGCCTTGCATCTAATCTACCAGGTGTTTTCATGCAAGAAACCAATGCTCAAAGTAACCAGGAAATGATTCCCGAAAGCGTTGATTCTTCTGACCTGAAAAACCGGAACCCCAAAGATGTAGCTACGGACAATCTGAAAATAACCCCTCTCAATAATTTCGGAACGATGGGTATGGATGACTACCGCCCAGAGATAAAAGATTGGAGATTCCTCGTGGACGGACATGTGGAAAAAGCCCTTAGGCTTACCTACGAGGAGTTGTTGTCTCTCGATTCGATAGAGAGGCCTGCTCTATTGATTTGTCCGGGCTTTTTCGCCAACTATGGGCTCTGGAAAGGTGTCTCTGTGAAAACTCTGTTTAAATTGGCCTCACCTAAACATGGGGTAACTCATGTAACCTTTCGAGGACCTGAAGGACCTTATGAGAAAGTAACTCGTGCGCCGATTAATGATGCGCTGACGGATAAAGTCTTTGTAGCTTATCAGGTAAACGGCGAGAAACTCCCTCAAAAACACGGGTTCCCTCTCCGGCTGGTCGCAGAAGGCTATTACGGTTACGACTGGGTAAAATATGTATACAAGATGACGGTCGATTCTATCGAAACTTAGCAGGATCTCTACTTACGGGGCCACTCTCCACAGTGTTTGTGGCGCCCTCACAGTTCTGCCGGATTGAATCCCATTGAGACTATGGTTTCCAAATCATGCGCTTGGTTCCTACTCTTGAGATATTGAGCCAGTCTGATTCGAATTTCGGAACTCTTGTATTGCCATAAATCACTCTTGGCTGAGATGGATGTAGGTTTGATCTCCACAACTATGCAAGCGGCGTATCCGTTCATTTCTTCGCTTTCAAACTCATGACCGGAATGACGTTCGTGTTTGCCGATAAGAGCGTTTAGGGATTCGACCTTGAGGGGACCATCCTCGACAACGCTTGCTTTCCCCCGTATGATCACTGAATGGTAGAATTGGTGAACCTGGCAAATCCTACGGTCAGGATCAAAACCCGAGTCGATGTACGCTAGTGGAATGTCCACCTCAAAACAGACATTTGGGTTTCGAGAGAGGTTGTCGAGCTTTTCTCCTTTCGGAGCCGAATGAAAATAAATGTTTCCCTTGTGATATACAAAATTTACCGGCGTAATGTACGGATATCCGTCTGCCCCCTCAGTGGCGATACGTCCGATCGTGGTTGCGCCTAGGATACGTTCTATTTCTTTACAATCAGTTATTTCACATTGTTTACGTCTCATCTGAGTTGGCTCCACATTTTTCTTCTTAATGATGAGCTATATCAATAACATCTCATTGGAGCGCCTGTCCCTCATCCTCCAGCGCCATCCCTTAATTTTCCTCTTGCCAGAGAAGCAAATATCCCTAAAACACACAGCGCTGCGCATACCGTAAAGACTGCGTCAACGCTCTTCAAGAAGGCCGGATACAATTTAGGGGTTATTGGAACCCGGCCCATGGTCAGCGAAAAAGCCAGGGTAGCAATCCCCATGCTAAACATCTGTCCCAGCATACGCATGGAGCCTACCACGCCCGACGCAATACCATATGACTTTCTCTCCACAGAACTCAAAATTGCGTTCATGTTGGGCGATGAGAAAAGGCCAAAGCCAAATCCGACTATCAATAGATCTGAAACGATATAAAAAAGACTGGTTTCAAAGTCTAACAACGTTAACCCCAACAGACCAAAAGCAGTTACCCCCATACCCACTGACGCAATTTTTTGAGGCTCGATTCTATCCGAGAGCTTTCCCGCAATTGGTGAACATGCGGCCATTGTCAGAGGTTGCGCAATGAGCACGAGTCCGGCCATGCTCGGGTCAAATCCCTTAATGTATTGCAAATAGAGACTCAAAATAAACGTTATGGCAAATGTAGCGCTGTAATTTATTAGAGCGGCGAGGCTTGAGAATGCAAACGCTCTGTTCATTGTGAACATCGTAATGTCGAGAACAGGGAATTTGGTCCTCAGTTCCCACAAAATGAACAGGGCCAGAACGATGCACCCCAAGCACAAGATGCTCACGCTCGTAACAGAAGGCGTCTCTGAAAGCCCGATCATGATTGCTGTGATCGATACCCCATACAAAAGAGAACCTAACAGGTCCAGCTTTTCACCTTTAGCATCGGCCCATTCTGATTTCAATCTGGTCACAGCCAAATAAGTCGTTAGTACGCCCATTGGGACCATTAATGCAAATACACTTCTCCACCCATACATGTGGGTTAAGACTCCCCCGAGAAATGGACCTACGGATAAACCGATATAAACAGCCGCCACTATGATCCCAATGGCTTTGCCCCTTTCGGCAGCCGGAAACACTGACGTCGCAATGGCAATACCTGTGGCGAACATCATGGCGCTGCCCATCCCCTGCAAAATTCTGCACAGAATAAGCATAGGAGCGTTTACGGCCAGGGCGGAGAGAAGTGAGGAGACTGTGAACACCAGGATACCAATGATGTAAATCTTCCTGCGCCCTAAAATGTCGCTTGCCTTCCCAAAGGGAACCAGAAAAACCGCTGCCGACAAGATATATGACGTTGCAAGCCAGGCAAGCAGGACGGCGTCGATATGGAATTCTTTTTGAATGGCTGGAAATGCCACATTCACTGATGACACCATCAGAGGCGTCAGCAGAGAGCTTGAAATAGCGACAAAAAGAACGGCTCGTTTTGAAGTTTGGTCAGTCGTGGGAATTTTCACGTATTCTATTCACTAACCCCGCCAGGTCGGTAAACGGGTTCAAGCCATAAAATCCATTGCGGGACAAATTCTATGTAAGTCTAACATATTTTTGTTACCAGATTCATTATGCGATTGAACAGCGTTTTACCAGCCATTGGTCTGTAGATTCATAACAGCCCCCTGGAATATATTGGCCCTGAACGCTGAATAGTATTCGGCGATACCACATTGCCCGCTATCCTCGCCCCAACAAGAATAGCAAACACTCAGGATCCAGTGACTATGGTTCCAAATACCTGACAACAGCCTTTTTCCTACCAGCCATAAGTTGGTAGGTTTCAGCCGGGTAGCCCAAGGCTATCACCGTGTACACCTTCTCGTCAGTTGGCATGCCAATTACCTTCTGGAGCCTGGGATCCCTCTTCATGGGCTCGACGGCCATACCGATCAGGCAGCTTCCCAGGCCCATGCTGTGAGCGGCCAAAAGTATGTTCTGAGACGCCAGCAATGCGTCTTCTTTCGGCAAAGTAGCCTGCGGCCTACTTCCGACAACAATAGCAGCGGAAGCCCCGTGAAACAGGCGGTCGACGCCAGATCGGTCAAATTCGTCCAGCCCTTCTCTTACACTGTCGTAATATTCCCTGTAGTAAGAGTCTAGCTCTGGCTTCCCAATCAACTTCAGGAATTTTCGTAACACACGGTTCTTTGCCATAGAGTTTAATTTCAAGTAGAAGCTTCGAACTCCATTTCCGAGCGCCATGATTTCTTCCCGAGTCGGCAATATCGTAAAAGTCCACAGTTGGCAATTCGTGCCTGAAGGCGCTGTACATCCTATTTTTACAAGATCTTCCAGGATAGACCGGTCGACAGGTCTGGACAGGAAATTGCGACAAGAGCGTCTGGAGGCCATTAGTCGAACAAGTTGCGCAGTGTCGAAATCTCCATGAGGGAGCCAGTTCTTATCTGGCTGGAAATTGACGAATTGCGACATGGTATCGTCAATAGCGCTGACGGTAACGGCCCCCACCGGGCAAACAGCCTGACAGTGCCCACAGTTTAACGATCGATCGCCGGTTACTTGAGCCTTGCCGTTGCGCATTGAAAGGGTTCTGGCAGGGCACACTTGGACACACAGTCCACAGCCAATACACAAATCATGATCAATTGTTGTCGTGACTTTTTCCATCATTTCCTTTCTCGCGGATAATGACTTTACTCAGCCGCTTAATTCGGCACTCTCCCTTAAATGCTTCTGATCAGCTTAGTTCCTTTCGCTAGACTGAGATATTGGTTTCCGTATTAGTCTCCAAATGGGTGGACAAGCGTAAATGGGAATGATTTCCTCCATCACCCGGAATCCATGTTTGTCATAAAAATCAAGACTTTTCGGATTGGAACACTCCAGGTAAACAGCGACGTTTTCTTCGTCCGCTTTCTGAAGAATCGGTTTTAGCAGCTCGCCGCCCAGTCCTTTGCCCTGGTGATCTGGATGCGCCCCCAAAACCAGGATGTACCAATGAGGCTGCTGTGGATGTATCTTCTCTAACTGATGATATACACGTATCCATCGTTTCATTTCACGGAGCGGACTAAGACGTATTGATTTCAGTATCAGTTTGCTCAGCGCAACCATGGCATTAAAAAAGGAGGGTGGATAATCTTCTGGTGAAGTAACGCCGATCACCGCGGCGTACCTGTTATTGGCTATCTCTATGCTCATTATTTTCGATGATAAACCCAGCAGAAATTCCAATCCTGCGGAAAGCTGCCTAGCTCGGGATTCCTCATTAGGCCAAAAGAATTCAACAAGGGGGTCGTGATAAAATGACTCAATTAAAGTCTCGATACGTGGATCAGCCATCTGTCTGTCACTCGGCGCCAACGGAATTCACTTCGTCCCTGGTTACAGTCAACACACAATATGTGTTCGACGTCAATTACATTATGTCAGGTAATCCCTGAACTTTGTTTCCCGGAGCTTGCACAAAATTCGCGACACACCCAAAGCGTGAAACTCTGTGGGGAAGCTCCCATGGAACTAAAGTCCTATTTTGACCTCAGTTTTCCGGGAGACGGTTACTCTTTCAATCCTGCTCAATCAAGCGGTTTGGGGTTAATTTTTATGGAGTTAGGTAAGGAGTCGCCACGCCCTTGAGGGACGTGGCGCAAAGCGAGACTTCAATGGCCACTAATGGATGTGTGAAAAGGAGCCATTAAGCCTTAGCCATCGGGAAAGCTTCGGTTTCACAGGTCTCCCTATCTGTAAGCCCCCCAGCCTATAGCAGCAAGGTTGTCTTTTTTGCGTACTGATCACCGACAAAGTAATTTTTCGGAATCATTGCATGGATGCCTTTCGCCAGGTCAACGACCTGCGTGACACGGAGGTCAACCGCCATACTACAGAAGGCGTAGCCATCAAGCTCATTCATTCCGTAACGTTTGTTGAGGAACTTTATAGCATTACGCACGGCCATTTTGGTGGACTCAAGCATGTCGGTGTGGAATCCCATTGCAATCCAGTGAGTAGGGGTAGACGCAAAAGGCTCTTGGACCAATCCTTTTAGATCCTTACGAACGGTCATACGAAGCTTCATACTCTTGAATGCGCCTTCGAGGGCGTTGAGATTCACCTCTCCATCTCCTTGAGCATAATGAGCGTCACCGGTTTTCAAGCCTGCTCCATGGACATGGACAGGCAAATAAAGCACGCTACCTGCTACAAGTTCCTTGTTGTCCATGTTTCCACCATGTTTCCCCGGAGGAACATTGCTCCACATACCTTTCTCCGGAAGTTCCACACCGATTGTGCCGGGAAAAGGTCGAACAGGTATCTCAATGCCTGGCAGGAACTCAAATTTCATATTCTTTTGGTCCACCTCGTACCATGTGAGCCGTCCTTTTGGGAAATCATCAGGAAGAAGCCCCAGTTTTACAAACGAGGTTTCCGGATTCAGATTGAAGCCGTAATTTCCGGGGATAATTTCGAGAATCTCAATCTGAAGCATGTCGCCCGGTTCAGCGCCATTCACAAAGATCGGACCTGTAAGAGTATGGTGCCCCGCTCCTTTCTTAGCTGCTTGAACTCCAGTTTTACCATCTGGATAAAAACTGGCGTCTGGAGTTTTAGCCATCACTTCCTTATACCAACCCATCCAGTCTTCAATCTCCGCTCCCGGAATCATTTTGCCTTTCAAATGTGTATTTGTCTCGATTTCCACAATCTCTCCCGAATTCATGGTAAGGGCAGGTTTTATGGAATTATCCCAATACCCTTCTGTGGACGTCATGTCATTGCACCCGAGAATGTGATACTTTCCGGTAGCGTCCATGCGCTTTATGTTCATAGCCCCAGCGTTCTTGACAGCGAGCTGATTCATGATCAGCGTTCCTGCAAAAGCAGCCCCATATTTGAGAACCGTGCGTCGGTCGAGACCATCTTTTGTATCTCGACATTCGTCAGTATCAGGCGATTTCATATATTCCTCCAATGCATTAGCCTATGACCGCAAAGCAGTCAGTCTGTAATGGGGCTACTGCAGGGTAAATCGGTCCGTATCCCCAGCGCCGGAACTATTTGAGATTTCCCAATCGATGTGTGTGTCCGGAATATGAGCCACCATTCATGGCCGAACAGGTATCAATAAACGTGCCAACTATGAATTATTGTCCAATGGCCAGTAATTACAGCCGTTATTTGCTGAAGTTGACAAGATCGTCCCCTCGAAATACCTACATTCATGTATGATATCGAATCAGGTCATACAGGCGGGTACCTCAAGCGACGCATAGTATGGTCTATTTGCGTGACATAGCGTTGTTTGGAATCGGTATTGTAATGAGATCATACAGCCCTATTGAGATACGATTTTCAGGCTGAATCCTGGATCATGACTCCCGAGTCAGGGTATTTCGCAAGATGGGTTTGCAACTCACGGTACTGATCATCAGGAAGAAGACTCAGAACCGATTTTGTAAAGATCGGGGTTTCGACAAGTTCTAAGACCTGGCCGTATCGTCAAGCGCAAAAGTCGAGCATCTAATATAAAGATACCGCCATCCCGGATTTTTAACAGTTAAACACTGCATCTTCTCATTTTTTGTTTATGTACTATGTTATCGGGTACAACTTGCAAATAGAATGATCTTACATTTCGCTTATAGCCTTTTGAGTTGATCAATGGTTCCATGTGGATTCAGTCAGGAAACAAATGTGAAAATAGTTGGAGGAGGTTAAGATGTATCACAATGTCACTACAAATCTTCTTAATTTGGTGCTTTCTCTGTCCGATGCTTTGGACTTGGCTAGCCCAAGTCTATTTCAACGTCAGATTCGGTCAGCCTTTGTGGCCTGGGAACTAGGGCAAGCAGCTAACCTACCTCCGGAACCCTTGAAGAATCTCTTTATTGCGGCCCTGTTTCATGACCTAGGGGCACTGTCACCCGACGAAAAGGTCTCTCTTTATAAGGGAGAGGCTGCAAATCTAGATGAACATTGCCTCCGTGGAGAACGGCTCCTTCAAACGGTCCCAATTTTCGAACCTTGCGCTAAAATAGTACGATGTCACCATAGGCATTGGAGAGACTGGAGCGAGCCAATAGAAAATGAACTAGTATTGCAGTCACAGATTCTCTTTCTAGCTGGTACGCTCGAACGATTTATCAATCGAGACCAGTACATCTTATATCAAAGCAATGAACTAACCTCTATGATGTCATCCCTATCAGACAATCAAATTCATCCCCTGGTGGTTGATTTGCTGAAATACGTTGGACAGAGAGAGGATTTTTGGCTTGACATAACATCACCAAGGTTATACTCGCTCCTCCTGCACCGCGCTCCATGTCGAGGAATTGAGGTGGAACTTGATCAATTGATTATTATATCCCAATTTGTGCGGAATTTAATTGATTTCAGGTCAAAATTCACCGTGACACATTCGGCTGGGGTGTCTGCCGCAGCTTCCATGATCGCGAGTTTATTTGGTCTGACAGAGCTTGAAACAGAATCGATGACGGTCGCCGGCAATTTACACGATTTGGGAAAGATGGCCATTCCTAACAGCATTTTGGAAAAAGACACCAAACTCACGGACGAAGAATTCGCATTGATGCGCCAACATACCTATTTGACTTACATGGTATTGAGTAGCATAGGTGGAATACGGCAAATCACTGAATGGGCTGCGCTTCATCATGAGAGATTAGATGGCTCAGGATATCCTTTTCACCTTTCATCGAAAAAACTTGGTATAGGATCTCGGATCGTTTCAATCGCCGATATCTTCACGGCATTGGCTGAGGACCGTCCTTACAGACAAGCCATGAACAAGAATGACGCCATGTCTATTTTGAAAGATCTTGGCAATAGGCGCCTTTTGGACATCAACATAATTGAGGTGCTAGACGCCAATTATGAGCAAATTCATTGGCTAATGAGTGAGGCCCAGGAAAAGGCAATGAATACGTATCTTCAAATCTATTAATTGGTCGTTGTTGACTATATCCAGGAGGTTTAGTTGGACTTGGAAATTGATCAATCAATCCTCATCCAAAATTTTGCGAACCTCACTTAAAAGTTGCTTCACACTAAAAGGTTTTTGTAAAAACGCCTTCTCTCCCACTGTCAACGTAGAGTGAGCCTGTTTATCCGCGGGAAAACCACTGACCAATAGCATCTTCGCTTTGGGGTTGACCCCTAGAATTTCCGTCAGAAATTGCTTGCCACCCATTTCCGGCATTATTAGGTCCAGAATCACCAGGGAGATTCTCGCTATTTCTCTTTGATATATCTCCAAGGCCTCTTTTCCATTAGTTGCAGTGAGGACTTCGTAGCCAACGCTACTTAGAATTTCGGTACTCCAATCTCTTACAGAGGTGTCGTCATCAATAAGGAGAATTGTCTCGGACCCGCCCCGAATGAGCGTCTCTTCGACTTTGGTTTGGGGTTCCCTTTCGCCTGAGATTGCAGGAAAAAAGATTCTAAAGGTAGTCCCATGTTCAGGTTCACTGTAACAAATTATGTAACCTGTATGGAGCTTAACGATTCCGTAAACCGTAGCAAGCCCCAAACCAGTCCCCTTTCCCTCTTCCTTGGTAGTAAAGAATGGTTCAAAAATGTGAAGTTGCGTTTCCTGATCCATACCATAACCAGTGTCTGAAACGGTGAGGGATACGTAGCGCCCAGGTTTGGCTCCAAGATGTCTCCGGCAGAAATCCTGGTCCAACTGATCGTTTGCAGTTATGACAGACAATGTCCCACCATCCGGCATTGCGTCTCTGGCGTTCACCCCAAGATTCATTATAATTTGCCCAATCTGGGACGGATCAGCTCTAATTAATTCCAAGTCAGCGCCTAGGTGTAGGTCAATTTTGATATTTCTGGGTATAGTTCGAGATAGAAGGCCCTCGATTTCAATTACCTGTTGGTTCAAGTTCACAGGACGGAGATTGGGCTCAATTTTTCTACTGAAGGTCAGCAAGCGCTGGATAAGGTCTACTCCGCGTTTGCCAGCTTCATGTATATGGAGTAATTGGGTATAGTCAGTTTCATCTCCCTTTTTTCTCTGGAGCATGAGGTCGGAATATCCCAATACTACCTGTAGGAGATTGTTGAAATCGTGGGCAATGCCCCCGGTAAGGGTTCCAATCGCTTCCATTTTTTGTGCCCAGAAAAGCTGCTTTCGAAGTTCGATTTCTAGAGTTTTGTCTCGTCCTATGGAAACAAAATTTACTGGTTTGCCTAAAGAATCCCGAACGGGTGATATTACACAGTCTTCCTGATAAAGCGTTCCATCTTTTCTCCTGTTTACGAATTCACCTCTCCATACGTCTCCACGTGCAATGACATCCCTAAGATCCTTGTAGAATTTCTGGTCATGGGTACCACTACTCAAGAACCCAGGTGTTCTCCCGATTGCTTCGTCTCGTGTGTACCCTGTTATGCTCTCGAAGGCAGGGTTTACGTATTCTATATTTCCGTCAGTATCAGTCACAATTATGCTTTCAGCCGATTGTTCTACAGCGGCGGCCAGCCGCCTTTGTGCGTTCTCGGATTGCCTTTGCTTCGTAATATCTCTTACCCAAACTTGCAGTCCAGGCATACCTTTCACTGTCACTTCACGAGCGCTGATTTCTGCGTGGAACGATGTTCCGTCTTTTCGCACCAACCTGGCCTCGTATCTAGTAGGAACTTGTTCTTTTCTCATCCTTGCCAACGACCGTCTGGGAATAATTTCTCGGTCGTCTCGATGATAAACCGCCCAGTGGTCCATACCTACCAACTCATCTTTCGAATAACCAAGCATCTCATAAAGCCGCGAATTGGCGAATGCGATCTTCGGCCCTTTTTGAAGAAATACTCCATCAAAACTGTTTTCTACCAGAGACTGATAGAGTTCCTCGCTATTCTTAAGCTCATATTCCATTCGTATTTGCTCGGTAATATCAGTAAGGAAAACCACGCTTGCCGGTTCACCACCCCATGAAATTAGTCTTGAATCGATATCAAAACTTCTTTCCGTTCCATCTTTTACAATCAACCTCAATGAATAACGGCTCTCGAATTCCTCGCCTTTGAGTCTCCGGTAATGGCGCTGAAGCACCAGATCCCTGTCATCTGGATGTATGAACTCAGTGAAAGGCCTATCAAGCAATTCGGCCACTTCAAAACCAACCATTTCACGTGCCCTTGGGTTAACAAAGCGAATCTTTCCATCCTGGGCAACGAGAATCCCCTCATTTGCTCCATCCACAACAGCACGATATTTTTGCTCTGAATCTCTTAGCCCATCTTCCGCTCGCTTGCGATCGGTGATGTCATGGACTATGGAAAACAATAATGTTCGCCCTTGAATGTCTATGGGTGATGAATGCACTTCTACTGTTCGAGTTTCTCCACTGGCTAGTCTATGCGGAAAGACAAAATGGTTTCGCTCTTCCAGTTTGGCGCGACGCCTTTCGTCCAGAATCTCGTCTGGAGGCAGACAATTAATGTCCTGGATTCCCATTTTTCTGAGGGCGTCACGGGAATATCCATAGTATTTAGCTGCTGCTGCGTTGGCATCGATAATAGCCCCTGAGTTGGGTTCGATCAACAGCATGACGGCTTGATGTCGTTCAAATAGAGAGCGGGAGCACAGCTCATTCTCACGTAACTCATGTTCCGTCTGGTTGCGTTCCGGAATGTCCAGTTGAATAGTGCTGGAAGCTTTATATTCAGCCACCTCAAGCCGCATTTCATTCAATTCGTCAATTAGCTGTTTCTTGGTTTTGTATTGGTCTTGCATGGGAGATTCCTCCTGACTGAAAGTTATGCATGTGAGGGTTCGGCGGGACCTTGAGGGCACTGTTCTTCAGTATCAACTGACTGGTAGAAGGAATGAAACTGTCAAATTATTTTGCTAATTAGTATATCAGGAAGCCCAAGACTAACAATAGTTTTTCTCATATATGGCGGTTAGCGTTCGTTCAGGCGTGGCTCTCGTCTGTACATTCAGCGAAGAGTGTCGGATCAATCGATTGAGAAAAGTCGTGAAACAGGGAATAATTGAAGAGGTAAGTTGTAATAAAAAAGCCCTAGCGAAGAACGCTAAGGCGGGTACGAAAAATATCTTTCACGATGGGACAATTCTCCACCTATGGCTTCAGCCGTTTCCATATGTGTAGAAGGTACCCGGACCCCACTTTGGTAGCGAACTCTTTGGGTGTTGTAGCTCCGGTAGGGTCGAAGGCAAATTTGAACTGGTCATTACCGTCGAACTCGTAAATCGCTCTTATTGTCTTACCCGCGCTTGGCCCGTTCTTGCGGATCAGGGTAAATTCTTTTGGGTTTTTCGTGGGGTCTATTTTTACGATATCAAATAAAATCGTTTCCTTACTCTGGTGGGGAGACGTGAGCTGACCCTGGTTCCCTTGATAGATTATTTTGTTCTTACTAACGTCCTCATCTGCAATCTTCTTTCCATCCATTTCTCCAGAAATCAAAACCCACGTTCCTTGAAATTTGTTGAGTTCCGTGTCGACATTTTCTGCAAAGACCGCAGAGACAAATGGAGACACAACGGAGCAAAAAACCAGGAGTCCAACGGCAAGCAATTTAGTGTTCGTGCGCATTATCCATCTCCCTTTCGAAATTAGTAGATAAAAGATGTCAATGTTTAGCTAGAAGTCAATTACATCACCATAGAAATTAACACTATCATGACAAAGAGACCATTGCCTCCATTGGAACACAACACCATTTTTGAGGATTTGGTTGACAGGCTCAAACAACAGCCCCAGAATGGACTTTACGTATTTCAGGATTCTCTGGATCAGGAGGCTCAGAAACACGATGGGCGACAAATTACCAAGCTGTCCCAGGCCCACGAAGGACCAAAAAGCTAAAAGAGTCAAAATGGCGATAACAGTGGACGAATCACTATATAATATGCTCCAGGAGCTTTACCAGGAGGGATATTCGGTATCCCATGTTATCGATAGCGCCATTTGGGTCCACTTAGGGCGTCCGAAGCTGTCGTTTGAGGTTAGTCCTTCCAGCAAAAGCAAAAAGGTTAAAGAGGCGCCTCTATTCGATCAAAGCCAAAAATGTTGCGGGGAGTGAACAATGAGACTCACAGTCATAATGTTATCGCTCCTGATAATCTCTCTAGCCCATGCGGACGGCATCTATCGTGACAAGGACGGCAAATATGCCGGAATGTGGCGTGGGAACGATGTACGCAGAGAATATTTTGGCCCAGATGGCGCCTATCGGGGGGCAGCGGAGCGTAATGGAGATGGATGGACATTCCGCGATAAAAAAGGCGGCTATTCAGGCTCCTCTAGTGGCCCCAGCGACAGAAATCCGTCCATAGATAGCGAATAGACCAAAACCCTCGGTTGAGGGTAACGGTGCTAACCCACCAAGACCACCGCAGTCTTGGCATTTGACACAAAATACTCAAGAAGATATTGCCGTCGTAGCAAAACATTGAGAGGCTACCAAATCACTGCGGTTTCCGTGCTAAAGCCGATCGAAAAGCAGTCTAGTACGCTCCAAACAGGCGAGGGTAGGAGGATTTTTTGTCATCGCACTCATTTTCACGATCAATTCTTTCATGGCTTGCTGGAAAAACACATCCTGCAGACACATAGCGCCTTACGATTTGCGGATGACAACTCAGCGTCGCGGATATTCCGTAAAACAATATTTCTGGTTCTTATCTATTTGGTATTGACTGTAGGCATCTTAGGTTCTCCTACGAAGATTGCTCGCGCGTCAGACCAGGCATCGGCAAAGTCTGAGACCTTGTCTTCTCAGTTAGTTGGATTTATTCCGGATATTGGGTTTCCAAATGTCAGTCGAATTCAATTTTTCCCCTATGGTAAATTCGGATACCGTAGAGTAGGCTGGAGAGCCATAATTCCAGTTCCTTACACTTTTCTTTTCAATGAATCGGCCGATTTAGTTGGCGATTACTACACTATAAAGCTCAAAGAAGTGGACCTCTGGGTCGCTGAGGCTGGAATAGAAGCTCAATTCATCAGCGGAGCCTCCGTGTTTGCAAGGATCTCCGGCAATATTTTGCAGGGACTTTTGAACACCTGGTTTCCCGAGACTCGTGAAGCAGCCGAGCGACTCCTCGGGAAACAGAGCGATTTTAGTTGGATTGAAATTGAGACAGGCTTGATTCAATCAATACTGGGTCCTCTCAGCATAGAGGCCGGCCTTAGGTATGACGATTTTCGTTTGGCGTTTAAAGAGCCTTATGAGATCAAAGCCGCAACTGGATCAAAAATTACCAGTGTGACTTTTAAGGCATATCAAGCCGATAGCTACATCTGGCTACCATACATCGGATGTGGCTTGAATGGAAAAAGTTTTAAAGCATTCCTCATCGGCAGCTTGTTTGCGCCGTCACATATCAAGATGGAGGCTAGAGTGAGCGCAAACGCCTCTCAGATATCCGGTGTTTCTTGTTACACAATCTTAACGTCGAATGAGCCGGCCTCGTATCTTGAATTCAATATCCAATATCTCATGAACTGGCTTCCGCTCGTAAACTTAAGCCTTTGGGGGAAATCCGGCTGGCTGCGAATTTCCGGGAAGGGTGATGTCACAAACAACTGTGTGTCTTCGCCCGGTTTTTCAGTATTACCTCTGGACGAGATTAATCTCACATTCACTCGGTACGATATTGCCGCGGGTTTAGCTCTAAATATCAGCTTCTAAGAGCCTGTCGGACAGAGAATTCACATCATCCGCAATTGCCGACGGTTGGTGGCTGCATCCCCGAGTGAAAACCTTGTTAGCCAAACTACCGAGGAATCATAAAACAAATCGCGTTTTTCTGAGAGATGGCAAGCCTTTCAATGATTTTAAGAGGGCCTACAAGACCTCTTGCACCTAAGCCAGTGTCCATTTTTCTTGGACCATTACTCGATTTATCTCCGAGACAATTTCTGCCATACGTGATGGTTTCTTCAGAGGTTTAGGGGCAAAAAAACATCAGGCCCAATCTGACTCCGGCCGGTTCATCGAGATCGAAAGGTTCTTTTCGTTGAGGTGCGAATTGTGTGGGGGGATAACCCTGTTTTTTGAGTATAGTCAAAATTGTTTCCAGCGTTATCTTTAGCGGGAGACCTGCCACAGTGATAAGGTGAGAGCCTTTGGCTCGCGGCTCAACAGGTTGCGCTTCCTCCAGTGAGAGAGCTATTTCGCTTTTTTGAAGCTGAGCGATTTCTAGTTGGAATTTCCTGTTCATCAATAAAAATTTCTTTCTTCCTGTGGCGATGCAGGCGTAAGGCCTCATTCAAGAATTTCAACCATGATTGATTGTCATTGTTGTCTCTAACTCCAATAGCGATAACACGTTTGGATGGGGTTTGCCAAAATGCTGCTCCATTAATATTGGCTCTCCCTAATTGTGGGGCCAATACTAAGGCCACTCCTGATTGCCGGCAATCGTTAGAAATAGTGTCGATTAGTCTATAAGGGTCTTGTTTGTCAGATTTGTCGAACCTTGACAGACATCTCTTATATTTTGTTTCATCAAAAGGGTCTGTTTCAATTTCGGAGGCCTTAATTTCGACCATACGAAGCCACGTCAGATTGCTATACAGACGGTCTTTAGACCCCAATGACTTGGTCAAGCGCTCAATCCTCTTGCCATAAATTTTCTTCCACGCGTCGATCGAAGCTACTCCAAAGAAACGCAATCCGTTTTCCACGGAGTCTTGGGATGAATCAATCATTCCTATCTTCTCAAGGTCTTTGAGTGGAAATGATTTCGCCCAGGAAATCTCCTCTGCCGTTCTGATTGAAGCCTTTTTCCTAGCGACGAACGCGTCATATGTTGCCTGTAGATTAAGCCAGACCTCAGCAGGAGTGCTCAGGACCCGTTCAAGCGCTAACGCCGTCTCCGGGGAAACTGGGGCATTTCCAGCAATAATGCCATATATGGTCTTTTGTGAGAGGCCTGTACGAAGAGCAAAATCCGTCTTTTGTATACAGCGAGCATCAAGAGTCTCTTCAAGGATTTCGCCTGGGGATACTGCATAATCAGGTTTGAATTTATATTTAGCCGCTTTCTTCATTAGTGATAATCCTCAACACCCAGGATCCTTACAGAAGTGATGGACTTCAAACAAGTCCCGCCATCCTCCGTGGTAGGAACCGGGTCGTGCGCAGGTTCGAATATCAGTCGGAACTGTTTCCCGATAGATACAGCGAATTGTCCTTTTCTTTCACCAGCCAGAGCGTGACACTTGTCCGGAGGCAATTTTGGAACCTGATCCAAATTTGACACCTCGGCCAAAACTGATATCCGTCGCTTTATTATTTTCGCTCTTGTTTCACCGTAAACACGACACAATTGGTTTTCTGAATTAAAAGTTCTCTGTAACTTTCTGGACGCAAAGAAAATGTCCATGCCGCCCCCCAAAAGTATTACCTATTAGGTAATAAAAATCAAGAAGTCAGTAACTAAAATCTGAAGAAATATATCTGGTGCAGATCACGATCAATGTATCGGTTTTGGCAACACATTAATTTTGCCGACATTCAAATTGATGTTTCCAGCCTGATTACCGGGCTACTGCCTGTCAATCTGCCAAGCGCCTCATTGGCGAGGGTCTTCAAACCGTCGGTTACGAATGTATGGCTAAAGAAAATATTCGGGTCCTGGTAAACATCTTCAGCCTGACCGCCGTATATTTCGTTGAGGCTGGCCCGGAAAATCTCTTCTTTGAGATGGCCTTTTAGGACTTCGTCTCTTGGGACACATGTTAAAAAAATGGTCTTTATCGACGCCCTCCCTAGCACGCAAAGGTCAGAATGATTGGAGCGAAGAACAATCCAGCGACATCAGAAGTCAGATATTCTGACTTGCGCCGTCGCTAATGTGTAGCGGCAAATTGTCTACCATGCTTGATTATTGAATCAATGGCTGGAAGTTAGAATAGGATAAAATTGGATCAGAGTCAGTAATTATTTTCGATGGCCGAAATTTGTTAGTGGAGAATTGTATGACAGTCGACTTCGGTTACGCCGGAATTAGAAATTCAAAAGTTTAAAGGAACCGTATTCAGACCTATAATTATAACCATCCGGGCTCTGTGAGGACGACACGACATTTTTCACTTTCCGGGACTTGACTAGATTAAGGACTCTGTGGATACCGGGGCACCCACTGATCGACTTTCCCGAAAGCCCTGAATCTTCTACTATCTCAATTAATTCCACGTCATGGAGATCACAATAGGACATGATTTTCCTGCTCTGAGCCTCTAAACTGACACCTTCTTCGGCCTGGAGTGTGTTTGAAACCCTAATATAGCCGATTGTGTTTCCCATTGTATTAACTCCTTTTATGTCACAGTTGATAAAGTTATCAACAAATGAAACTAACTATGTCCACAATAATTATCGCCAATGACATGTTAATAACTCACGCAAATCTCACTCAATCGTAATCTTGAGAAGAAAAGCCGGATGAAGCCAAATATGAAACTGTTTGGTTTGTGAGGATATTATTGGTACGCCCGAAGAGATTCGAACTCCCGACCTTCTGATCCGTAGTCAGACGCTCTATCCAGCTGAGCTACGGGCGCACTGGAGGTATGACAGAACATTACGTCGGAGATACGACGTAATGTTTAACTTTAATTGGAGGAAACGAAATTGTCAATAATTCAGTCGTTCAAAATTTAGCGACCGATTCTGGGGTCCTCCCCCAGTTTAATCTTCACAGTCGCTGGCTTGCCGCCTTTGTCCACTGTTAATTTGACCTCATCCCCTATGTTTTTCTGAGAAATAAGATTCTGGAAATCATCAAATGTCGGAGTTGGAATGTCATCCAACGCTGTAACTATATCTCCACCAAGCAGCAAAGGACGGCCTCGATAGACACCGGCAAACTGATTCCCGCCTCTGAGGCCGCTCTGGTAAGCGGGGCTCCCTTGAGCCACCATGGTGATCAAGAATCCCTTAACTGAAGGCGCCCCGAGACTTTGAGCCAATTGAGGATCAATGTCTGTGCCCGAAACTATCCCCGACCAGGGATATACTGCACGGCCCAGTTTCAATATTTGATGCGCAACTTTTTTAGCCCTATCAATCGGGAGAGCCAGGCCTATCCCCATAAACCCGCCGGTCTGACTAAATATGGCTGTGTTGATCCCTATGACTTTACCCCTTGAATTGATAAGTGGCCCTCCGCTGTTACCAGGGTTAATGGCCGCATCCGTCTGGATCATTCCGATCATAGTCCTTTGATCGACTACGATGTCTCTGTTCAAAGCGCTTATGAAACCAGCGGTAACAGTATGTTGAAAACCAAACGGATTCCCTATGGCTATCACACGCTGGCCGACGGAAAGGTTGTCGGAATCCCCAAGAGGAGCTACCTCCATTCCCTTGAAGGGATCCACCTTAATTACCGCAAGGTCACTCACAGGGTCCTGTCCGATCAGTTTCGCCGGAAGTTTTCGCTCCCCGATGAAGGTCACTTCAATATTTTGACTATGGCCAACTACGTGGCTGTTGGTCAAGATGTGTCCTTGTTGGTCAATTACGAATCCTGTTCCCTGGCCGGTTTGCGGAACTACCTGCATCCAGAAATTGTATGCGAGCGTCTTAGTAACAACATTGACCACGGCAGGGCTAAGCTCTTTATAAACCCTCATTACAACCGATTCATCCGTCTCGAGCGCCTTATAAGCTTCAGGTGGAGGCGCCGGCTTTGAAACAACAGCGGGCCGTTTGTTGAGCCACATGCCTATGACCACCCCTGCGACAAGAATTGTTAGAATTGTAATTATCGCAGACCAACTACGAGATTTCATTATCTACCCCAGATCTGAGAAGGATATTGATTCATATAACCCGCGCCCGACTGATCGTACGGATTACCCTCGTTCATGCCCTGACTATCATATGATTCCTGCAATTCAGAATAGCCCATTCGCCCATCGTAGGAGCTTTCAGGATAAAGCAACGTCCGTCCCCTGTCATCATTTAATGTGGATGCGTAACCCAGTGTTTGCCCCGTTGGGGACAGTACCCTCATTGCCCCTTGATACATGTAGCCTGAAGAGTACCCTGTCTGTATTCCCATAGGATAACCAGCAGGTCCTCCGACCATGAAGTGCGGAGCGTCAACAGGACAATATTGCTTCGCCCCGAAACTTGGATCAAAGTCAGGTCCTGAATTATTCGCCCTATTGCCATAAGGATCTGTTTGTTGAAGTCGGGACCGGAAAGCGATACCCGGTGGAGGGGTATAGGCTTGAGACACTGTCCCTTTGAGCGCTTCACTCATGAAATCCATCCATACCGGCAGAGCTGCTATGCCCCCATATTCATGCTTGCCGAGTGAGATTTTAGAATCAAAACCGATCCATACACCAGTTGTGTAACTAGGATTGAATCCTATGAACCATGCATCGGCGCATCCGTCCGTCGTGCCGGTTTTACCAGCCAGGTCCGTCCTGCGCATTTTCGCCACATTGGAAGCTGTGCCTGAAACGCATGTCTGCGTGAGCATGTTGACCATGAGAAACGCTGCTTGAGGACTCATCGCCCTTTCAATGGTCCTTGTTTCAGGGCCCTTAATGCTTGGAAAGGAGCCTTTTAGCACAGATTCGAGATGCAGGCTGGGTTGATTTGTTTCAACCACCGGATTGTCCTGGACAGAAGCATGGTTTGTAACATCCTCATCGTCTAGATCTTGACCGGGACCAGGATGGACTGGGTCAACTTCCACAATTTTATTCGCTATCCAGGCTGGGGAAGGATCCTTGTTGTCATTGGGATTTATGATAGGTCTGGTATTGTCTTCAAGCACATTCCCAAAACGGTCCACTACCTTCTTGATCATTACAGGGGTTATCAAAGCCCCCATGTTGGGGAACACCGTATATGCGCTGGTTAGCTCAAGCGGCGTGACCTCTGATGAGCCGAGCCCCAGAGACAGGTTATGACCTAATGGGGATTTTATTCCCATGCTTCTCGCCATGCTGATGGTAGTGTCCAGCCCTACATCCATGAGTAGCTTCACAGCGACAATGTTTCGGGATAAAGCCAAGGCTCTTGTCAGGTTGGTTGAACCGATAAAACCGCCATCCGAGTTGGAAGGCATCCACTCCGGCTCACTCGGATCGATCAATACCGCAATTGGTTCGTCAACAACCATGGTGTTGGGACTATAGGCCCCATTCTCAAGAGCCGCTGAATAAACAACCGGCTTGAAAGCGCTTCCTGGTTGACGCATAGCCTGAGTGGCCCTGTTGAAGTGGGATTTATCAAAATCCATCCCTCCTACAAGGGCCCTTATGTATCCACTGCTGTTTTCTATGCAGACAACAGCGCCCTGTATCGGCGGCGCCGTAATTTGTTGGAGTGAAAAATTCTTCTCATCAGATTGGGTAACCCGGAAATCAAGGAGATCATTAGGTCTGTATACTGATCCTTGAGCAAGTTTCATATGGAATTTGATATTGCCATTTAGAGACAGAAGGTATTCTTCGGAGCCAGGAGCGGCATTTTTCTTGCCTTTTTGTTTCTTGTTTTCCGGAGA
The DNA here is from genome assembly GCA_041662605.1 of Desulfomonilaceae bacterium. NCBI lineage: Bacteria > Pseudomonadati > Thermodesulfobacteriota > Desulfomonilia > Desulfomonilales > Desulfomonilaceae > Desulfomonilaceae bacterium. Next base: position 187,048 of record JBAZSD010000001.1, read on the forward strand.
AGACAGCACCAACGCCTGCACTGTCTCACCTACCTTGAAAGACTCTGGAGACGAGCTGTTAACAAACTCTTTAGCTTCCAATGGTTTCAATCTTTTCAATAGTCCCTGTGGTCGACGCTCGCGCTTCTCCCAACCTTGCGCCCCCTTTAACAGAGCAGACGCGGCCGTATCCTGCAGACGCGGGTCCAGTGTGGTCCAGACTTGCAGCCCCTCATTGTAAAGTCGCTTCGCTCCATACTTTTCAATGATCTTCTGGCGCACAGCCTCAGTGAAGTATGGCGCTCTGGTGAAGGGATTGGGAAGATTCTCCCGGAATGCGGGGACTTCATCCATCGCTTTCTGAAACTGTTCCTGCGTTATAAAACTGTTTCGGAGCATGCTGCTAAGGACAAATTCCCTTCTTTTCATGGCGTTTTCGAGATTCTTTGGAGGAGCGCTCCTGTTAGGATTTGAAACAAGCCCCGCGATCATGGCGGCCTCTGCAACCGTTAACCCCTCCGTTGATTTCCCAAAATAAGTCCTCGCCGCGGCTTCTACACCATAAGCTCCTCGTCCGAGATATATTTCATTTAGATAAAGGCTGAGTATTTCCTGTTTGGATAAAGACTTCTCCAGTCTGAAAGAGAGAATGGCCTCTCTGATTTTCCTCGACAGCTTCTTTTCCTTGGTCAGAATAAAATTCCTTGTGACCTGTTGAGTGATTGTGCTAGCGCCCTGAGAGAATTCACCTGACTTGAGGTTCCTGATTGCGGCTCTGGCTATTCCCAGCAAGTCGATTCCCGGATGTGAGAAAAACCTGGCGTCTTCAGCCGCTAGAAACGCGTTCATTACATGAGGGGGGATTGTATCCAAAGGAATTGGGAATCGCTTTTCTTTGTAAAAAAGACCGATAACTGACCCATCATCGGCAAAAAACGTGGAAACCGTTTTAGGCCGGTAAGCTCTCAGATCCGGTATTTTTGGAAGATCTTTTGAAAAAACGAGATATACGCCGAATACTGACCCTAAAGAACCGAATATCAGCCCGCAGAGCAGCAATAACGGCAGGCCTACTCCCAGCCAGACAAACATTCCGCTAAAAGCCTTCAGGTAATTGAATCTTGATTTTTCTTTAGTCATTTCTCAATATCAAGTAGCTGAAACTTTGAGGAATATTTGGCTACTCGTTTTAAATGATTTAGATTTTATGCCGGATGATGGGCAGCGTCAAGCAAAGTCCCCAAACTGGACTCTGCTGATGGTCGGAGTTCCTCAGTTTTCTTGACGCGGTATGGTCTATGAATTAAGTTCGAGGCATCAGATTGTGGAGGCTATTCTTTGCGAATAGGACAAGGATTTGACGCCCACAGACTTGTCGCTGACAGGCGGCTGATTTTAGGTGGAGTTGACATTGATCATCCTTTCGGACTCGAAGGCCATTCGGACGCCGACGTGTTGGTTCATGCGGTGATCGACGCGTTGCTGGGCGCTGCAGGACTTGGCGACATTGGAATGATGTTCCCCGACACAGACCCAAAATACAAAGGGGCTTCAAGTATTGGTCTTTTGTCTGATGTCTGCGCCAGGATAGTGCTTTTAGGACTTAAGATTTCGAATGTTGATGTGACTCTTTTTGCGGAAAAACCCAAAATTGGTCCCTACAGGGAATCGATGCGTCGGAACGTATCTGAAGCTTTAGCAATTGATGTAAATCGTGTAAACATTAAGGCCACTACAACTGAAGGTCTTGGATTTATAGGCAGACATGAGGGGTTGGCCGCTTCTGCGGTAGCGTTGCTCGAAGAAATCCAGGACTTGTGAAGCAATATTCATTGGAGAAACGTATGGAGTTGAAAATCTACAATACACTGACTAGAAAAAAGGGTCCGTTTCTACCAGTTCACCCGGGAAAAGTTGGGATGTATGTATGCGGAGTGACGGTCTATGACATGTGTCATATTGGCCATGCTCGATCTGTCGTGCTCTTCGATGTCATATACAGGCATCTCCTGAAAAGCGGTTTTGATGTCACCTATGTCCGAAATTTTACTGATATTGACGACAAGATCATAAATCGGGCCAACCAGCGGGGGGAAAACTGGCAAGAACTAGCTGAGCGATACATAAGAGAATTTCATGTGGATATGGATTCCCTCGGCGTCAGGCGACCTACAATAGAACCCAAGGCTACTGATCATATTCAGGACATAATATCGCTAATCGGTGAGCTAATATCACAAAACCACGCTTACGAAGTTGATGGGGATGTTATGTTCTCAGTCTCCAGTTTTTCATCTTATGGCAAGCTCTCGGGCAAAAAGACCGAAGACCTGGTTTCAGGGGCCCGTGTCGGTGTCGACGAAAAAAAGAAAGATCCACTAGATTTTGCTTTGTGGAAAGCGGCCAAACAAGGCGAACCGTTTTGGAACAGCCCGTGGGGCCCGGGCAGACCAGGCTGGCATATCGAGTGTTCAGCAATGAGCATGAAGTACCTTGGATCAAGTTTCGACATACATGGAGGTGGAGCCGACCTTACATTTCCACACCACGAAAATGAGATAGCCCAGTCTGAAGCAGCCACAGGGGAGCCTTTTGCGAAGTATTGGATACACAATGGTTTCGTAAACATACGTTCGGAGAAAATGTCCAAATCTCTCGGGAACGTTCTGAATATCAGAGACATCCTCAAGGAAGTTCATCCCGAAGCCTTGCGCTTATTTTTGCTGTCAAGTCACTACCGTAGTCCACTGGACTATAATGACACTTCCATCAGGGAAGCGTCCGTAGGTCTAGAGCGTCTTTACTCAGCCCTGGCATCCTTGGAAGAACTCATAAAAATGAACGGCGCATCAAATGACCTGCCCGAAGAACTGTTGGACCTGGACGCCAAATTTCGGGAAGCCCTGGATGATGATTTTAATACCCCCAGAGGGTTGGCGCTACTTTTTGAAGCTTCAAGGGCTATCAACCGAATCCACACTGAGGCCGGAAAGAATCGGGATAATGCGCCCAGGCCGGATCTTGTTGAAAAGGCGGGCGAAAGTTTGACGGGATGGGCTCGCGATGTTTTCGGGCTGTTGAACGAGTCTCCGGAAACATTCATAGAAAATGCTCGCCGGTCAGGAGCCAAGGACCTCAGTATAACCGAAGAAGAAATTGAAGAATTGGTTCAGGCAAGATCTGACGCCAGAAAGAACAAGAATTTCAAGCTAGGCGATGATATACGAAATAAGCTTTTGGGATTAGGAATCTTGATAGAAGATGGCCCCACTGGATCTAGCTGGCGAGTCAAAGACTAATTTGAGACTCTCTACGAAAATTCTGCATTAATACCACGAACAAACAGGCATTATTGGAAATTAGAGTAGAAAATCTAAATTGCAGTTTCAATCGCGGAACCCCTCTAGAGCGTCAGGCCCTCAAGAATATCAGTTTCGTCGTCCCTTCAGGCAAAATTGTCGGCATACTGGGACTGGTAGGGTCAGGAAAAACGACTTTGGTTAGAACCCTTAACGGACTTTTGAAACCGGATTCAGGGAGAATTGTTTTGGGTGGCGCAGATATTTCGAAGTATGGTTCCGACCTAAGAAAAAAAGTTGCGCTAGTCTTTCAACACCCTGAAAAACAATTGTTTGAAGAAACAGTTTTCCGCGATATAGCCTTCCCATTAATTAACAATGATGACTTCTCTGAAGAGGATGTCGAAGTACTAGTCAGCAAAGCATGTTCCAGAGTTAGATTAGAAATTGATGAGATAAGAGACCGGAGTCCTTTCGAACTTTCGTCTGGTGAAAAAAGACGCGTCGCTTTGGCTGGGGCTCTTGTCAACGATCCTGAAATTCTGATACTTGACGAGCCGGCGTCGGACCTTGATCCACCTTCTCTGGTCACACTGAAGGATTTCATAAGATCTTTCAATAATGGCGGCTCCCGTACTGTAATGATAGTATCTCACGAAATGGATTGTTTCCTCTCGGAATTAGACTTGCTTCTGGTAATTCATGAGGGGCAAGAGGTTTGTTTCGGTTCTATCCGGAAAGTTTGTTCAGAGCTACGTAATCATTCCGAACTTAGGCGAATATTGCCCACGGTTGGATTACTTGTGGAGGAGTTGAGATCTCGAAATATATCGATGCCCAAAGATACTTTCGATTTGCAATCTATCAGGGACAGCATTGTTCAAGCGTTCCGTTCAGGAAGGTTATTGAATTGAAGAAAATCTTTTTTCTTATTCCACTCATTTTTGTGACATTCTCTCTCTTGTCTGGTCCCAGCCGGGGCGAAACTCTGGATGTCCAAAATATAATCAAAAAGATTCAGGACACCTACAACACGAACTGCTGCTTCACTGCGTCATTTGATCAATTGACCGTCAATGTGGCCATGGATATGAGAGACAGGTTTCATGGCCGAATGTATGTAAAAAAACCGCTGGATATAGCCCTGGAAGTATCTAGTCCTGAACGGCAAAAGGTAGTGATGAAGGGCAGGAATTACCTGGTATATTTTTACGATGACGGATCTCAGGTGCACGGAGAAGTGCCCCCGGAAATTAATATTGAGAATTTCTTTGGTTTTTTTACCAACATCGCGGCTCTGGACAAAAATTTCAGGGTTGAGTTGTCTCCCAGACAACCCGAACAGGAAGAAAAGCTGATTTTCCTTGAATTAACCAATAACGCCAACTCACAGGCACAGGTTAAAATAGTTCTGGGCGTTGACAGAATTCGTTACACTATAAATCGGGCCATCATTTATGACGCCCTTGGAAACTACAATCGTTTTGACCTGTCTGACGTGACCTTCTTAAAATCAATTCCTGATTCCCGTTTCGACATCAAACCGGCTTCTCACTGAGGGCGTCGATCGAGAGCCTAATAGAGCGCCATCTTTACAATAAAATGAAATATTTTAACCTTATAAGTCTGGGCTGCCCGAAAAATAGAGTGGACAGTGAAAAAATCCTCCACGTCATGTTCGCCGCAGGATTTAAATATACTGAAGATCAACAAAAGGCCCAGGTGCTAATAATAAATACATGCGCATTCATTCAACCCGCTGTTGAAGAATCAATCTCCGTGATTCTCGACAGTTTTCAATTGAACCCCACGGCCCTTCTCGTCGTCGCGGGCTGTTTGCCTTTACGTTACAAACAGAAGTTGCATGAATCGTTTCCGGAAGTTGACATGTTCATAACACCGGAACAGATAGAAGGGTTTGCGCAGTCGGTTAAACTGAGTCTCTTGAAAAAAACTGAAAGGTTAAACAACCGTAAAGAGTCTTCTAGCCGTCTTCGTTATGAATATCAAATTTGTCCTGATTACGAGAGAGGCAATGATTGCGGCTCCTCGGATGATTCAGCGGAGGCCGTCGCTCAACTCGCGGTTAAAGAAAAAAGCAGTGATATTTACGAATTCAACCGAGCCTTGTCCACCCCTGGATTCGCATATTTGAGGATTTCAGATGGATGTGATCATGAATGTAAATTTTGCGCGATTCCACTGATACGGGGAAAGCTCAGGAGTGAGACCATTGAGGATTTAGCCCGAGAGGCGACGACGCTGTCTGGTCTCGGCGTGAAAGAGCTGGTTCTGGTCGCGCAGGATCTCTCGTCATATGGACGCGATCTGGGTATCAAGAATGGCCTCGTCAGGTTACTTGAGAGGCTTGACTCAACACCCGGCATAGAGTGGATAAGGCTGATGTACTTGTATCCCAGCGGCGTCAAATCAGATCTTATTGATATGATTCAGGGATCTCAGAAAATATTGCCTTATGTTGATGTCCCCATTCAGCACATTTCCGACCGGGTCTTGAAATCTATGGGGAGGCCCTGGAATGGGGAAAAAATAAAGGACATGATTGATTTCATGCGTTCCAGGATCCCTGAGATAGTGATTAGGACAACGGTCATGGTTGGTTATCCCACAGAAGAGGACTCGGATTTTGACGAACTCAAACGTTTTATCAGCGAGTTTAAGTTGGACCATGTAGGGGTTTTTACCTACTTTCAGGAAGAAGGATCTCCTTCAGAAAAGCTTGGAGACCCCATTCAGAAGAAAATTAAAAACGCGCGAGCCAGGGCGATTCGATCTATTCACTCAACATTCTTGAAAAAGAGGAACAAGACGAGAATCGGTCGGATTGAGTCCTCAATAGTGGAAGGTATCTCAGAAGAATCAGATTTGCTTTTGGAGGGTAGGGTCTGGGACCAGGCTCCGGAAGTAGACGGAAAGCTTTATATTACATCGGGAACGGCCGATGTAGGAGCGATCAAGCGCGTGCTGATAACGGGAGCTAATGGAGTGGACCTGTTCGGTGAGATACAGGATTGAACTCACGAATTATTGGAGTTCAACAGCAACGCTCGAGTTAACAAAAATGGGACCCCGCATTAGAGTTATAATTCCATGAAATGAATAGGCGGACTGTGTAAAAGCCCGCCTATTTTATATGCTTGACTTAATCTAGTTGGCGGGTTTGTTACTCTTGGCTTTCTTGGCAGGCTTACGAGTTGGACTTTGTGTCTGGTATCCATATTGTCCTGAAGAGCCATACCCGTACCCGTATGGGTCTGAATATCCTCCGTAGTACGGCGAGTATGAATTCGATGAGTAGGAACTCGATGATCCTCCTGACCAGGAGGGAAAACAGCCGGCTCAACTACAGAAAGCGACTGAAGCCATTCCCACTATGGCCAGCGAAACGACCAACAACATGAAAATCTTTTTGTTCAAAATTTGTCCTCCTTGACCGTAGCCCATAAAATTAGCGACCTTAGAATGTAATCAAAAAAGATGTTTTGTCACTCTTTTTTTTGATTGATCTAGGAAAAACACTGTATGCAAAATTTAGATTTATTATATCAACATATTATTTATATTAGTGAAAGCTTATAATAACCACTCATGACAGTTCCGACTTGAAATGATTTGCGTGCTGTTGCTTTGAAGGTACTAATTGGAATACATTAAAGACTAATTTTATTATAACTAACTTTGGCGACCCCAAAAAATAGGACACCTCAAAAACTGACGATATGTATGGAGATAATCTGATGGAAGCGCTTGGCATGTGCCTGGGAGCTTCGACGTTGAGTATTTGTCGTGTGGAACGTCAAGGCGATCAAATTTCAGTTCTTGACTCAAAGACGATTACTCACGAAGGAAACCCCAGGAAAACCCTCCTGGATGCTCTCGAAAGTATACCGGATATCAAAACTGTTCGGTTAGCCGTAACCGGACGCAAATTCATTAATTTCATAAGATTGACTACAATCTCGGAACCTGAAGCTATTGAATCAGCGGTCTCATTCGCGTTGCCGGACATAAATAAATATAGGGTCTTGGTTAGCGCGGGCGGTGAAACCTTTATGGTGTATCACCTTGACGAAGACAACAAGATCCAGGGTATTCAAACAGGCAACAAGTGCGCTTCAGGAACTGGGGAGTTTTTCCTGCAACAGATAGGACGGATGAACATAGGCCTAACTGAGGTCGAACGTCTCGGGGTTTCGGACCATCCACACAAGGTTTCCGGCCGTTGTTCCGTGTTCTGTAAGAGCGATTGCACTCACGCTTTGAACAAAGGCATTCCTAAGGACCAGGTCGTCTCAGGGCTGGCCATGATGATGTCCAGCAAGATAGTAGAATTGTTGAAGAAATTACCCAAAAGGTCCGTTGCTCTCATAGGGGGATCATCGCTTAACAAGACTATGATCCATTACCTTTCCCATGAGCTACAAGACTTGTTTATTCCCGAACAAGCCCCTTATTTCGAGGCTATGGGCGCGGCAATTTGGGCCCTTGATAATCCAACTACACCATATACTGGAACAACCGAAGTTTTTGAGCAAAAAAGTTCCGCGTTCAGTTTCTTAAAACCTCTTTCCAACTTTCGCGACCTCGTGAGCTTCAAGGAACGTTCCAGAGGAATGGCTCAAGGAGGTGACAGGGTTATCCTTGGACTCGATGTCGGTTCGACGACCACAAAAGGCGTGCTCATGCGCCAAAACGACAAGGCCATTCTAGCCGCAGACTACTTGCGAACGGACGGTGACCCTGTTGGAGCGTCGAGAAATGTTTACCGGAGCCTGCTTAAGCAATTGGACTGCGATATAAACATATTGGGTCTGGGCGTTACAGGATCAGGTCGGCAGATTGCCGGTCTTCATGCGATGACAGAGGGCGTGATAAACGAAATTATTGCGCATGCGGCAGCAGCGGTCCATTTCGATAACGAGGTTGACACAATATTTGAGATCGGTGGGCAGGACGCAAAGTACACTTACATCACCAACGGAGTTCCGAGCGACTACGCTATGAATGAAGCCTGTAGCGCCGGCACTGGTTCATTTCTTGAAGAATCTGCAAAAGAAAGTCTGGGACTTAAAGTGACTGATATCGGGAAAGTAGCTTATACAGCGACCAACCCCCCTAATTTCAACGACCAGTGCGCCGCTTTTATCGGTTCTGACATCAAAAACGCCGCTCAGGAGGGTATTCCTGTAAATGACATAGTCGCGGGGTTGGTTTATTCGATCTGCATGAATTATTCAAATAGGGTCAAAGGTAATAGACCTGTCGGGAAGAAAGTCTTCATGCAGGGAGGCGTCTGTTACAATGAGGCTATCCCGGCAGCTATGGCGGCGTTAACCGGTAAGGAGATAGTGGTGCCGCCGGAGCCCGGTTTGATGGGCGCCTTTGGTGTGGCGCTGGAAGTTGACCGTCGAATAAGTCTCGGCCTGATGAAGGAAGAGCGCTTTGATCTTAAACAGCTTGCGAATCGGGAGGTAATTTACAAAAAGTCTTTCGTCTGCGGCGGTGGGAAGGAAAAGTGTGACCGTCGGTGTGAAATCGCCCGGATCGAGCTGGAAGGAAAGACATATCCATTTGGAGGAGCGTGTAACAGATATGTCAACCTGATTCGTAACCTGGAAGTTGACACCAAGAGTTTGAACATGGTGGATTATCGGCAAAAATTGGTTTTTGAAGACCTTAAACCCCAATCCCCGTCCGATAATCGACCTGTAATCGGTATGAACAGATCTTTTCTGATCAATACGTATTTTCCCCTTTTTAACAGATTCTTTAATGAACTTGGATACCGTGTTGTCCTGCCTGATAAGATAGATCCTGAGGGAAGCGACCAGCAGGGCGCCGCTTTCTGCTTTCCGGTAGAGATTGCCCACGGATACATGTCAACCCTTATTCAAACGGACCCGGATATCCTCTTTCTGCCACACGTCCGGGGCATTCCAACTGACGATGAAGACCCCAACACCTGTACATGCGTGTTTGTACAGGGTGAAGGTTTCTACCTATCGACGGCGTTTGAGCAGATTAAATCAAAACAGATTTTACGTCCGTTTCTTAACATGAGTCGAGGTCTGCAATCTTGCAAAGATGATTTTGTGGGTATCGCCACCGGGCTTGGCAAGAGCAAGGCCGACGGTTTGAGAGCTTTTAAGGCCGCTGTTGAGGCTCAGGACAACTTCAAGGCAAGGTTGCGGGCAAAAGGCGCCGAGATTTTGAAGGAGATAGAGGCCTCACCCGAAATCACCACGATTGTATTGTTCGGCAGACCTTATAACTCCTTTACGTCGGAATCCAATAAAGGGATACCTGTGAAGTTCGCTTCCAGGGGTTACCGAGTCTTACCTTTCGATATGCTGCCATTTGAAGATCAAAGCATGGACGACGAGGCAACCATGTACTGGTCAATGGGAAGAATGATTCTCAAGGCCGGCAGATTTGTAAAAAAGCATCCTCAACTTTTTGGTGTTTATATAAGTAACTTCTCATGCGGTCCTGACTCTTTTGTAGTCGGCTACTTCAGGGATGAAATGGGTCGCAAGCCCTCTCTTACTCTTGAGTTAGACAGTCATACCGCCGACGCGGGTCTGGAAACCCGAATTGAGGCGTTTTTGGATATTGTCCATTACTATAGAGAGCTTCAAAGCCAGCAAAAAATTGTAGCTCTTCATAAAGACTTCAAGGCCGCAGTTACCGGCATGGTGAATGGGAAACCATGCATTATTACACCAGATGGTCAGAATTACCCGTTAAACCACCCGAAAGTTCGTGTGGTCTTGCCTGCCATGGGACGATTCGCGCACCAAGCCCTTGTCAGGACCTTTGAAAAAGTTGGCATAAACGCCTATGGGTTACCTCCTGCGGATGAAGAAGTTTTGAAAATAGGACGCGGAAATTCAACATGCAAAGAGTGCTTGCCTCTCCAGACAACCGTCGGCTCGATGCTGAATTATTTCTGGAAATTACGGCCGAAGGACGAAATTACCGCCTACTTCATGCCGGGAGCTGCCGGTCCGTGTCGTTTTGGTCAGTACAATGTTTTTTCCAGAAGGTTGATTGAACGTCACGAAATACCCAATGCCGCTGTCCTTACTCTTAACGCATCCAACGGGTACATGGGACTTGGTGACAGATTTACACTGCCTGCATGGCGAGCAATCCTAGTAGGCGATGTTATGTATGAAATCTGGTCCACGATCATGGCTGCAGCCAAAGATCGTGAATCCGGTCTGGAAATATTTTTCAAGGAATGGAAATCTCTTGTTGATGTGATCCACCGACCATGGAAAGAGATAAAACGACAGATCGGCCTATCTGCGGTCGAGTTGTCAAAGATTCCGCTTATAGCCCCGTACGATGAGATACCGAAAATATCGTTGATAGGTGAAATCTACGTACGAAACGATCCTATCTCATTGCAAAAGCTTGTTGAAAAAATGTCGGATCGAGGTTTTATTGTCCGCACATCTCAAACCAGCGAATGGATTAAATACGTTGACTGGCTCATCAAGACTGGGATTGAGGGCGATTCCCGTGATGTTCCGTTCTGGATTCGTTATTTTGTCAAGAGGCATTTTGACAAAAAGGTCAGGAAATTGTTTGGACCTTCCGGACTGTTTTTCAACGAGATACTGGAAGTTGACGATCTTATAAAGGCCGGGGAGCGTTATATATCTCCAATGTTAACTGGAGAGGCGATCCTTACGGTAGGCGCTGCGCTCCATGAAATTCTTCATCCGTCTTGCGGCATAATCTCAATAGGTCCATTCGGATGTATGCCTACACGAGTCGCTGAAGCCATCTTGTCCGAGAAATTCACAGTGGGTGAAAAACTCGCGTCAATGGACAACAACGGATCAAGACCAAACCTTGACAATCCAATATTTAAGAGTCCTGACCGTAAACTGCCCTTTCTTGCGATAGAAACAGACGGGAATGCGTTTCCACAGATTATTGAAGCGCGATTGGAGGCTTTTTCGCTCCAAGCCAAGAGATTGCACCAAAAAATGATGGTTGAAAGGCATTAGATTATCGCTTCTCCAAACGATCAAACAGACCCGTCTCTTACGACCCGGGCTAGAGGCGCCCGGGCGGAGCTTATAGCGGAACACAAACTGGTGGAACTTGGATACAGAATTGTCACCAGGAATTATTTCTGCAAGCTGGGCGAGATCGATCTTATTGCGACCCAGGGCGATGACCTCGTTTTTATAGAGGTGCGTTCCCGTCACTCACAGGAAGCGTTGAATCCCCTATTTACACTGGACCAACGCAAGTTAAACAGAGTGATTAAGGCGGCGAAGTTCTATATCTCCGGTAAACAGATAGACTCCCCGATGAGATTTGATGTTGTGATTGTCACGTTGGGGACAGATCCGGATGTAGAAATAATTCAAAACGCTTTTGACGCTCCATGAATAGTCCTGGTAGTAGCGGAACGGGGCGTGCCCGTCACTTCTGTTGTTAATTTGAGACCCGTGTCATGGCAATATTCGATGTCAGTTTAACGTTGAAGACGGGGATGTTGACCTACCCCGGTGACCCTTCTTTTTCTATTGAACATGGATTTTCAATAAAAAACGGTGATGGATTCAACCTTTCCCTGCTATCATTGACTACTCACACTGGAACTCACATTGACGCCCCTGCCCATTACCTGGGCGGCGGCAGGACAATCGAGCTTGCTCCTCTCGACGTCTTGATAGGCCCGGGAGTTGTTCTGGATATGAGGGGTGTGAACATCATCGATCGGATAGTTCTCGAGAATTCAGCATTGACCGACGAAAAACGGGTATTTTTTAAGACGGATAACAGCTTAAAGATTAGAGAACCGGAAGTTCGCAGTGATTACACATATATTGAGGATTCCGGCGCTGCATTGCTGATAGAAAGAGGCGTAGAACTTGTTGGGATAGACTATCTGTCAGTCGACAGGTTAGATGACGAAGACGCTCCTGCGCACAGGATTCTTTTATCGGCGGGCGCTTTCATTGTGGAAGGGTTGGATTTGCTTGACGCCCCCCTCGGCGCTTGCCAAATTTATTGCCTGCCGTTGAAGATTGAAGGTGGAGACGGAGCGCCCGCCAGAGTTTTGATTGAAACGGGTCTATCTTCCAATGTGTCAGCCCGTGGATACGTCTGTTGAGTGACGCTCCCAATAAAAGAAAAGCCCATAACAGGGCCTATAAAGAAACTCACAGAGCAATAGTCAACACAAATTCTGATTTCCAAGGGAAAAGCGAACTTATGCTCCTGCCGACTCTTCGATCGGGACGGGCTGTCCTTTTTGAAACGCTGGATTGTTTGCCCACCAATCAATGCCAATTTCCTTGGCCTTATCGACCGAACAGATCACCAATCTGATTTGAATCGTCAAGAGTTCGACATCCACAAGTTTTATCTTTATGTCGCCAGCTATTACGATGCCTTTATCGAGCACCCGCTCAAGCAGATCGGCTAGATTTGTGCTTTCCAGCGAGTGACGCGTATGTTGTTGCATAGCCATTTCCAGGTCCTCCTTACAGCAATTTGCCAAGCGGACCGAGGTCGAGGTTTAAATCTTTTTTCTCAAGACCAAACTCCTTACGAAGTCTATCGATCTCTTCAGCTTGCCTCATTAGAGTTACGCCGATGTTTTCAATCTCCGAATTACTTAGTGACCCCGCTTCAATTCTTCTGATGGCTTGACGTTCCAGAAGTTCGTGCAACAGCCTTACAAGCGTCAAAACAAGTTGACCGAGACCGTTCTTAACATTGTCCTGTTCAAGATTGATCTTCCCGGCGGCGTTTTTGGAATTGCTCTTCAGCTCTGATGTCACGCTCATAATGGTTGCGAAATCCTTGATAGAATCGGATTCGACAGCCGCCTCACAAACACTTACTGCACGAGGAAAGTTTACCGTCCCTTCCAGTTCGCTTGTCTCAACATCTATACAAAATGGCGCAGCCATTATTTAAATCCTTATCAGCGCTCTCTTAAATTTATCACACGAGAAATTGATTGCTATCGAGTTGTGAAGCCTGTTGCGGTCCCAGGCAATCATAAGCTGACGACTGGCCCGTGTTTTCCGAACTTGAGTTGTTCCTGGTTTCTATAGACGTTAGAACAAGCTGCAAACCCAGGTATATCAGGTCCACATTGGCCACCGATATTGTAACTTCTCCTATGATCACCGCTCCCTTGTTCAGTATCCTGTCGAGGGCCTCGCAGAGAGTTACTTGGTGGAGATCGTCATTGATCAAATCATCGCGCATAAGCGGTCTCTTCTATTATGACACACAGTCGGTTCCGTTGAATCATTTACTTTCCCTGATCGCTTCGGCGACCTGGGCTTCTTGATCTTCCTGTTCGTCGTCTTCCAACTCGTCATCTGAGTCAGAATCAATTCCTTCAATGCTGTCAAGCCTATCAAGGAGTGCAGATTCCCTGGCATCAAAGTCCTCTTCGGAAATCGACCCGGATTCCAGGCTCCTATACAATTTTTGCAATTCGAGGGTAATATTGTCCGCTTCGTTGGCGCGTTCCTGCTCCGCAGCTTCATAGATTTCCTGAAAAATCCATAAAACACCACTAACTGGAGCCATCAATATGTCGTCAACGAGAAACATTTTCGCCTCTGTTAAAACAGGCCCGGAAAGGCTCTTACTTTACTTCAAGGTCCACAAAATTGTGTGGCGCCCAAGGCCCATTGTAGTCGAACGCAAAGTTGTCATCAAAAAGACTAGCAGCCTTTAAAACGCCGTCTTCAAACTTTTCAACGCCGCCTCGGTCAATTAAGCAAGCGAGGTTCATGATTTCACGCTCATCCCTGCACTTGTTCCTCTTGATCTCCGAGCAGCGTTGGGCCAGGCATTTGGAAACCGTCTCCATGTGTTCGTCTCTGGCCGATTCCAGGATATTTTGAAAAAGGCGACCCAGTTCGATCTTCTCGTCCTGGGTTGGTTCTCTATTCGGCCGTAACAATTCGTCGCGAGCTATACGAAGCTCATCATAAGTCCTGACCAGGTATTCGAAAATATTGGGGACATCGAGGTTTACTCTCAGCCCCATTTCAATTTTGCCTGAAACTCGTTTCAGGGCTTTTTCGATCGAAGAATTGTTTTTAGCTAGAAAGTCCTTTACTGCGGAGCCATTGGTGGAAATGTTCCCGAAGGACATTGGAAGAAGGTCCCCATTCTCCACAAGAGTCTTGAGCACAGCCTGGTGAGCCGCGAAGTTTTTTCGTTCGGGACGGATTCTTCCATTAGGAGCGTCACTAACTACCGCAGCGGTTTCACCGACGCATATTGTGTAAACTTTTGCCCCGTTAATACCTATCGGGCCAAAAGACCGCTCGTGCGCGCCAGGGATTATGGCGTACAGGTAACGTCCGTTTTTGGCGGGGATATTGGTGACTTTTTTCATCATTCCAGGGCTCCTGTCCCGCAGTTTATTTACGAATTAGGCCTGTTTTCCTTTTGACACCGGTGAGCTATGTTTTACGATGATCTGGGGCGACCTTTCCATGGAACCTTCAACAATGCCTTTGATCATTCCTTCTTCGGTTTTTATTTGTAATAGTCCATTACAGACATAACACCTCACCAGACCTTCAAAATCGTCGTAGGCGTCATCCAGAGAAATACTGTGTCCACATGAAACACATCTGATCTTCATCTTTTTATTCCTTCCATCTTTTAGGAATTCAACTTCCCAGGACCTTTTTTTTTAACCCACATTGGGTTCCTGCCTGGAACCAGATTTTCCAATCCTTTTTTGCCATACGTTTTGCGTGACCCATCTTCATTCGTCCCCAATCCAGGGAGCTAAGAGGGGGTCCTACCGGATGTCTCAACGACCGATAACTCTTTATTTCCGAGCTGGTTTTAATCTCGTCGGATGTTTTTATCCTGATCATTACTCAACTCCGTTTTCCGGAACTACACAGCGCCACTATTCGCGGGCGCTATTAGTACCTTATTTTGAAACCGTCCTTGTCCCTATTACCGGATTGAAAAGAGGACCTGTCCTTCACACCGCCGTTTCTATGGCCAGTTCCGTCATTTCCTGATGGGAGTCCCTGTTTCCTACCCTGATGTTCGCCAAGTTTCTCGAGGATTATGCTTTTCTCAGCTTCAATATCGTTGATCCTGGAATTGATGTTTCGGACACGCGCCAGAGCGCCGTCCCTTTCTTTCTCCCGACGAGCTTTTTCCATCTCGAGGCAACCTATTTTCAAATAAGCCAGGTAAGGGACCCCGCCGGCGTCAACCCTCCCGGAGTAGGTGCGAATATCTCGAACACTTCGAATATTTTGTGATCGGCGTATACTCATCTTTTTACTCCAATCTTAATCTACAGTCACCGGCCTTATTGTAGCTTTTCTCTGAGCCTTATTTTTGCGACAAACCCTCTTGATGACCTCTTTGATCTTTTCAGGCATAAGGGATTGCCCCGATCTGGTAACCTTTGCCGTATCGGTGTTTAATACATCCTGGCAAACCCAGTCAAAGGTAGGGTCATTCTCACGGGCCCGGGCGCCCATGTGAGCTATCACTTTTCCAATAGCTATACAGGCCCGTATTGTCGGTCTATGGTTGTTTACTCCAACCATGCGAAGCTCTCTAATAATGTCTACAATTGTTTCAGCGTCTGATAGAGGAATTCCGGATTTTGACATTGTTATCTGAACTTCGGTTTCACGATCATAGTGATCGACATTTATCGTGATCAGACGATCGAGGAGAGCGTCCTGTGTTTTATGCACACCGGCGTATTCTTCGGGGTTGGACGTAAAAATGGCCCTAAAATCTGGATGGACTTCAAGATAACCTTCACCTGTACGGCGCATACTGGGTAGATTTAGAATTTTTTCCTCAAGGATGCTCAAGAGGACGTTATTAGCCTCCGGCCTAGACCTTGTGAATTCATCATAAATCAGAGTATATCCTTCTCGACACGCTGTTGTTAAACGATTGTCGACCCACAGGCTGCGCATCTCTTCTTCAGTTCGCACGACGGAATGAATATAATTGTCGATCAGTTTGGACTTGCGATAACCGGAATCCCGGCCAACCAGGTCCGAACTCCCGAATTCGTCATCCCCATGAATCAAAATGACCGGTCTTTCGCGTTCAGCCGCCAGATGGAAAGCAAGAGTCGTTTTACCGGTCCCGGCTGGGCCTGCGAAATGGACCGAATAGCCGACGTTGAGGAAGGCCATAGCCTTCTCCGTCAAATTGCGTACGTGCGATGTATAGACAAACTGTTCACTAGCTTGCGGAACAACATTGTCATCATCATTCTTGATAATTTCAGATTGAATAACTTCTATATTTTCCAGGCCTCCCATGACTTTTGCTCCCTTTTCACCACCTGAATTTTATTGATCGGCCGTCCACTCCGGAATGTGGAAGAACTTTCGGGAAGAGATCGATTCAGCCTAAAGCGGATCAGACTGTGATAACAAATCCTTTGCCATGGCATTTGAGACAATCAAGAGAGGGATTTGATTGATCATCTCCTGATCCACGGCATTCCGGGCAAGTAACAATTGGACTCGATGGTAATGGAACATAACCCTTGCCCTTACAGCTTGTGCAGGTAAACGTTTTAACAGCCCCAGTTCCACCACAGTGAGGACAAACCCTGTAAGGTTTGGGAACATCAACGACCCCTTTACCGCCACACACACTGCATACGGACTGCCACGACATAATGCCGAAAGGGTCTTTCCCGGTACCTCTGCAGAATGAACAGGTTATTTTACTCATGGTCTTTCTCTTGTTGGCCTAGCGTCGGCCATCGCTTTTCAGATCAGGTCTGATAATCCGATGGCCTTGGCTTGACCAATGTTTTTCATTTCTTGTCTTTTTTTATGCCTGCCGATGATTGAGCTTGAGCTTTAGATCTTTCGGCCTCTGCTCTTGACCTTGACTCTTCCAGGGCCTTGGCTCTCTGTTCAGCTTCCATCCGAGCTTTTCTGTCCTGTTCAGCCTTAGCTCGTTGTTCAGCTTCCATCCGAGCTTTTCTGTCCCGTTCAGTCTTGGCTCGTTGTTCAGCCTCTAACTTTGATTTTCGTCCCTGGGGAGACAATGTTACCCATGCAGCTCGTGCGCCTACTAATTCATCAACATTCACTTTCCTCATCGCTTTGACATTGTTTTCAAGTTGGTTTACAAACTTGTTCCTGTCTGCCTTCGTCGCTTTTGCCATTTTTACGTGCTCGGCCTTGAACCCGTCCATCATTACCTTCGTCTCTTTGTTCTTGGCATTGACGAACCTGATCACATCAGCTACGAAAATGGCGTTTTCTCGCTTCGTAGTGACCCCCATCTCCTTTCGGTTTTTGTCATAACCCGTCAGGAGACCGGACACGTGGTTGGCTACATCTGAAACGAACTCAGCGTTTGCCTTTTTGGTCTTGGCCGCCATTTCAGCATGGCTCTTGTCAAAGGCGTTCAGGAGACCGTTAACTTCAACATCCAGAGTTGAGACGAACTTTACTCGATCGGCCTTGGTCCGAACCGCCATATTTTTCTGGTCTTGTCGGAAACCGCCGCGCATTTTTGAAACCTCGGTTTTCATTTCCTTGGTTTCTTTATCGAGATGAGCCCCAAAGACTTTGCGAGACTCCCGCAAGCCTTCAATCTCTCCGCACAATCTGGCGATGTCGTCAGTCAGAGCGCCCATTAATCCTCCTTTGTCTGTTTAACCCGACAGATTTGCCAACTCTTTCTCGTCAATCAAGCTGATCAGTTATGTCAGGTTTCGCTGGACCCAGAGCTTCGGGGGGCGCAGTATCTCAGCTCCCCCCATAGCCGTTGGGGACCCAGAGGCAGATATGCCTAATTACGCAGGAGCGGCGGCGCTGGCGGTGAGACCAATAGCTTCAGCGTATTTCAGGTAGGTCTCGACTGATGCGATGACAACCCTCGCCTCGACTGTGAGCAGCTCAATACCAACCAATGAGACCTTCACCCAAGCGTCGATCACGATACCTTTGTCCAAGATCCTGTCCACAACCTCTGCGAGGCTGGAAGAATCGGTAGATTTAGCTATCTTGGCCATTTTCTCCCTCCATCTGTTTTAGTTTGCCTTAACGGCTTTTGATGATTTGGCATGCCGACCATTGTAAATGCTAGATACGTGCCAAGATGAGCGGGGCTGTATCTCGTCTCGTTAAAGCATAGCAGGGAAGCGTCTATCCAAGCGGTATAATAAACTTATCATTGCTTTAGAAAAGACATTTGGTGTAACAGAGGTCCTCGCGGGTTCATTCTTTAGAATCGAAGGCGGCGCTATCACGTCCAGCCAAGCCAAGAGACATCTCAAGCGCATTTCACATAACTTATGCGGACGTTTAATACGCCGGCCGATATCAGAAATGTATGGCGACAAAAGGAGACATGTGGAACTACATCTATGGAATTGATTCCATATCTATGCATTATGCCCCCGTATTAAGGTACTTTTAATCTGAAGGTTGGGACAACAAACGCGCAGATTTCACCGCATCCACGATAGCGGCGTTCGAAAAGGGCTTGGGAATAAAGTGGACAATGAGACCTGTTCTGAGCGCTTCCTGGATCTTGTCATCGTGTTCGTAGTAATAACCGGAAATCATGATAATTTTTGTCGAGGGGTGTGATACTTTGAGCAGACGCGCTATTTCCAGACCTTCCATGTCCGGCAACTTCGCGTCGAGAAAAGCTATCTCAAACTCAGTTTGAGGAGCGATAGCCAATGCTTCAGCTCCTGTAGAGGCCCTAAAAACGTCGAAGTTGTTGCTCCTGAGGACGCTTTCCAAGACCCACAACATGTCAGGCTCATCGTCTATTACGAGAATCGTGGGGAGTGATTCCATTTATTATTAACTCTATTTTCAGAATATAGGCAGACTCACGCAAAATGTCGATCCACTACCCTCTTCACTATCGACTTCTATTTTACCAAGGTGCTGCTTTACTATGATGGAATGGCAAATGGACAGTCCCAGGCCCGTGCCCTTACCAACGGAGGCGGATGTATAAAACGGATCAAAGATCCTTTCGAGGTCCTGTTTTGGGATGCCTACACCGGTGTCAGATATTTTCACACAAGCTTCAGTTTCCGTTTTTTCAACATGGACATTAAGTTCTCCACCCTCGGTCATCGCGTTCAAGCCGTTTAAAAACAAATTCACAAATACCTGCTGCAAGAGATTGGAGTGTCCCAAGACCCTGACTTCCCGCCCCTTGTTTTCGACGGAAACCTGCACTTTTTGTATTTTGGCTTGATTGACAACAAGCTTGACCGCGTCATTGAGGACCGAAACAAGATCCAACTGTTCCATATCGCTGGATGAAGAAGGTCTGGCAAATTTAAGGAGGTCTTGAATAATCGTTGACGCCTTCTCAATCCCGGACAGGATTTTGTGAATGCAGACTTTGTTAAATTCTGGATCAATCGTATCTTCCAACAGAAACTGAGCTGAAGAATAGCTCACTGCCAGCGGATTTCTTATTTCATGGGCTATTCCTCCGGCCATTACACCTAAAGCAGCCAGCTTTTGGGACTTTAATAATTCCATCTCCAATTCTTTTCGTTCCCTTAAATCTCGACCAATTGCGACTATACCAACGGTCATGTTATTTTCATCTTTCATCCCCGAAAAAATCCAACCGATCGGCAGACATTCATTGTTCTTGGTTATCAGGTCCCATTCACCAACTTGAGATTCACCTTGTCCCGCAACTTTCTTCAGGATCCTACGTATTTCCGGTTGAAGCTCCGCTTGGAACAGATCGAAGAAAAGCGCTCCGCAGATTTCATTTGAACGGAAACCTGTCAATCTCTCAGCCGCAGTATTCCAGGTCAGGACAATACCTTCCGAATCCGTAGACAGGATTATGTCCCACGCGCTTTCAACTATTCCGGCCAGATGTCTTTGGGCCTTAACAACCTCTTCTCCCAATCTTATTTGTTCTGTCACGTCGTCCATTAGCAGCATTACGTTTTCGACTTGCCCCTGCCACAAGAACGGCAAAATGCTGTAGTAATAGACTCGTAGTGGCACGCCAGGCGCCCTGTAAGTCATTCGTCCGCCCCGTGTGGTCATTTTGTGATCAAAAACTTGCCTCACTCGGGCAGTGATGTCCATGTATTCAATGAGGGGCTCGGGTAGAAGATCCTGCAGTCTCGCCCCGATTGCCTGTTCACGCATCTTGCGGTTTTTTTCCAGAAAATTTCTGTTCACCGCGACAATTCTCATTTGACTATCTATCAACAAGACAGATGAGGGTATAGCTTCCAGCAGCATCTCAAAAAGTTTGGCGTGTCTGCTAAAACTTTCCCTTTTCGGAGCCCCCAACACCTCAGCTTCCATTTTTCACACCTCTTGATCCAACGCAGGCGCCTTAAACTAAGGATAAATCCCCTGGAAATGATCTTTGGTTTATGAAACGACGAAATTATATGGTGGCCAAGGGCCGCTTAGTAACATTCTGCCAGTAACCAGAGCCCTAATCTCCCGAAATTTGAGTGTGAATTCTTGAATCAGATCTTTCTTTACGAGAAAATAGATCGATATCAGAGTAAGGTTCTTACGATTCTGGATCTCAGGTAGAGTCGTAGCTTCACTTTTAAGCTTTATAAAAAGGCCTTCAAATTGGCTAACGCATAAATCCGAAAATTCTTTTGTCTGATCTTGAATCCAAAACGCAGTGGAGTAAAACGCTTTTCTACTTTTCAGATATGACATCCCGGGATTTAGACTATCAGAGGGTGGCGTAAATACGCGATTGTTCAGCGGATTGTCTTGAACCGGTTTGGCTTTTACCAGTCTTATCCCTAGCTCGACCACCCCATCCAAAGTTGAAAGTAACTTTTTATAATGAGCGTCTTTATCTTTAAGCATAGTCAAGACCTCTTCTTCACTATTCAAAAGAGTCTTGAATCTGAATGGTATTATCGCCGTTCGGTTGAACAAGGTTTCTATCACTCTGTGATAGGTGATCATAGAATTAACATCGAAAGGTGTTTCCAAACCGTCAAAACGAGAAACCGCCGCAAACAGACCTGAACAGCTCAGGAACACGATCCGCTGCTCACCAACTCCAACAAGCGGCGCCTCTTCCTCAATATTTGTTGAATTCAAGACGCAGTATAGGAGCCACTTCATCAACTATACTCCCATTCCAGACTGGGAACAAACGAATACGGAGGCCATGGACCGGAAACCCGCAAAAAAATTCCATTAGGTGAAAAATTAGCGTTAATTTTGTTGAGTATCGACATGAATTCGTCAGTTCTAGCCGTTTCAAGCAGAAAGGCCCAGTTTGCAACCATTCGCTGGCCTTCTTCACTTGAATCATCTATGATTATTTTCCGCTTCCGCGCGTTGTGCGAAATATTTGATAGTTGTGTCGATGAGTCGACCAAAATACTTCTGAGCTGATCTGCAACATTTCTTTCTATTTCTGAATTTAGTTGCTTTTCCTTAAAATAACGGGCTCCTTCACTGAGTTCGGCCAGTTGTTGAACCTGCGCTTCAAATTCAGTCTCCATGAGAAGCTGTTTTGTTAGTAAGCTATCCCAGTAAACTTTTACGCCCCACTCGCTCTTGTCCGATATCAACTCGAGGAATTCCGTAATTTCCGCATGATTACTCTGGACAAATTTTTCCAGATTATCTCTACTGGAGAAGAGTACGCCGAATTGAGCAGGCAGGATTGGGCTGAACTCCAGTATTTTCTCAATAGCGTACTGATGTTTTACCGCTCGGGGAGTTACCCATTCTATGTCTTGCAAGCGAATTTCCGCTTCTTCTCCGACAAACTCAGACATCGGAACATAGGACACAACAGCGTTGACGGTTGACAGCTCTTCCTGAATAACTATGTGGTCATGCTCAATCCCGTCGATTTCAAGATCTCCCGGTAAGGTCCCTTTCGGCACAAAACCGAACACATATAGGGCCGATCCCATTAGGAATTCTCTTTTCTTGGGAAAAACTATACAGGCAGGTCGGCTATTCGAGCAAAACCTGCCTGTTGAGTTTCCTAAACTAAGTAATTCAATTTACTAAGAGGCAGCCTCGTCAATGGCTTGATCAAGGTCTTTTTCCGTCACTTCGACTTTCACAGGCTTGTCGGGGTCTTGTCTGATATTCTCAACAGCCCGCCTCACAGCCTTAAGAGCGGCCTGATTGCATACTCCAGCTATATCCGCACCCGCAAAACCCTCTGTCTTCGCAGCCAGGGACTTAATGTCCACCTTCTTGACAAGAGGCTTATTCTTGAGATGAACAGCGAAAATTTCCTCGCGATCTTTTTGCTCAGGTACCAGGATTTCAAAATGTTCATCAAACCTGCCTGCCCTAAGCGCAGCAGGGTCAAGCATATCCGCCCGATTTGTCGCTGCTAGAACCAGCACTCCCTTGAGTTCTTCGATCCCGTCCAACTCAGCCAGGAATTGGCTCAGGACCCTTTCGGACACATGGGAATCTGAGGCGCTGCCTCCGCGTGCCGGAACCAACGCGTCAATTTCATCAAAAAAGATTATACAGGGTGAAGCCTGCCGAGCTTTTTTAAAAACCTCTCGAACCCCCTTTTCCGACTCACCGACATACTTGGAAATAAGAGCCGGCCCTTTCACCGATATGAAGTTAACACGACTCTCATTAGCTATAGCCTTTGCTATAAGTGTCTTTCCACATCCAGGAGGTCCGGATATCAGAATCCCTTTAGGAGGTTTTACTCCCGCCTGGGCAAAAATCTCCGGGTACTTCAATGGCCATTCGACCGCTTCAATCAGCCTTGCCTTAAGGTCTGAATGGCCTCCGACATCTTCCCATTTCACATCAGGAATTTCGACAAAGACCTCACGAATTGCTGATGGCTCAACATCCTTCAAGGCGGTCATAAAATCGTCCATGAGGACTTCCAGCCGTGCCAATCGCTCGTAAGGAATTCCTGCCATAGTGAAATCAATGTCAGGCATGAGCCGTCGAAGGCAGATCATCGCGGCCTCTCTGCAGAGAGCTTCTAAATCAGCTCCCACGAAGCCATGTGTGATCTCAGCCAGATGATGCATGTCTACATCGGCGGCAAGAGGCATTCCTCTGCTATGAATCTCAAGAATTTCCTCTCGACCGTTTCTATCCGGGATAGGAATGGCTATTTCCCTGTCAAATCTGCCTGGTCTTCTCAGAGCGGGATCAAGGGCGTTTGGAATGTTGGTAGCCGCTATTACAATAAGATTCTGCCTTTTGTTTAGCCCATCCATCAAAGCCAGCAATTGAGCTACCACCCGCTTCTCAACATCTCCGACCACTTTTTCTCTTTGTGGAGCTATAGCGTCAATTTCATCAAGGAAAACAATACTCGGTCCCTGGGCCGAGGCATCCGCGAAAATTTTTCTGAGATGGGCTTCACTCTCGCCATAAAACTTATGAATTATCTCAGGACCACTGACTGAAAAGAATTTGGCGTCCGTCTCATTCGCAATGCTACGGGCTATGAGTGTCTTGCCGCAACCAGGAGGTCCATGAAGGAGCACACCCTTAGGGGCGTCAATGCCGAGCCTCTCAAAAACCTCGGGGTATCGTAGAGGCAACTCAATCATTTCCCTGATCCGATGAACCTGGGGTTTAAGTCCTCCTATGTCCTCATAGGAAAGAGTCATACCGGCTTTGGCTTCCGCAGATTTGCCCACTAAAAGCTGTGTAGTGGGATTAACCAGTACCGGCTCTTTGGGCGAGACGCTCTCAACTGTAAAATCAGCGGAACGGCTCCCAAACAATGTAGCTTTTATAAGATCGCCTTCCATTACGGGGAGGCCGTCTAACAGACTTCCTATGTATTCGAGATCTCGTTCCGAAGGCTTCACATTAACTGGTGAAAGAACTACGCGGTCCGCAGGCCTACACACAATCTTCCTGACAGAGACGGTCTCGTCGAGTCCAGCCCGAGCGTTTTGTCGTGAAACACCATCAAGTTGAATTCTTGATTGGCCTCTCAAGTCCTTGTACGCGGGCATGGCCTTACAGGCGGTTCTTCTTTTACCGATAACTTCTACAACGTCTCCGATGTTTGCGCCGATTTTAGCTAGATCCTCGGGGTCCATCCTGGCGTAGGCCCGACCCATGTCCTTGCTTAAAGCCTCAACTATTTTCAACTTTATAGGTTGATCAGCATTTTTTCCCATTTTGAAACTCCGAGACTAACTGGGGAATTTTATTTCAAGCATTCCATTGTTGCATGATAGTTTCATCTTTTTCTTGTCACAAACCCTTGGCAACAAAAGCTCTTTGTAATATTTCTTGTCACCCTTGACCGCGGAAAAAGTCAGCACGTCATCTTTGAGATCGATCTTGACATCCTTAGGACCTATGCCCGGGGTTTCCGCTACCACGAGTATGTGGTCATCTTCTTCAAACACGTCTACAAGAGGCTCGCGCACCTCGTGCACCAAGGTTCGCCCAGAATCTTTATCTTTGGTAACATTTCCGAATGGTTCTACTTTGATTTGATCCGAACCTTGCTTGTCGAGACCAAATTTAACATTGAATCCGTAAACAGCTTTGATTTCCTTGTCGCCCTGGAGGTTCGGGATTTCACCGCTCGCCTTCAGTTCCTTACCTTTTTCAGCCAGATCGGCCAGTTTTTGGACAAGGTCCGACAAGCCGCCCAGTATGCCGCCAACGTTGGACCCTATTGTGTCTTCTCGAGTCGTCTTCTTCGCCATTATTCTTCCTCCGAATAAAGCCTGATACCGTATTGTTTGATTTTTGAGTGGATTGTTTTGTAATCGATTTGCAACAAACGCGCCGCCTTAGCCTTATTACCTCCGGTTCTTCGTAAAACCTTGGCTAAGACTCGACTCTCGACATCGGCTGTGGCCTTCTGGACAATCTCCTTTAACGAAAGCCCATCCCATGGGGTATCTTCTTCAAGGCCCCCATTGATCTCTGGTCCGGTCTCTTCCGAATCCAAAACCAGGCTTTCCGGGCTGACCCAATCTTCAGATTGAAGGACAGCTCTTCTGATAGCCGCTTTCAACTGCCTGACATTACCTGGCCATGGATAACTCCTTATAAGATCCAGGGCCGAATTTGAAAACCCTCTGACATTTTTGTTCAATTCCTCGTTAGTAGCCATACGAAATAGGTCCGCAAGATAAACGATATCCTCCTTCCTGTCCCTGATTGGCGGGATGACTATCGTGAACTCGCTGAGTCTGTAAAACAGGTCCCGACTGAAGCGCCCTAGCGCCACCTCGGTGTTTAGATCTTTGTTTGTAGCAATTATCAGCCTAACATCCATGTGTTTCGGCTGTCGCCCCCCTACTCGAAAGAAAGTCTTCTCCTGAATGGCGCGTAGTAGTTTCGTCTGGCAACTCAAAGGCATGTTAGTGATTTCATCTAGGAACAAAGACCCTCCATGGGCCATCTCGAATTTTCCAGTCCTGTTAGCTACAGCGCCAGTGAAAGACCCTTTCTCGTGTCCAAAAACCTCCGACTCAAAAAGCGTCTCAGGAATAGCCCCACAATCGACCGGGACCATAAGTTTATTTGACCTTGCGCTGAATCGGTGTATAGCCTGGGCTACCAATTCCTTTCCTGATCCAGTCTCTCCCTGAATTACAACAGAAAAGTTTGAACTCGCCACCAGATTCAAGTCCGCTATAACTCGATCCATAGCAGAACTCGGTCCCATAATTTTCTTCAGCTCGTCTATTGATAGTTCAGACTTGCTATTTTCGTTGCGCTCTTTGCCCAGAACCGGTTTTTGTAACATCGCTTCCCTGATCTTTGCCAGCAAAGCGTTGTTATCCAAGGGCTTCGGCAAATAGTCATACGCTCCTTGCTTAATGGCTTCAACTGCGTCATGAACACCTGAATATGCGGTGATCATTAGAACCGGCAACGCTGGATTCAGCTTTCTTGCGCGTTTGAGAACCTCTATTCCATCCATTCCCGGCATTCTCACGTCCAACAGCACAATATCAGGCAGCCCCTGACGAATCATGTCCAGAGCCATTTCGCCATCATGAGCCACAAGAGCGGTGAAACCAGCCTTCTTCACGACACGGAACAAAATGTCGCAAAAATCTTTCTCGTCATCTACGATAAGGACCCTAGCCCCTGTAGGAACCATTTGTCCCATCCCCGCGTAGTAATTTCATAATATATGAAAGCATCGTTTCCTTTTATGATGAAGCCAATGGCTTCATGAGGGAAACCACATCAATATCAGGATCAAGCATTGGAATAACATTATGGAGAGAACCGACAAACAATATGCCTGTTTCCCCAAGTTCAAGGGTTCCATTGATCCTTTCTGCAATAAACGCGTCTCTTCGTCTCAGGATCTCTCCGCTTTGCATTTCAAGGTTGTCGCCCTTGATCGAATCCCCTGATGCGTCTAGAGTCCTCAAGGCCAGGTTATATTCCATCATCAGAAGTTCTGGAGATTCGGTCCCTACCGCTTTCGCTCCTTTCTCAATCAATCTCTTCAACAGCAAGTGGTTAAGGCTTCCGCTGGATGCAAGCTGCTCTATTATTTGGATTTCTCTGCCGTCTTCACAAACAGGTAATCCATCCTGATAAAGTTTTGTTTTCATATATGGGATGTCCAATTCTAGGACAACCTTCTCGAGATCGCTCCAAAAACGATTAATCAGTTCCTTTTTCCTTTTCCATGCCTGTAACCCCATTTTCTTCAGGTATGCGGACTTTACCGAATCGCCCAACTCACCCATGTCTGTCTCGGTGTGCACAATGGGCATCACAAAAAGTTTGCGAGACCTGGAATGATTATATTTGAGAGATGACAATCTGTATGGACTCCATTCAATTCATCAATATATGGAATCATTTCCATGGAAAAACTTCCATAGTTTTTTGTTCCTATATGATAGATAGAGGCTACTGCAGTAACAGAATAATTTGTAATCGACATGTTCCCTCAACTAATAATCATATTTCTGAGAAAATAAAGCCCCGGGGGGCAGCGTTTTGGATGGGACATGGTAACCCGGAGCTTTTCAAGGATTTGTAGCAGTACAAATTGTATGGAACTATTTAAAACTGATGAGCAATTTATGAGCCAACTATGAACGTAAGATCAATCTAAAGCTAATTCTTTTCAGGGAAAGGGAAAACGAGGACGATATATGAAAATCACAATATTGGGAAGTGGAACAGGCACTCCTCAACTGGCTAGAAACTCGTCAGGCCTGTACATCCAGTCTTCGGAAGTCAAAGCCATCGTAGACATGGGAGCTGGAACCCTCCGCCGCATGTGTGAATCGAAAATAGATTACAGAGAGATCGACCTGATAGCGTTAACCCATTTCCATCCTGACCACGTTACGGACTTTATATCATTTCTATTTGCCTCCAATTACGCGTACGGAGTGAAAAGAACGGGATTGATCAACGTGATAGGACCAGATGGATTAAAACAGGTTTATGAGAGACTGGTCGAAATTTTTGGTCACTGGGTCGTGCCAAGTGATAATCGCCTTAGGATGACTGAGATGTCAGCGGTAGAATTCGATATTTTTGAAATGGAAGGAATTAGAATTAAATCAGCGCCTTCGATCCATTCTTTCCCCTCTTTGTGTTACAGAATAGAAGCTGACAACGTTTCTTTGTCGATTTCTGGAGACACGGACTTTTCAGAAAATCTCGTCAACCTGGCTCGAGACTCGCACACGCTTATCTGCGAGTGTTCAATGCCTGATTCAATGAAAATTCCAGGGCACATGACTCCTTCGGAAGTTGGCGTATTGGCCACTCAGGCGTCAGTGAAGCAATTGATTTTGACCCATTTTTATCCTCCTTGTGATGAGGTTGATGTCCTTTCCGCTGCGAGGGCCAAATTCACCGGACCAATTTTGAAGGCTGAGGACTTGATGACGATAGAATTGGACGCCAATTTTTAGGACGGTTTTTGGACAACAATCATTACACACCGAAATTAGGAGATTTTTCAGCCTCTGATTGCGATTCGTCTGCGCCTGATATAGGATATGATCATGAAGGAATCCGGCCATCGTAAATTGAATAGAGGTGTCTTCACCCTATTCTTTCTGACCCCGATTGTTCTTATCCTGCAAATTCCTATAGGCATTCTGGGTGGAGTCTTAGGGGCTTATTTGGTCTACTCCCGACAGTTACCGGAAATTCCTGATCTGAACACATACCAACCGAAAACGGTGTCCACTTTTTACGCTGATGATGGAACGGTGATCGGGGTGTTTTTCAAGCAGAGACGGTTTGTGGTGGACCTAGATCAAATACCCAAGCATGTGGTAAACGCTTTTCTCGCTGCTGAGGACGCTCGTTTCTACGAGCATAATGGTGTGGACTGGCAGGGGATCTTAAGGGCTATGGGTCGAAACATCTCTGCCGGCAGGATTACTCAGGGTGGCAGCACCATAACCATGCAGGTCACCAGGAATTTTCTTTTAAGCAGGGAGCGAACCTTCTCTAGAAAATTTAAGGAGATTATCCTCGCTACGAGGATAGAGAAAACATGGGGAAAGGCTAAAATCCTTCATGTCTATCTTAATGAAATTTATCTGGGGGATGGTTGCTATGGAGTGGAAGCAGCGGCAAGAGACTATTTTGACAAGCCGGTTGAACACCTTTCCATAGCTGAGGCTGCTCTGATAGCCGGTCTGGTAGCGAGTCCCGCTCGTTTTGACCCCTTCAAGAATCCGGATCTCGCCAGGCACAGACAATTGACAGTTCTGGGACGTATGCTCAAGGCGGGATTCATCAATGAGGAACAATATAAAAAGGCTAAAGATGAGCCCTTGACCTTCAGAAAACAGATTGTTCGTCCTCTTGATCTGGCTCCCGATTTTACTGAAGTCGTTCGTCGTTACGTGATAAGAAAATATGGAGAAGACAAGCTATACAATGATGGCCTTAAGGTTTTCACTACCTGCCGTTTGGACTTTCAACGTCGCGCTGCTGAAGCTATGGACAAAGGCCTTGATGAAATAAAGAAACGTCAAAAAAACCTGGCTATCCTAAAAACAGTTCAACCTAATGAAATATCAGAACTACTCCAGAAACGGGGGACTCCAAATCTGATGGAAGGCAGAATCTATCAGGGAATAGTAGTGAAGACCGCTCCTGGGAAAAACAATGAAGTGACATTAGACATTGCTTTTAGTAAGAAGCTTAAGGGTCAGGTTAAGCTAAATAAATCGGCCGCAGCTATTTATAGGGTTGGGCAAGTCCTGGCGTTGCGTTTTTCCAAATATGACAGAGGGGTCCCTGAGTTCATTCCTGATGATGACCCAAAGTTGCAGGGCGCCCTAATCTGTATAGAGAACAATAATGGCAGTGTTAGAGCAATAATTGGGGGATCGTCTTCTGAACATTTTCAGTTCAACCGGGCCATCCAAGCCAAAAGGCAACCGGGAAGCTCTTTCAAACCGATCATTTATTCAGTCGCGTTGGAACAGAAGAGCTATAGCCCAGCTACGATAATCGTTGATGAACCTATAGTTGTTGATGTTGAAGGAGCGGATGAAGAATGGGAACCCAGGAATTCCAGTGGCAGTTTTCTGGGGCCTGTGAGTTTCCGAAGAGCCCTGGAACTGTCTAGAAATATTTGCACCATTAAGATTTTGATGGATGTCGGCCTTGGGCCAGTACTTGATATGGCTAACCGGATGGGAATAACTTCTCCTTTGGGCAGGAATCTTTCTTTGAGCCTGGGAACATCAGAGGTAACTTTATTCGAGTTAGCGTCGGCTTACACTGTTTTTCCCAACGGTGGAGTACACGTTGAGCCGATTTTTGTGAAACGTATTGAAGACAGGTTTGGGAATGTTCTTGAAGATCACAGCGAGGTCCCCGTTTTGGAATCGGATCCTCTGGTACCCACTCCGCGCGATGAATTTCGGGAATTGGTAAAAAACGCTGAACACAAAACGTCACAAGTGGCAGGAACTCCGGTTCAAGTCTTTGCCAAGACTGGAATGAATGGTGAACCGCAGCTTCGAAAGACGGCCGCCAGCGAGAATACGAATGATCTCGAAGAAGACGATCGGCTCACCGAACCGCCCCGGGTCAAGGCCGTCATGTCTCCTCAAACAGCCTATATAATGATCTCCTTGCTTCAGGGGGGTGTTCGTCAGGGCACAGGATCTCGACTTAGCCAGTATCTGAAACGCAAGGACATAGCGGGTAAAACCGGCACCACGAATAATGCGGAAGACACGTGGTTTATGGGCTTCAGTCCAGACTATACGACCGGGGTGTGGGTCGGATTCGATGAAAAACGTCCCCTCGGTCGAAGAGAAGAGGGCTCAAGGGCCGCCCTTCCAGTTTGGGGATATTTTATGAAAGAGATACTGCGTAACAGACCCGAGCGGGAATTCGTAATACCTCCGGAAATAATGTTTAAAGAATTTCTCACAGTGGTGAATGACCCTAAGGATGGGGCAACATTGAAACCCGTTAGAGAACCGATCTATGCTCCTTTCAACGGCTACACGCTTGTTTTATCACCGTTGGATTCTTTTGACACGCTTGCTGAATACGTCAAGTCACCGATGCCCCTTTATAGTGAAAGTGGAGGAATGACGCTTCCATCTGTCGACCCCGGTCAATTTCAGACTGGAGCGGCGCCTGCGACCTCCATGTATCCTCCCCAACCAGCGCCCCCGGTCAGATGAACATAGCAGTCGCTCTCAGTGGAGGCGTTGACAGCGCTTGCGCTGCTTTATTGCTCCGAGACGCGGGGCACAGTGTGACTGGCTTGCACATGAAATTAATTGACCGAGATTCCGATTCATGGGATCAGGTCCGAGCCGTAGGGGACTCCATTGGTATCCCTGTTAAGTTGGTTGATCTGAGTGAGTCGTTTCAAAAACATGTGGTCGATTATTTTGTTTCAGAGTACAATTCCGGTCGCACACCCTCTCCGTGTCCTCGGTGTAACAGACAAATCAAAATGACTCTTCTAGCGGAACGAGCGCTTGAATTGGGCGCAGAGCGACTCTCCACAGGCCATTACGCCAGAATTGTCTCAAAAGATGACCGGTTCGCGCTTTTTAAAGGATCGGATAGTTCAAGGGATCAGTCCTACTTTTTGTTCATGCTGACTCAGAAAATACTGTCCAACTTGATTTTCCCCCTCGGTGGACTGACCAAAGTGGAGGTTCGAAGAATCGCCGAACTGAGGGGACTTCCCGTAAGTTCAACCGAAGATTCACAGGAGCTTTGTTTTGTTCCTGATAATACTTACGTCAAGTTCCTTTTGGAACAAGGCGCCGAGGCCAAACCTGGCCTAATTGTTGACGAGGACGGCAATGTCATTGGAAAACACCCGGGGATTATCTTCTTTACGGTCGGTCAGCGAAGAGGATTGGGGGTTTGCGGGCCTGAGCCTCTATATGTGCTCGCAATCAATCATGAAAGGCATGAGATTGTAGTAGGGAGGAAAAACCGGACACTGGTTTCAGGTATCGTAGTCGATCAGCTAAGTTTTGTATCCGGAAAGACTCCAGATTGGAATGATAGTTTCACAATAAAAGTGCGGTCGACTTCTAGAGAAGCGACGTGCAAAATTAGAGATACAGGCTCAGGTTCCTTAACAATTTCTTTCGACTCTCCGCAATCCGGGGTCGCGCCTGGTCAAGCAGCGGTTTTATATAAGGAAAATGAGGTGGTTGGAGGCGGCTGGATTTTGAGCGCAGTCAAGTTCTGACGGAACAGCGATTTTAGGATCGCTAATGGTAAAAAAGCACCGGAATGAAGAAAATTGGAGCCCGGTCGGTCTTGAGTATCGGGATAGGCCATGAATCATAAACAATTTTCGAATTTAGTAAATAAAGAAAGAAACCTTCAGCGGATAATCGCAAAAACCGTAGGGGACAAATCGGCCGTTGTCGCATTTTCCGGGGGAGTCGACTCAAGTCTCCTTTTAATGGAATCTGTAAACGCTCTGGGTGTTGATCGTGTAATAGCGGTTACTGCCAATTCCCCAACTTCTTCGCAGGATCAAGTACAGGAAGCCCAGGATTTTGCGCACGCGCTGGACGTTGAGCTAATCATTGCCGAAACCCCGGAATGCAGTTCCCCGGATTTCGCTGCAAATGGGCCGAAACGATGCTATCACTGTAAGAAAGTTCGTTATCAAACTATCAGCGCAACCCGGGGAATTCCCCTTGACGCTGTCTTGTTTGATGGCACAAACATTGATGATGATCCTTCAGATCGACCAGGATTCGCTGCTCTGATTGAGCTTGGAATTCATACCCCGCTACGTCAGGCTTCCCTGAAAAAAGATGAAATAAGGGCTTTATTAAAGGGCGCGGGGTTTCATAAAATGGCGATGAAATGCTCTCAACCCTGTTTGGCTACCCGAATTCCACAAGGGACCCCAATCACGTTAGAAGCTCTGGATCGTATTAGAGAGGGAGAGCAGCTATTTAAAAACCTTGGCTTCGGAATTTTTCGGCTACGAACTCACGGAAATTTGGCCAGAATTGTTTTTGACTTGGATGGATTTGAAAAGATTCTCAGCAACCGTCAATTGAGAAAAACAATTTCCGGAGAACTAAAAAAAATAGGATATAAGACTATCACTCTAGATTTGGAAGAATACGGCGCCTGAAAGATTTCGCAAAAAAAGCCCGGTTGTCGCGCCGGGCTTTATGAAGGGGATTAGGGAGAAGGGTGGTTGAGTCTAGCTTTTCGGGCCAAATCCCATCATTCCTTTGCCGGCGCCGCCACGCATACCGCGGCATCCGCCTGAACCGCAGAATCCTGCTCCTCGACCAGCCCAAACACCCATTTTCTCGCGCTGCTCAGGAGTTAGCAATGAACGAATCTTTGTGCCGAAAGCCCTGCCTTCATTTCGCATCTGATCCTGAATCGTCCATATTTCTTCTTTCTTTTTCTGGATGGCGGCCTCATCTTGCGGAGACTTGGTCGCTAACTCCATAAGCTCAATTCTTTTTTGAGCTTTCTGAGATCGCAGCGTTTCCTCTTTCTTGAGAAAGTCAGTTCTTAAAGAATTGATCTGTGCTTTTTGCTCTTTAGTAAGGCTATCAATTTGAGCTAGCCCCTGACCAAACCCCATTCCTTTGCCTCCTCCAAAACCAGGGCAATTTCCGCAAGGGCCAAAAGCAAAAGCCGAGGAAGCGATTAGCAGTGTCATTGCAGCAACTAGTCCGAGAGCTGTTCTTGAGTTTCTCATTTCACCAATTTCTCCTTTTCTCGTTTTCGATGATCATCAATTTCTCATCGATCATAATTCTAATACCGACTGGTTTAGAGAATCCCGCGCGAGAAAGTTTATTATTTTCTTTCCACCAAAAATAAGAAACGGACTCAAAAGTCCGTTTCTTGAATGATGCCTTACATTCCCGGTTCCTTGCATGGTCCTGAACCGGGGGGACCACAACCTCGATCTCCACTCGGCCCTAAACCCCTTCCCGAATGCCTCATTCTGCAGGTTCTGTGTTTTAGAAACTCCAAAAGGGCCATACGCTTTTCATTAGGAAGAGACGCCATGGTCTGGCTTATGCGTTCCAATATCTGACTTTCCAAAACGGCGCGAAGATTTATCATCTCGTGGATAGCGTCTTGAGCAGGTTTCAAATTGCCGGGATTTGAAGCTATAAGGTCAAGGACTTCGGCTCTTTTGCTCTGGAGTTCGCGCCTGGCCTTAATGATTCCCATCTTAGTTTCACCCGACCAGCTTTTCGAAATCTTCTTTACGTCTTCGGTCGATAGCGCCGGACACTCGGTCGACTCAATTGCTGTAAATTTTTTTTCATGCCACCAGTGGCGAGCAATCACCACACCAACAGAAGCATTAACCAATAGGGAAAACAGCAACAAACCTACAAAGAAAGCTCTTTTCATTGAGAGTTCTCCGCCATCCCGAAGTCAAGAGCTATATCCGAAAGAGATTCCGAGTTATCCTGGAGCAATGTATCCATCTTTGGGCTGGAGTCCTGCGCGCTAAGAGCTTCCGTCAGCGTCTTCCCTGCTTTGTCTCCAACTCCGACCGCCAGGACCGCTATCAAAGCCCATATCGGAACCTGCTTCAAGAGAGAAAATTTCCATGCGTCGCTGACAGAACTTGAGTCACCGGAAATTCGAGCCTTCACTTTGTCTGCGAGAGAATGATCGGCCAAAGAGAATTTCACGGTCGCTAATGAATCATTTAGGGACACCAATTCTTCGTAGACCCGAACACAATCAGCACATTCCGACATGTGATCCAGCAATTTACGTTGAGATGCCGAGTCTAATTCGCCATCCAATAATAAAGAAATCTCTTTTTGATATTCCATGTGCTTCATGGTCTGGCCCTCCAATATCTTATACCTGTAAACAAATCAGAACTCGCGAGAATCTTTTATCTTTCCACAAGTTTTATAATTTTTTTTCTGGCTCTAAATATGAGCGATTCCACCGATGAAACTGAAATATCCATCACGATCGCAATTTCTTCGTAACTCATGCTTTCCTGCGATTTCAGCAAAAGGGCGCTCCTTTGTCGTTCCGGTAATTTCTTCAATGCCTTTTCCATCGCGTGGAATTGCTGCTTAATGGATAACTGTGTCTCAGCGTCTTGAGTTTCCTGAGATAATGGATTTGACGAGAATTCGAGTTCCGGGTCATCTTCGTCCCGATCGCTAAAAAATTTGAAGGTTTTTCTTCTAAATGAACTCACAATATTAATACTTTGGTTTCGAGCGATCGTCAGTAACCACGTTTTAAACGTGGATTTCGATTCATCGAACTTTTCTATACTTTTGAAAGCCCTTAGGAAAGTCTCCTGAACGATATCCTCAGCCTCTTCATGGGAACCGGTGATCGATCTTGCGATACGGTAGACCAGATTAGTGTGTCGATACACCAGTTCTCCAAAATAAATCTCGGAGCCATTCTGAGATGCCTTTACTAATTCGTGGTCTGATAGTGATTCTAAACGTCCCATGCGATATATTTCGGATTTATGATCTCACAGATTTATTTAAAAAAACTGAGGGTTGGCCTTGTTCAGTCTTCCAGTTTATGTTTAGCGTCTAAACGCTCCTTCAAGGTTTTCTCAAACCCTCGGTCAGTCGGGTGATAGAATCTCGTCCCTTTCAGTTTCTCGGGCATGTGTTCCTGTTCTACCTCAGCGTTCGGAAAATCGTGGGCATATTTGTAGCCTTTTCCATATCCTATGGATTTCATGAAACTCGTTGGGGCGTTTCTAATGTGCAACGGTGTAGCCAAGGACCCGGACTTCTTTATTTCTCCTTTGACTGCTATGTAAGCTTCTTCCAGAGAATTGGATTTAGGCGCAAGCGCCAGGTAAACAACAGATTGCGCCAATGCTAGCGCACATTCAGGCAGGCCAATATAGCGGCAGGCCTGAAATGTCGCCACTGCCTGCTCAAGAGCTTGCGGCGCAGCCAGTCCCACGTCCTCGCTCGCAAACCTCACAAGTCGCCTGGCCACGTAAAGGGGATCTTCACCCGCTTCTATCATTCTGCCCATCCAGTATAATCCAGCGTCCGGGTCACTGTCCCGGAGAGATTTGTGGAGTGCGCTAATAAGATTGTAATGCTCTTCCCCTGACTTGTCATAAAGAAGACTCCTTTTTTGCGCCGCCTCCTCAATCGATTTCACATCGATATCTTGCTGATTGTTCAATAAGACTAAATTTGCAGCAGCGTCCAAGATGTTGAGACAGTTTCTGGCGTCACCTCCGGCGATTGAAACCAGCATATCAAGCGCCGACTTTTCGATGTTCAGGTCGTGCCGGCCCAACCCACGTTCCTGGTCCTTCAACGCCCTATCAACTATTGTTTCCAAATCCTCGGGTTTCAATTCGTCAAGCATGAAAACCCTCATTCTGGATAGCAACGCAGCGTTGACTTCGAAACTTGGATTTTCCGTGGTAGCCCCTATCAGTATGAGATTTCCTTTTTCGACGTGAGGCAAAAGGTAATCCTGTTGAGCCTTGTTGAATCTGTGGATTTCATCAAGGAAAAGAATGGTTTTTACACCCGAGATTCGAAGATCGTCCCTTGCCTTTGCAGCAACTTCTTTGACGTCCTTAACACCCACTGTAACCGCTGAAAAGTGATGAAAATTGGAACTGGATTTGTTGGCTATAATTTCAGCTAATGTAGTTTTCCCAACTCCGGGAGGCCCCCACAGTAACATCGAAAATAGTCTCCCGCCTTCCAGAGTCCTGGTCAAAACTTTACCAGGGCCCAACAAACGATCCTGACCAACAAATTCATCCGGGCTTCTCGGTCGCATTCGGTCGGCAAGCGGTCTTTCTTTCAACGTGTGATGATTGTTTTCAAACAGGTCCATTGCGCTTCTCTCTCGATTTTTCTAGGAGAGCCAATTGCTTCACTTAGTCATTTTCTTTGCGTTTTAGCCTATACGATTGTGGGGAGGTCATCAAGGTGTATCGGCCAGTTGCTCAGAATTAGTCTATTTCTCTAGATTTTGACTCAAAAACATGGTACTCAATGTTAACGTTTTACTGATAGGTCACGGCGGGGCGATCATGCGCAAGGTCGGATTGGTTTTTAAGAGTGGGCACGAACAGGCGTTAGCCTTGGCTGAACAAATTTCCCATCTTCTTGCCAAATTCGGGAAAGAAGCCCTGGTAGAAGATTCCTTTTCAGATTTGCCGAAAAGCTGGAATGTCCAACCAACGAGCAATATAGCAGGAGAGGCGGATCTAATCGTGGCGCTAGGAGGAGACGGCACAATCCTTAGAGTCGCCGCTTTGCTGAATGACAAACCAGTACCTGTACTGGGCGTTAATCTTGGACGAGTCGGGTTCCTTGCAGAAATATCGCCTGAAGAAGCTTGCTCTGAAATCCTTGCGGCCATTGAGGGCAAATCAATTTTGGCCAAACGTATGATGCTCGAGGCAACTCTGCCTGAAAACAACAAGGTCAGGGTCTTAAATGAAGTGGTAATCCACTGGAGTGGTGTGGCAAGGATCATTGACATTGTGTTGAAGTTAGGAGCAACTAGAGATATTGAACTTCGGGCTGACGGCGTAATCGTTGCGACGCCGGTAGGTTCCAGCGCCTACTCGTACGCGGCAAACGGACCTCTGGTGCATCCGGACGTGGAAGCTATGTTGATCACGCCAATATGCCCATACTCGGGGCTCTCCCGTCCGCTGCTCATACCGGCTGACCGAGCTGTCGAGTTAACGCTTGAAAGAGGGGAAACATTTAAAGTCACAATAGATGGACGTGTGTCTCGTGACTTAAAGTTGGGGGATGCAATTAAAATCAAGAAATCTTCGATTCCTTTTGTAATAGTTAAATCAAGGACCCGGGGATATTTCGAGGCGCTTGAAGCAAAACTGGGTATTGTCAGATAATTTTGGGCTGAAACTCGTAACTCACGCACGTTGGCTAAAAAACAAACCCGAATAACAGAGAATCATGTTTTCTGAAAGATGTTAAGATATCTCAGAATTAGCAATTTTGCGATCATAGATCGGATTGAAATTGAATTTCAGGAAGGCCTGAATGTTCTGACCGGGGAAACCGGCGCGGGCAAATCGATTTTGATCGGGGCGCTCGGTTTGATCCTTGGGGCAAGAGGAGGCGCGGATCTGATAAGAACAGGCGCGGATGAAGCTGCAGTAGAGGCTATTTTTGAAGTTTCAGATGTTGGTTCTATTGATCCTGATTTCAGATCAATATTCGAAGGTTCCGGTGAACTCATAATATCTCGCAGAATCAACCAGAGCGGGAGGTCAAAGTGTTTCACGAACGGGAATCTTACTACCATTTCTATGCTTGAAAGGATTGGAAAAAATCTGGTAACGGTATTCGGTCAGCACGAAAGTCATATTTTACTGGATCCGGAGGAACATATTGAAATACTGGACCGATCCGCCAATCTTCAAGCTCAGCGAAAAAAGTTGGAAAAGCTTTTCCATGTTGTTCGCAAGTCTTCAGATGAGGTTCGCGCCTCAAAAACTAGACTTCATGGGCTTGAAACCCGAGCCTCTGAAAATAAGTCCATGGCGATGGAACTTGGCAAAGCGAATCTGAAGCTTGGAGAAGAGGAAGAACTGGCGGAAGAGCGTGAGATCCTTAAAAAGGCTTCTCAAATTCGGGAGAAATCCTATGACGCTTACCAGAAGCTCTACTCAAAATCAGGCGCCGTGATCTCAAATCTCTCTGAAATTAAAAAATCGCTTGCGGCGCTTGTCGTTTTGAACCCAAAAACAAATAAGATTGTTGAAAACTTCACTGGAGCTATGTATCAGCTCGAAGACGTCGCTCTCGAGTTAAGAAATATTTCAGAAAACACTAATGATAATCCTGCAAGACTTGAAGAAATTGAAGAGCGTTTAAGTCGTTTGAAGACTTTGAAGAAAAAATATGGCGGAGATGACGAGCATCTCATGCAGCGGCTTCAATCAGTATCAAACGAAGTATCCGCTATCTTAAACGCTGAGAAAGACTTCAAGGATTGTCAAAAACGTTTTGAATCAGCGGAAAAAGATTTCCTGATTGAAGCCCAAACACTATCAAAGCGGAGGCGCCAAGCGGCAATTATTTTAGAAACCTCAATGAAGAAAGAACTCTCTGATCTTGCGATGCGGGATGCAGTATTTTCTGTGAACTTCAACGAGAGATCTCGAGAGGTCTCCGGAGCCAAGGGTCTTGAAACAATTGAGTTCTTCCTTGCGGCCAACCCAGGGGAATCAGCCAGACCTCTTGCGAAGATTGCGTCAGGCGGAGAGCTTTCACGAGTCATGTTAGCGTTGAAAACTTTGGAGATTGACTCTGCCGGACAGGCCTCCACTCTGGTTTTTGACGAGGTTGACGCCGGTATTGGGGGACATACGGCGGTCGCCGTGGCTGACAGGCTAGCTCAAGTGGCAAGACGACAACAAACGATTTGTATCACACATTTGCATCAAATTGCGGCTAAAGCTGACCATCACTTGGCCGTACGAAAATTTGTGAAGGAAGGTAGGACTTCGATCGAAGCCAATGCTTTACACCGGGAGGAACGTATTTCGGAATTGGCCAGGATGCTGGGAGCGTCCGAAGATTCGGCGCCTGTTCGTGAACATGTTAGAAACCTGGTAAAGAAGACCAAGGAAAGGTCCTAAGTTGATAAGAAAAGCTGTCCTGACGGATGTAAAAAAAGTTCATGCTCTTATTTCTGAACAGGCAAAAGGCGGTCACTTGCTCGCACGCGCCATTGCCGACATATATTCTCAAATTAGGGATTTCTCGGTCGCTGTCGATGACGAAACTGGTGAAATCATCGGTTGTGGAGCCCTACGAATAGTTTGGGAAGATCTTGCTGAAGTTCGCTCGGTGGCGGTCAAGAGGAAACGTCAGGGTAAAGGTGTCGGGCGAAATCTTATTGATACTCTGGTACAAGAATCTTGCGAACTCGGAATAAAAAAAGTTTTTGTGTTAACCTATCGTGTTAGCCTCTTTGAAAAAATGGGGTTTGTTCTGATGGACAAGAGTCTTTTACCTCATAAGATATGGGCAGATTGCGTAAAGTGTCCAAAGTTTCCGGAATGTGACGAGGTTGCGATGGTGAGGGACTCGAACCAGCGCTCTGAACAATCTGACAGTTGAGGAGTAGATGAAAGTAGGATTAATTTTTCAAATTTACAAGTTCTCGAAATGCTTTTTGTCTGTCGGCCTGTTCGTGGTGTTGGGTCTCCTGTTCACCTTTTGGTTGACCGGTTGCGGAGCCATTAATCCGGGCAAGTGGAAAGGTGTGGAAAAAACATCATCTGACGAGTATTACTACCTAGTCAAGGATGTTTTTCTCTCTCCAGGGTCTGCATATTCGGCGAAAGACAATTTTGATCACAACGTCAATGATTCCGTGAACCTTTATTTCACGCCAAGGAATGAAACGAATCAGTACACGGCGGAAACGATATGGTACGACCCCTCGGACCAGGAATTCAGGAAGATTAGAGCCACCTACGACACCAAACAAGAGAGCAAACAGGGCATAAACCGCAGCAGCCATGGCACCACGCGAGTTCAGTCAATTCCCACCATGCAGCTTTACAATCATAAACCCGGTCTCTGGAAAGTTGAGTTGTACCTTGAGGGTAAGCTGGCGCGTCGCCTTACATTTACCGTGAGGTAAGGTAACTTCTTGCTGAAACGTCACATCGAATACAGGGTTTCATGGAACTTAGCCACACTACGCTCCTATTGCGTCAACTTCATTGACTTGCTAAAATATCTATAAAGTCAAAATCGGAGGTCAGGTGATAAGATCTCGTAAAATCTACAGTATCCTGATCATTGCAGCTATAATAGCTCTGATACCTTCATTGTCGTTCCCTGTTAAACTTTATGCGCCCGATTACCTGTGGAAAAGGGGCGTGGCGGAAAAGACCGATCCGATCGCGATTGCGGATACACATCTTGGAATTCCTTACCGGGATGACGGGGCTTTGGATGATCAAGGTCGTTTCACTACGTTTGGTCGGCCGGATCATTTTTTTGACAGTCCAGGCCTTAATTGCAGCGGTTTGGTCCTTTCAGTATGCAGGTTTATATTCGATAAAAACTGGACCTTGACCGAAGCGACAAGGGACAGGCATGGAAATAGCGGTCAGGGAGCCGCCTTGGGGAAAGATTGGGATTTTGGTTTTGATCTCATATTAAACCTCAGTGACGGCGTCGAACGTAGGGTCATCATGCCTGACGGGCGGGCAGTAAACCTTGACACTGCAGATGGCATGAACCTCAGGGGATTTCGACTTGACGACAGAAACAGTTGGACCCAGGTCATAAATCAAATGAGGCCGGGATATGCGTATTTCGGAGATATCAGCAAACCTGCCCATCAGCCTGGTTACAAAGTGATTCATTACCATGTTGTGATCGCCATACCGGATGGAAAGGGCGCTATTTGGCTTTATCACGCCACGCAACGAAGCAATGTTCACAAAATTGATATCAATTCTTCTCAGGGCTTGGCCAAATTCATGGGGCAGTTTCGCGGGACGAGGGGCGACTACAAAGACATTCTATTTGTTGAAGCCAAGCTACCCGATCTTACCGTAGCGTCCGAGGATTCATCTAACCGTCAAGACGGGGCGCCCCCTAGTCCGGAGTCTATGAAATCCTCTCCTGTGGATGCGCTACCAGGGCTCCCCCCCGGAGCGTCTCATGAAAAATCAACACCATCTGTTCTTCAAAATGAAACGCAAGGGGAAACTCCAGCTCCTGGGAACTCATTGCAAAACCAAAGCGTTGACGCTTCCCACAACGAAAAAGAAGATCATAAACAAGTCGTTGGTCCTCAACTCGAATTGACCCACCTTGCAGGCAAAGTATTCAACAAAATTCCTGACATCGTTACGCATATTCCCAAGTTCTCGGATGACACAAAGTCGGCTGTCACGTTTATTTTTCAGAACAGGACTGACAACCCCAGGTTGGTTAACATTTTATTGAAAACTCCCTCAGGAGAACGTGATTATAAGGGTTCTATACCTTCTTCAAGCACTGACTTCGAAGTAGTTTTTCCACGGGATTTCGGAACATCCGGCACAATAGAAGCCACTCAAGGGGAATACGTAGAAGAAGTTACAGTAGACGGCAAGCCATGGTTGGCTAATGTCTTTCAAATAGCCAAACCTCGTGAGGCTGAACCTAAAATACTTAACGTAAAGGTCCCAAAAGAGGTCCAGGCAGGTAAATCTTTTGTGTTAAGTGTGACGGTTCAAAATAAGGGAGCTGAATCCGACTACGGTGGCATAACAGTGTCCTCCCCTGACCCTCAAGGTCTTCGGATAGTTTCGTGCAAACCTGGAAGAGTATTTCCCTCCGGCAGTACCGTCCTGTCGATCACTTCCGACAAGATTCGCACGAAAGTCCCGATGGCTGAGCAATGGATCGAGCTTTGGGGAGAAAACAAGACGTACGAGATGCAGGTCGGGGTACAGGCAGGCAGACCTGGAACCTACCCTTTGTATGTCAGATGCGCTCTGAGGGGGGTAAATGTTAAGAGCAGCGTAATACTTATGGATCCACCTTCGGGTCAAACCGTTGATCAACAAGGGTTTCCTGTTCAAGTATACATGATTAATGTTCGATAAGTTCGGTCTGAGAGTTTTCCTGTCTTTCTCTAAGCTCACATGGAGAGTGTGATGATTGGTAAAATTAAATTATTAACATTGTCGCTTCTGGGCTTGTTAATCATGAGCACAGTAGCCGCATACGCCGCCCCCAAAGAAGAGCCCTGGTCTGAAATCGAAGCGCGGACAAAGTTCCTGAGAACCAAACATTATATCGAGGTTGTTCGAGTTCAATCAGATGTTTTTAGAAGCGCCAAAGCAAAAGGTGGTCAGGATGTTCCAGGGCCCTTTCCTGTGCACGTAATTTTACCTGAGAATTATGAAATGGATTTAAACAGGCGTTACGGAGTTGTCTACCTTCTTGGCGGAAAATCAGGATGGGACAACGGTCCTGAACTCGGGGGCGCAACTTATTGGTCCGTTTGGTGCAAGACTCCATTGACGATGGATAACCTCAAGTCCGGCACTTTGAACAAAGCCAGCTTTCAGGACAATATTAATGACCGAGAGTTACAGACATTTAATCAATGGCTTCGGGATAAGCCCTATGAGGATGTCATTGTGGTTTCAGTCTGGAACCCCGGTGGAGGGGCTACCGCGAATTATGAAAAATACCTTATAGACGAGGTTATCCCTTTCATTGACGCTAATTACAGGACTGTGCCGGATCGCAGGTTCAGGGGAATTGACGGCGCTTGCGCAGGAGCAGCCCAAGCGATAATGATCTCAGCAAGACGACCGGACATATTCGGTTATGCCGGTGGGCAACAGACAGACCTTGGGAGTTATCCTATGACCCCCGACGTGTGGAGAAACAATGTGGCCCGAATCAAGAAGGCGGGTGGAATCGCTTACAACATAAACACCAATGTCAAAGATGGATGTAATTCCTACAGCAATCGTGGTCGACTCTATGAACTCGTACAGGATATGAAATCAGCGGGATTCCCTGTTGATGTACATGTATTCGAAAGTTGCGGGCACGGGTATTGCGCATATCGCTATCCTAATGGACATCAGGCTCTCTATTGGTTTTCCAGACAGTTTTCCAAAAATTTTAAGGCCCTCGGTATTAATCAGAACATCAAGCCTGTTCTGGCTTCTGATAAGAGCAAATTCAAGAAAGCCGCACAAGAGACGACACATAAACCATCCAGCGGAAATTCAGGGGTGTTGCCAGGTTATTGGTAGTGAATTCAGAAACTTATTTCTCACGCTATTTTTGGATCATCGCGTCACTTACTGTTTTCGCGACAGTTTGCGCTAGTTGTTCGGACAAAAAACCCGAAGGAAAAGGGGTAAACAAGCATTCGATCATTAATGGAGATTCCGGAAAAACCTCGAGGGAATTATCCACACGCTTTG
The DNA here is from genome assembly GCA_041662605.1 of Desulfomonilaceae bacterium. Classification (NCBI taxonomy): domain Bacteria; kingdom Pseudomonadati; phylum Thermodesulfobacteriota; class Desulfomonilia; order Desulfomonilales; family Desulfomonilaceae; species Desulfomonilaceae bacterium. The sequence continues at coordinate 230,778 of JBAZSD010000001.1, forward strand.
GGGGATCTTCTCCTTCAGAAACCGACCATGGGGCGAATGAGATTTCAGGGTCAGGAGCGCAAATCGAAGTTGAAAAGATATTGAGAAAAACAGAGCCGATTTTATCTTGCAAAGCTCCTAGTGAATTTCTATTTCTGAACTCACGAAACGTTCCGAATGCGGTAGTGGTTGTTACTCTTCCTCTGGATTACTCGTCGCGGACAGACAAGTCATATCCACTGGTGATTGCCTTTGGGGGGGCCGGAGAATGCTCTCGTCCTCCTCGCGAGGGGGCGATGGCATGGCTGGGTTATTACAGGATGGATGATGCTATCCACGCTTTGACCAGCAATCACCTGAAAGCCCCAGACTTCAAAGGCCTTGTCTCTGAGCAAAGGCTGGTAGAATTTAATCAAAAGCTCAAGAGACACCCTTTTTCCGGTGTTATAGTCGCCTGTCCGTATTCACCGCTGATTACAACTTTACCGGAGTTCGAAAACACCGGCTACGAGGATTTCGTAATGAAGGAACTCCTGCCACTCTTGAAACACCGGTACAGGGTAGCAAGGGGATTGGTAGGAGTTGATGGAGTTTCGATGGGTGGAGCGAGATCCATGCTTTTCGGTCTAAAATATCCAGAAGCGTTCTCATCTATAGGCTCTATCCAAGGAGCGTTTGGTCCTTTTCTAGACACATATCGCGGACTGATTCGAAAGAACAAGAATAAACTGAAAAATCACTCTATTCAATTGATTACTAGCGACGGGGACAGCATGGCTCCATCCGTAGATAAGATGAAAGCTTTGCTAAACGATGAAGGAATTCCCGTCACCTACATGAAATTAACAGGACCTCATGACTACATTTTCAACCAGGGGCCCGGATCAATAGCCCTATTGATGTTTCATAACCTACCCCTTCGACAAACAACAGGCGGTCCAAAAAAATGATTGGTCAACTTTCAAATCCATGAAATTGAAAAAACCTGAAGAGCTGATCAATGAAGCGTTGAGGCTGGGGATGTTCTCCGCTGCGGCTCTTATAGTGTCCGTCCGGGATCAAATAGTCCATAACGGGTATTATGGGGTCCTATCAAATGATGTAGATCATCCAGTCACACAAAACACCCTGTTCGATCTTGCGTCATTGACCAAGATAATCGCGACGACACCATCATGGTTTTTCTTGAGCGCCAAAGATCCGAATATTCTTGACGCGCCAATGACAAAGTGGTTTCCAGAAATCCCTGATAATAAAGCTCAAATAACTCCCCGTTTCTTACTTGCGCACTCTTCCGGGCTGCCGGCCTGGAAACCGTATTACCTCATGACGCCGGTCACCGAACCTAAGGCATTCATTAGAGAAAAGATCTTCAGGGAGCCCCTCGTTTATGCGCCTGGAAAAGGATGTATATATTCCGACCTGGGTTTCATGCTCCTCTCTTTTATAGTGGAAGTTGAAACAGGTCATACTCTTGATTTGTTCGTGAAGGAATTCATATATGAGGCGTTGGGGCTTCATCATGATCTCATGTTCAAACCTTTTGACTTTTCGGACAGAATCGTTCGGACTCGCTCTGGTGATTCGCCTGGACTCGTCAACGACTTGAACGCTCGCGCACTAGGAGGTGTTTCAGGTCATGCAGGGTTGTTCGGAACTGCCCGAGGGGTTACAGAGATGGCCCAACAGGTTTTGCTCGGTCTTAAATCGAAAGAAGCTTTTTTTGACAATTCCACAGTCTCAGAGTTCTGCTCGCTCGCCGGGTTCCATCCAGCGTCATCCCGCGGCTTGGGCTTTGACACCAATCTCGAGACAGCAGCGTCTTGCGGTAACAAATTTAGTCCACGGAGTGTAGGCCATACAGGATTTACCGGAACATCACTCTGGATCGACCCTGAAAAAGAGCTTGTTGTCACGTTTCTGACAAACAGGGTCTACATGGGGGAATCTGACTTCCGGATCAAGGACTTCAGACCACTGCTTCATGACGCTGTTATAGAAGAAATGTAATCTGACGGGAAGACTGAAGACTCATCCGGTCAATACTAATAAACCATTACGTACCAAATGATGGGGGCTATCAATATTCGATAATAGGCATAAGGAGCCAGGCTCCATCTCTGCACTAACGCGATGAAGGTTTTTATCGCCGCAGCGGCGACTATGAAGGAAACCAGAAAGCCAATCGTGAAAAACGGTATGTCAGATATTTCCAAGAGTTTCCAGCTCTTCAACAAATCATATCCTGTGGCGGCTACCATTACGGGAACTGCGGCGAGGAAAGAATATTCGGTTGCCACCTTCCGATCCAGTCCTGACAGTAGCCCTCCAACTATTGTGGAAGCTGACCGCGACATTCCGGGCCACAAAGCGAAACACTGAAAGCAACCAATCATCAACGCCTGGAAATAACTGAGTTCATCCAGACTCGAGGTCCTGGCTTGAGGTTTGTATTTCTCAGCCAAGAGTATAGCGATTCCCCCTACGCCGAGCGCAAGGGCCACAGTCATCGGTCCGAACAGATAGGCTCTAATTACGTGTCTTGCAAGATACCCTGCCACCAGAGCGGGCAAAGTAGTCAACGCAAGCAACAGGAGCCCTTGATACCCTTTGAATCCATTTTTTTTGCCCAGCCTAAATCCATCTGGGATAAGCCCGACGAATCTTTGCCAGTAAAGGACCATGACGGCGAGTATAGCGCCTAACTGTATGAAAATTTCAAAGGAGGCGGCCTTTTCTCCGGTAAAGTTTAGAAGGTCCCCTGCTATTATTAAATGCCCTGTCGAGGAAACAGGCAAGAACTCGGTAAGACCTTCCACTATTCCCAGAATAACCGCTATCCAATATTCGTGACTCAACTTGCCGCCTCCTTGCACTGATCAATCATTTATCAAATTGATTAACACTGATCCGGACGAGGCCATATTAGTGTATTACGGCCCCGGCCGGCCTGGATCGCACCCGCCATTTGGAAAGGTTATCACAAGGATATTTGAGTATTCTCCGAATTTCTATTTGGCGTCCAGTAATTCGACGTCAAAGATCAGAGTTGCGTTAGGAGGGATGACACCCCCTGCTCCAGCAGCGCCATATCCAAGCTCCGGCGGGATGGTCAATTTAGCTCGACTGCCGACTGTCAACAACGCAACCCCTTCGTCCCATCCTTTAATTACCTGTCCTGCGCCCAGATTAAATGTAAAAGGTTGACCACGATCGCGTGAACTGTCGAACTTTTTCCCGTTAATTAACGTTCCTGTATAATGTACGGTCACATTCTGACCCGACTTGGCCTTCGGACCCGTGCCCTGCTTGAGTATCTCGACTTTGAGGCCTGATGGAGTAGTGACTGATTGGGCTGCGCCAACTGCGGTCACCAAAAGAAAGGGCACAATTGATAGGAAAAGAATTAAAGCCGTGTGAATTTTATTTTCCAACATAGGTCTCCTTTTTATTATATTATCAGTCTTTCTTTTATCAGTTGGGAGTTTTTGTGTCCAGAGATGCTAATTAACATTGATTCTGAAAATAAGTTGGTTTTGGCTTCTTCTTCTCCTCGGAGGAAAGAGCTGCTTAAATCCATTAAGGTTCCCTTTGTCGTAGTTCCCGCCGAAATAGATGAACTGGCTCGGGATGGTGAAGAACCAGAAGCTCATGTTCAGAGACTGGCTCACGAAAAAGCTTCTGAAATATCAAAAAAATATCGGGACTCATGGGTTTTAGGGGCAGACACGATTGTGGTTATAGATGGCCGGATTCTGGGGAAGCCGCACGATCGGGCTGAAGCAGTGAAAATGCTTTCAATCCTTTCAGGAAGAACTCACATTGTGTTTACCGGTTACGCTATAATCAACTCATGTTATCCCGAAATGAAAATCGTCTCGTACGCTCGCAGTGAAGTATTTATACGAACTTTGTCAAAAGCGGAGATTCAGGGTTACGTCCTGACAGGAGAACCCATGGATAAGGCTGGCGCTTATGCCATACAGGATGTGGGAGCTGCGATTGTTGAAAGAGTCTATGGTTCTTATACGAATGTTGTCGGCTTACCTCTTTGTGAAGTAGCCCGGGACTTCAAAAAACTCGGGATATTCGATTTCTTGGGAGTTGATTAGATTGATAGCTGAGAATCTTGACGAGTTACGCAAAAAGATTGTTATTGCGGCGGCGCAAGTGGGCCGTGATCCAAGATCCGTGAGGATAGTGGCCGCGGCAAAGACGCAAAGTCGGAAAACGGTAGAGGAAGCCGTAGGGCTGGGAATTCCAATCATCGGCCACAATTATGTCCAGGAAGCAATCAGGGAACGTCCGTCAGCCGACTGTGGGGCCTTTGAATATCATATGATTGGCCATCTGCAGAGAAACAAAGCTAAAAAGGCGGCTGAAATCTTTGACGTGATACAGACAGTCGATGACCTTGAAACAGCTCAGGCCCTTAACCAGGGGGCTGGAGACCTCGGCAAAACACTCGGGGTAATGATCCAGATTAACCTGTCAGGAGAACCTCAAAAATCTGGGATTCCGGAAACCAAAGCGTCACCCCTGATTGGTCTCGTTCAATCCCTACCAAACCTACGATTATTGGGGTTAATGACCATGCCCCCATTTTTTGACAACCCGGATGCGGCCATGCCCTTTTTTCGCAGACTACGTGAGTTGCGGGACGATCTGATAAGTAAGAGTGTTCTGAATCCGGGTTCTAAAGAACTTTCTATGGGCATGACGGGCGATTTTGAGGTCGCGATTAAAGAAGGCTCGACCGTCGTAAGAATTGGGACTGCGCTTTTTGGCCCAAGAGCCTAATGAGGGGCGTTTACTGCAAAGTTATCTTTCGCAAAAGCTACTCTTTCTGAAATGTTTTTCAAGTCCTTATGGTATCGTTCCGCAAGTTCCAATCTTGGAAGCAGGCCACTATCATTGGCGACCTGGATATTTAGCCCAGGGCGAGCGTTCAATTCCAATATTAGAGGACCTCTTGATTTGTCGAGGACAATATCCACGCCTAGATAACCCAATTCGGTCAATTCATACCACTTCGCTGAAAGTTCAAGTAGGTCGTCCCACCACGGAATGATTAACCCAGTGACTGGGTTACCTGTATCGGGATGTTCCGTAACAATGTTGTTCTTCCATACCCCCCTAAGGGTGGTTCCTGTCTTCATGCAGATGCCTACGCCTATCGCTCCTTGATGCAGGTTAGCTTTTCCGTCGGACTCTTTCGTAGGAAGACGAATCATTGCCATCACGGGGATCCCAAACATAACGACTATGCGGATATCCGGCACACCTTCGTAACTGATTTTTTCAAAAACTGGGTCGAACTCCACCCTGTATTCAGCTAAAACCTCGTCTGGTTGACCGCCAAGGCTGTAAAGACCACTTAACGAGTTAAGAACGTGGTGTTTCAACTCCTCCAAGGATAGCGGATCGCCGTTTTGTCTTCGAAAAGCGCCGTTGTCCTCCCTTGAAACTATCAGAATCCCCTCTCCCCCGCTGCCGTGGGCGGGTTTAATAACAAAATCAGAACACTCTTTCAGCGCATCGGGTAGATCACGGACCTGACCGGCAGCTTCTACCAGAGCGTAGAGTTCCGGCACGGGGATAGCGTTGGCCTGGGCGAGTCTTTTAGTCCGCAATTTATCATCAACTAGCGGGTAAAAACGTCTAGGGTTGTATTTCAGTGTAAAATTGGCGTTCCTCCCATTAATTCCCAAAACGCCCTTATCTTTGAGTCCCCTAAATATGTTCAGCATGTCTTTCTCAGCCTCTTGCCAAGGCTTTGAATCTGTATAGATCCGTTATTCGGTAACCCGCGTATCTTCCCAGTAGCAAAGTAGCGGCTAGCAGGACCAATAGCAGTTCTGGAAACACAAAAAATATATGCTCAAGAAACTTGTTATTCATGACAACAAATGCAAGGGCTGCGGTAAAAATGCTTCCGAGTCCTGACAGAAGAGATTCCGAGGCTCCTCTCTCTTCCCAGACTATAGACATCCTTTCAATGGTCATTGTGAGAATGACCAAAGGAAATAAGGCAAGAGACAATCCCCGATGAATACCAAGACTGTGGGTTAGAATGCTCAACGCCACAATCAGCAAAACAACCACAATAAGAACAGCCGCTAATCGTGGTACCACGAGCAACTTCAGTCTTTCCAGGTAGAATCTGGTGATGAGACCAAGAGCCACCACCACGGCAAACATAAGAACCCCCCAGGCCAATCCTGTTTCGCGAAAGGCCAGTGCTATCAGTACCGGCATGAATGTCCCAAAAGTTTTTATCCCGACTATGTTGCGCAGAATGACCAGCAGAAAGGCTCCAATTGGAATTGTGAGTAGGATACGAAACACGGCCTGAGTATTTACCGGTAGAGAAAATAGTGAGAATCTAAGTAAAAGAGGCTTGGAAATTTCTCCTCGAAAGGCTATCGACGCAATTCCTTCATCGACCTTCGGGCTCACAGACACCGTTACGTTAAGTTTGGATCCCCCTTGAACCTTAACCAGGGAACCTTCTCCACGCCACCACGGCAACCAGTCCACGGGTACGGGAGATTTCCCGGTCGTAGGATCAAAGGTCAGCCATCTTTGGCCATTGTGCACTTCAACCCAGTGCAATAAGTTAACTTTCTTTGAAAAATCCAATTTATCGTCGTCTAGGTGTATTCCATGGACGACTCTTGCAGCTATGCCGGATTGGGCGAGTATTCGAACCGCGAGGTCCGCTTTGTTTCGCTGCGCGGTTTTTTGTCCGAGAAGCAACTTCACGTTATCGTCAGGATTAGATGAATTAAGCCTTCGGAGAAGTTCCATGACAAAGCTCGGAGTGTCTGCCGACTTCGGTTTGATCTTGCTGATCAAAGAATCGACCGCTGCAAGTTTGGCCCCTTTGAAATCAGGATTCGTAATGTCCGCCGGCTTTGCTTCATTCTTGGGCCTCTTAGCGCTTGTCATACGAACGGTTGCCCTGTAATAAAGATTCTGAGCGCCATCAGCCTTGCGTGTGGACCATACCGCTGAGCGGTTGACATCCTCCGTGGATGAATTGAGCCCGTAATTGGTTGAAATAAAATGTTCATCGGTGAAAGCGAACCGGCCACTATTTAAAGGGAGAAACATCGTGACCTTCACAGGACCGCCTTCAGCGTCAAAGCGTATGCGAGCGTCCACGTTCCACACTTGGACCTTGGTTTTAGGCGTCAAAGGAAAACCCAGATAATAGGCCTTGTAGGAAAAGACTCCGAGCCCCACTATTGTCAAACTAATAGCTAACAAATATAGCCGGGCTTTGTTCACTGCCTCATTTCTCCCGACATTCCGGTTCAACAGTGTATTCGGCCGAGGGGTCCGGTATCAATCTGCCAGCCATGAAACTGCGTCCGATGAGAAGAGGATACTTAAAACGACTGCGGTCGATAAGGTTGACGTCCGTCGAAGCATAATGGTTCCCAATACAGATGCCCATTTTGACCACAAAACGTCTTTGAGGAGGCCCCTGGTGGCGTTTAATCTCAGCCACACCCAACAGTTTACGCTCAAAAGGAAATCTTTTCCCTGATTTGTCAACGGCGCTAAATCGAACCCATTCCTGGCCATCTTGATCAAATTTTTCGATGTCAACGGCGTTAATTGACGTAGTAGCCGCTCCAGTGTCCAATTTTGCATCGAACGCCAGACCGCCCGGGTAAATAAGAGCTTTTTCGATCCAACCAACGGTTTGTTTATCCTGCCCGTAGACATAAGCAGGCGCCATGATGAGCAGTAAGCCAATCATCGCGTTGCGAAGTAAAATCATTCTAACTCCTTGTAGGGCAGGACGCTTCGCGGCCGTTGCCCCTATATCGCTCCAATCCTTGAAGCCAATCACGGGATGCTGTTATGGACCGGTTATAATCTCAGCTCCAAATGACAGTACATTTTGATTAGGGTTCTTCTCAAGAATTAAATCCGCTACCTGATGATGTCCTTGCTCAGTCGCAAGACTCAACGCTGTAAACCCTTTTCTGGTTCTTGCGTTCACGTCAGCTCCGTTTGCAAGAAGCAATTTCACGACATCCTTGTGGCCTTTTAACGCTGCGCAAATTAGCGATGTCTGTCCGTACCAGTCTTTTGCGTTTACTTTCGCGCCTTTTTCCAATAGCAATTGTACGACTTCCACATGCCCCCGAGAAGCCGCTACCATCAAGGGGGTTTTTCCATACTGTCCCGACGAGTTGATGTCGGCTCCCTTTTCCACCAGTAACTTCACTGTTTCAATTTGCCCATTAGAAGCCGCCCCACCCAAAGCAGTCCAGCCTTTGGAGTCATGTACATCTGGAAGAGTTCCCTTATCGAGGATCGAAACTACCCGATTCACCTTTCCGGCCGAGGCGGCATTGGTGAGTTGGGCGCCAAGGTCTTTTGAAACTCCAAGACCAGCGGCAATAAGTCCGCAAGCGATCAGGAATCCAGCGATAGAAAATATTTGCCAGAATTTTTTCAATTCTTGAATACTCCTACGATTTTTTAATAATTCAATAAAGCGGTTCTTTTCTCGTCAGGTTTTTTGGACAGTTCAGCCCCTCAATTGTTTTTACAGCCCAATACCAAAAAACTCGCGATTTTTTAATACATTTCAATGTCACTACAAATATTTCCTGAACACAGGTTTCAAGTGAACGCCACGCATCGAAACCACGGCTCATTTCCAAGTTTGGGAAACAAACGTACAAATCCCCCAATGTCAAGCCTCCTGGGCTAATTACTTAAAATGTTGTGGCATTTGATCTGATGAGAAAATGGAGGAAATCCGGCTATTGGGAGTCGGACCTTTGTTGTTCGTATTGATCACTAAACCTATCCGCATACTTCATGATCCAGTCAATGACAGCCTCGGTCCCCAGGTCTCGTCCGGCCTTTTCAGATTCAATCCATTTGTGTCTATCAATTTCCTGGGCCTGAATTTTCAAATATTTGTTCAAATCCATGTTCATGTCTCAGCAGCCTTTGTTGTTAACGATCACTTTTTCATGATAGATTCTAGCTATCATTGTTAATCGCAAGCATGCCCCGTGTCAAGAAGATTGTTAATTTTCGGTGAGTTTTCAGTTCGTTAAACGTTAGGATGGAGGTGCTCATGTCTAGCTCCTTGAAACTCATAAACTCCTTCGGTCAATCTATATGGTATGACAACCTGGGTCGCGAATTGCTCCGGTCAGGATCTCTCAAAAGATTAATAGAAGAAGACGGTATCTCAGGAATAACTTCGAATCCGACTATTCTTCTTAATTCTATTAGTAACGAAAAAATTTACGATGAAGACATTCATATCGAAGTCGACAAAGGAGCTGGCGTGACGGGTGTTTATGAGCACCTTGTCATCGCGGACATAAGTGAAGCTGCAGACCTTCTTTTCCCGATCTTTAAACAGACAAACGGTGTCGATGGCTTTGTGAGTCTCGCGGTTCCCCCTGACCTGGGTTATGAGAGGGCAAAAACAGTGTCCGAAGCCAAGAGACTCTTTGACAAGGTAGATCGACCAAATCTCATGATCAAAGTACCCGCCACTCCACAGGGAGTTGACGCTGTAAGAGAGCTGATATCGGCGGGGATTAACATAAACGCTACACTGATTTTCTCCCTTGAGCAATATCGAGCCGTTGTTCAAGCGTATATGGATGGATTGGAAAAATGGATAGATACGGGAGGAAACCCAAATGGAATCGCTTCCGTAGCTTCATTTTTTGTAAGCCGTGTAGACACGGTTGTAGATGAAAGATTGCGCGAGTTTTCAGGTCCCGCTAGCCGTAGCGCGTGCAACGAGTTGATAGGACAGGCGGCGATTGCAAACGCAAATCTGGCTTATGAAATTTATACTGAGATTCTTGCATCAGACAGGTGGAAAAACCTGTCAAAAATGGGAGCTAAACCTCAACGAGTTCTTTGGGCCAGCACCAGCGTCAAGAATCCATTGTATCCAGACACATACTATGTCGACAATCTTCTTTGGCCGGGCACTATCAACACACTTCCGAAAGCTACACTGGAAGCCTACCGTGATCATGGAGATCCCGAACGTCGAATTGGTCCAAATTCGAAAAACGCCAGGAGTATTTTTGAAGCAATAGAGAGAGAAGGCCTCAGCATGGACCTGATCATGCAGAGATTAACGGAAGCGGGGGTCAGTTCGTTTGGCGATTCATTTGATGAATTGCTCTCGGAGATAGCTCGCAAGAGGACCAGGTTGCTTCGCGGTTGGGGACATAGGTCCGCGTCTTTGGGGAACCTGCAACGAGATGTTGATGAAATTTTAGTTCGACTCGATAGGGAGAAGGTGACGGACCAGATATGGGACATGAGGCCCGAGTTGTGGACCGATGATCCTTCTAGTCGAGCCGAAATCGCTCATCGCCTGGGATGGCTTCGCATTGTGGAGACTATGGTCTGTGAAGTCGAGAAACTAAAGAATTTTGCGATAGAAATCATCGCGGCTGGATATGAACATGTGGTTTTAATCGGGATGGGCGGTAGCGCTCTCGCTTCTGAAGTTTTTTTGAATTGTTTTGGACATAATGAGCAATATCCGGATCTAAGAGTGATTGACACAACAGTTCCCGACGCGATTCGAGATATTGAATTGTCGTTAGACCTAAAAAAGACTTTGTTCATAGTCAGCAGCAAAACTGGCGGAACAATTGAAGTCATGTCTTTATTCAAATATTTCTATAAACGTGTGCAAGACTCGGAGAGAGATTCTGTGGGAAGACATTTTGTCGCAATAACGGATCCAGGCACTATTTTAGGAAAACTCGCGGCTGAAAAAAAATTCAGGAAAATATTCCTGAATCCTTCGGATATAGGTGGGAGGTTTAGCGCCCTGTCATATTTTGGGCTGGTCCCGGCAGCGCTCATCGGAGTTGATATCAGTTTCCTTCTTGCCCGTTCATCGCAAGCGGTAGAAGCCTCTGGAGCAGATGCGCCAGCCTTGGAAAGCCCGGGAGCGTGGCTCGGCGTTATCATGGCTCAGGCGGCTTTTTCCGGTCGGGACAAACTCACCCTCATCGTTTCTCCGCCTTTAAAGAGCTTCGCATGTTGGTTGGAACAACTGGTAGCTGAGAGTCTCGGAAAAGACGGTAAAGGAGTTCTACCAATCGAAGGTGAGCCAGTTGGAAGACCTTTTTGTTACGGCAAGGACAGAATTTTTGTTTATCTCCGATTAGATTCGGACTCAACATACGACATGGCTGTTTCAGAGCTTGAACGAGATGGTTTTCCTGTCGTTACCTTAAGGATGCATAACGCGTATGATATTGGACGGGAAATCTTTCGGTGGGAATTCGCAACTGCCGTCGCAGGTCAGATCCTCAAAATAAATCCCTTTGATCAGCCTAACGTTCAAGAATCAAAGGATATTGCAGCTTCTACAATCAAAGAATGTGCTGCTCAAGGTCAATTTCCCGAGTCTGAGGTTCTGGAAATAGGAGGCCATAATTTTGACTCTAAAATCGGAGACTTTATCTCGAGTGTTAAACCCGGGGATTATGTTGCGTTTAATGCCTTTATCAGATCAAATACAGTGAATGATTCGGAACTCGAAGTTTTAAGGACATTTGTGAGAGACAAGTTTGGAGTTGCGACGACAGTCGGGTTTGGCCCGAGGTATCTTCATTCAACAGGACAGATTCACAAGGGAGGCGCAAATAACGGTCATTTCCTTATCATAACAGCCGACGATTTTGATGATCTGCCCATACCTGGAGTTAATTATTCATTCGGCACGCTCAAATCCGCTCAGGCGTTCGGTGATTTAAGAACTCTAACTAAAAGAGAAAGGAATGTGATTCGCGTTCACCTTAAGGATGAATCGCAATTGGGAGAGATTCTGGAAGCTTTGAAAAGATTTTTTATTCTTGACTAGTTGGCTATTCTGTTGAGAAACTAATTAGTTCAGGATTTTAACTTGGAGATAAAGATGCAAAAGCCGTCCAATCAATCAATTGACGCGACCAACTCGCCAGCTTTAAACGATTCAATTGAGACGAAAGATACTGATTGGCCGATTCACGATAACCTCGCAAAATTGCAGAGGATGAGGGATGAAGCGAGGGGTGGAGGCGGGCAAAAACGTATAACGGAGCAACACGCCCGCGGGAAACTAACCGCAAGGGAAAGAGTTGATTTACTCCTCGACGAAGGATCATTCGAAGAATTCGACGTCCTCAAGGCTGGAAGAGGAGGCCATCTCGGAGGAGAAAAAGAACATCTCAGTGATGGTGTAATCACGGGGCACGGTACCATCGACGGAAGAGAAGTCTTCATCTTCAGTCAGGATTTCACCGTGATCGGAGGCTCATTAGGAGAAGCCCATTCTGAAAAGATAAGCAAAGTTATGGACCATGCGGTTAGAGTTGGGGCTCCATTCATTGGGCTGAACGATTCCGGAGGAGCCCGTATCCAGGAAGGCGTGGATTCTCTGGCGGCATATGGCCAGATCTTTAATCGAAACGTGATGGCAAGTGGAGTGATTCCCCAGATATCTTGCATTATGGGTCCATGCGCTGGTGGGGCTGTTTATAGCCCGGCAATGACCGATTTTACTTTCATGGTTGAACATTCGTCTTACATGTTCGTTACTGGGCCTAATGTTGTTAAGACGATAATACATCAGGATATTTCGTTTGACGATTTGGGAGGCGCCGGTGTTCATTCGTCCAAAAGTGGAGTAGCTCATTTCGTTTTACCAAACGACATCTTGTGCATCAGGGAAGTCCGCAGACTAATTAATTACTTACCATCCAACAACATGCAAAAACCCCCTTTTCTAGATCTCCGGGATCCAAACGACAGAAAAGACCCTGCGCTCGATTATCTGGTTCCGGTGAGCCCTAATCAGCCTTATGACATGAAAGTTCTAATTAACAGCGTCCTGGACGGGGCCGAGTTTTTCGAAGTCCAATCTCACTTCGCAAAAAATCTGATCGTGGGATTCGGACGACTTGGTGGACAAACCATAGGGCTCATTGCTAACCAACCGGCTGTTTTGGCTGGAGTTCTTGATAGTAACGCTTCGGCGAAGGGAGCCCGTTTTGTTAGATTCTGTGACGCCTTCAACATTCCACTCATTTGTTTCGTCGATGTTCCTGGTTTTATGCCTGGTCCCGAGCAGGAACATGGGGGAATCATACGACACGGGGCAAAACTCCTGTATGCCTTTATTGAGGCTACGGTACCTAGAATTACTGTGGTTGTAAGAAAGGCTTACGGCGGCGCTTATATTGTCATGAACTCAAAGCACATAGGAGCGGATTTAAATTATGCGTGGCCCACCGCCGAGATAGCGGTTATGGGCCCTAGAGGAGCGGCTGAAGTCATTTACCGAAAAGAAATTCAGGCTTCATCTCATCCGTCGGCGGCTTTGGTCGAAAAGGAAGCTTTCTACAGAAAAACTTTTGCAAACCCGTTCCTCGCCGCAAAACGAGGCTACATCGACGATGTGATTTTCCCCAGGGACACCAGGGGACGACTGATTAGAAGCCTGCAATTCCTGGAAGGTAAGCACGGTGACAGGCCAAAACGTAAACATGGCAACATTCCTCTTTGAGGTTAGGCAGAGTGTTTGACAAAATATTAGTAGCCAATAGAGGCGAGATCGCTGTTCGAATAATTCGCACCTGCAAGCGAATGGGATTGAAATCAGTGGCCGTATATTCAGAGGCGGACTTTAGATCTCCCTACGTTCACGACGCGGATGAGTCTTGTCTCATCGGACCTTCCAGATCTCAGGATTCTTTCCTGAATTCAGAAAAGATCATAGAAGCCGCTTTGCATCACGGATGCCAGGCCGTACATCCCGGATATGGATTCCTATCTGAAAACGCTGAATTTGCAAGGATGGTTCAAGAGGTGGGATTAGTTTTCATTGGACCCCCGATCCAGGCTATTTCCCTGCTAGGTGACAAGATTGCGTCGAAAGCTTTAGCGATTAAAACCGGAGTACCCGTAGTGCCCGGTCGTGAAGAGCCAGTCCTCAGCGTCAAAGAAGCCATGGCCGTGGCTAAGGAAATCGGTTTCCCCGTGCTTCTAAAACCCGCCTCCGGCGGAGGGGGTAGAGGCATGCGAATTGTGAATGACATGACTGAACTACCCGGAGCGCTTGAAGCGTGCAGGGCAGAAACGAAGAAGAGCTTTGGAGATGACCGGATATTCGTGGAACGTTTCGTAACGCGGCCACGACATATAGAAATTCAGGTCATGGCAGACAATTATGGCTCAATTATTCACCTTGGTGAAAGAGAGTGCTCGATACAACGGCGTTATCAGAAAGTAATTGAGGAAACTCCTTCCAGGGCGATACACGAATCGCTTCGCGTTCAAATGGGTAAAACAGCCTGTGATCTAGCCAGGGCAGCCGGCTACGCGGGAGCCGGCACGGTGGAGTTTATTTTAAATGAAGAAAAAAATTATTATTTCCTTGAGATGAATACCCGCCTCCAGGTTGAACACCCCGTGACTGAGTTAGTAACTGACTTGGATTTGGTTGAACTTCAGATCCGGATTGCCGCAGGGGAACCACTTGCCATCAAACAGGAAGATGTATTGATAAAAGGGTGGGCTATAGAGGCCCGGATATGCGCGGAAGATCCCTCACGCGGTTTTCTTCCAACCACCGGCATGATAACCCGCTATGCCATTCCTCTCGGCAAGAACATACGAGTAGACAGCGGCATTGACGCTGGAAGCGTTATCACTATTCATTATGATAGCTTACTAGCGAAGGTGTCCGCATGGGGAGCGAATCGGGAAGAAGCTCGAAAGCATCTGGTACGTGCGCTGAACGGGTATCATATTGAGGGAGTCACAACAAATCTGGATTTTGTTAACTCCGTACTCTGTCACCCGGCTTTTGCGAGCGGCGACTTGTCAACCAGTTTCATTCAGGATTATTTTGAAGATGGGCAAAGTCGTATTCCACCTGCTGAACAGGATCTTCATTATATGACTATGGCCGCAGTCTTGGTATCTCACACTAGACGAAATCTGGTCCGGGATTCTCTGAGACCTATGAGTCCACATGTTGGGGCTGCTGAACAGCGTCCCTTGATACACAGGTATGTAGTCCGATCATCCTCTGATGTCTTCGAGATAGAATTGGAAGGCTCAGAGCAAAACAGAAGAATGGACATCACTGTAAATGGGAAACAATACACGGTCGTGGCACCTGAATTTGAATATTACAGGAGACGTTTAAAGCTCTACATTGACGGAATCGCCAACATGTTTCGCCTTCAGTACCTGGACAACCATATCAGGACCTATTTTTGCGGAATAGTCCGTATCTTTGAAATCTACACGCCTCTTGAATGGAGCCTTGCCCAGTTTATGCTTAGGGACATCAAACCTATCCAGGAAAACTCTTTGAAATGTCCCATGCCAGGCCTAATAACAGCGATAACTGTTGAAGAAGGAACTCAGGTTCGTAAGGGCCAGGAATTGCTTCGCATGGAATCCATGAAAATGGAAAGCGCTGTCGCGTCCACACGAGACGGTCAAATAGATCAGATTTTGGTGCGCCCCGGCCAAACTGTCGAAACAGATGAAGTCCTGATCACGTTCAAAGAATAATGAGGTTATTCCGGTTTTTTCCCAAGGTTTTTGGATCAAATTATATGGGATAAAAATGATCTCATGGAGAAACTTAACACCCTTAGCTAACCTCGGATATCGAACATCAGTGGTTTCTTGAAAGGATTTCCTTTATGTAATGTACGAGATCCTCTATTGAGATTGGTTTTGACAGGACTCGATCCACCCCGGCCTTTAACAAGTCATGCTTTGATCCGTCTTCGACCCCCCAGGCCGTTAGTAAGATCAGGATTGGTCGTTTTTTGTCCAATCCAGAAAATCTTCTTTTCAGGGTTCTCCCCAAATCCCAGCCACTCATTCCTTGAACACTGGCGTCACTCACTATCACATCTACGTTAATTCCATCCAGAATCCTCAATCCGTCCTCAACAGTGTTTGCGCTGTGAACTGAATATCCCTTGGAAACGAGACCGTCGCTGAATGATTCAACAACTTTTTCCTCTTCATCAATTAGTAGGACCGTCAGGCGTTCTGCAGTATCTTTAGAGACTTGTCTTGAACGAGCGCCGGGAAAAATTTTTGTTGCGGGAAACTTGACTCTAAAAATCGAACCCCTTCCTTCGGAACTTTCCACTGTTATTTCCCCGTTGTTTTGCTTCACTATTCCCATGGCGCTCGGTAATCCCAACCCACTTTTTGTAGGTCCTTTCGTCGTCCAGAAGGGATCGAAAATTCTTTTGAGATCCGCTTCTTTTATTCCCACTCCGGTATCCTGAACATAGAACGTGGCTTCGTGCTCCTCAGATTCTACCCCGACACGAACCGTTCCATTTTCAGATAGAGATTCCAAACCATTCTTGACCAGATTTATCATAACTTCCAGGATCCGATCCTGATTCACATCGATGTAACAATCTTCTTTCAAATCTGTATCTATCGAAACAACTATGCCCCGCTTCTCAGATTGTGTTCTCCACCACAATCGGCTTAAATCTATGGCCCTTTGAGCGAGTTTTTTGAGATTAACCACATTACGGAATGCGGAACCCATGGGCTGACCACATCTGGCAAAATCCTGTAAACTTCTAATGGCTGCAGCAGCGGCGTTAGAACTGATAATTATCTGTTCCAGTCTCTGCTTGATTCGACGCGGGTCTGCCGTTTCGATCTCAATTTGGGCAAGGCCGGCGAAGCCAATTATAACCTGGAGCATGTTGTTAAAATGATGAGCCACCCCCGCTGATAGCTCTGAAAACGATCTCAATCGCTCGGTTTCTAAACGGACCTCTTCCATTTGTTTCCGCTCTGAGGCGTCTCTGAAAACAGCGAGTATCGCGGACGAGTCTCCCTCCCATGGGATGAGGCACGCTGTAAGATCCATGTAGAACACTTGACCGTCACTACGTTGAAAACTTTGAGTCAAAAATACTCCGTCAGCGCAAACAACTTCATTGAGCACATTTGTCGCTTTAATTTCCGAGCCCGGGGGGAAAATACAAGTAAAATGCTTGCCTACCAAGCATTCAGGGGAATATCCAAAAGTCGCGTTGGCGCATGGGTTAGACCACAGAATATTGCCATTAGAAGAATCGACAATCAGCATGCTTTCCATCATGTCGCAAAACAGTGAATTCAGTCTTTGTCCCGAAAAGATAGTCTCATGATAGGATGTTACACATGGATCCGAAGAATAAATGGTCAAGATTCTGAGTTTCCCGCTATAAATATCTATCGGTTCGCATGAAATTATCGCCTTGAAAGACCTGGACTGATTCCGCTCCGTTACAGAAAGCTCAAGGGACTTTCTATTCTCTGGGACGTTGTTGAGAACTGTTCCGACTGCTATATTCGTTTTATCTATCGCCAGATTTTGCGCTCCAGGGTTCACATACAGAATCTTGCCGGTTTGATCGATTATCAAGAAACCAATAATGCGTTTGTCAAATACGTTGTGATCATTGATCGCTCTCATAAATTTTCCTCAACTCAATTTCAGGCAGTAGAAACTTTGGGGAATCCGCATGGCTCCTTATGCGGTTAGTTCCCGTCCTTGCCAGTATAATTCCAACACGTTTTGAAACCTGAACACACAGGTGTATTTTTCAACGTCTATTTTCATAAGGGCGCAACCTGGGTCAGAAGCGAAATCTCGAAGATTAGGATGTTTCCGCTCATATAATTCCAGAAACGATTCCCTATCGTGTGATTTCAATTCACTCGCCCTGCCTATCGCCGTTACCACCACGGCTTGAAAAAAATCATCCAGACTGTTTGATCGGTTATCAATAACAAAAGCTACCATAGGACACTCGATCATATTACTAAATTTTCTTGTGGCTTTTGGAGTTGCAAAAATCAGACTCCTTAAATCCAGGCTGGCCAGAAAAGCCACCAGATTACCGTATGGACCACTTTCCCCTTGTGTAGCAAGCACCGCAAGTTTTTGTTGAGAAAATAGCTCTGACAAAGCGTTGATCAGTTCAGATAACGATTTCAGACGTCCTTCTTTGTCAAATTGGACACTATCGCTGCTTTCCTGTGTCAGACCAGCGTCTATCGATATCGAACGCAGGTTCCATGATCCCTTATTTGATTCTGATCCGAATCCACTCAAATCACTACCGTAAGATTGCGCCACAACTCCTCCCGATCCTCCATCTTGAAGATTCATCCTCGTGCCGTAACTAAATGATTGATCACACAGGTGATGAAATTAGAGGACAAGTTTCTTTCCGTTATGTATTATTGAACCGTCATGAGTCAGCAGGTTCAATCGAACCAATTTACGAAGGGGTCGCACTTGATCCCTTTTACGGAAGACACGTTCAGTTGCCGAGCATATTGATCAAATTATTTAGAGGAAAAGCTTATGGTTCGCGCCACTAGGATAAGACTGCAACGAAAAAATGAGATGCTTAAAAACAAGCTGATTTCTCTTGCCACAACAGTTGAAGAAAGCGTCAAGCTGGCTGTAAAAAGTATTCGAGATAGAGACGCAAGGTTGGCTACAGGTATCATTGACGGGGATAGGGAAATTGACAAAGTCGAGATAGAGATAGAAGAAGACTGCCTCGAAATCCTCGCTCTACATCAACCAGTAGCCATGGATTTGCGATTCATAGCCGGGGTCTTCAAAATAATTAATCAGCTCGAACGTATTGGCGACCTTGCCGTTAACATCGCTGAAACAGCCGTGTTACTGGCTTCAGAACCATCGCTTCAAATTCCTCTTGATTATTATTTCATGGCCGAGAGAACTGAAAATATGCTCAAGAAAGCCCTGGACGCTTTTGTGAATATGGATGACGCATTAGCCGCTGAGGTTTTAACGGATGATGATGAAGTGGACATGATGAAACATAAATTACACAGGAATTTTGAAGAAAGACTGGCTGCTGAACTTGACCGACGCCATGCTCTCACACACCTGTTTCTTGTTTCAAGACATCTGGAGAGGATTTCTGATCATTCCACCAATATCGCGGAGGATGTCATTTATATGGCTACCGGGGAAATAGTTCGCCATGGACATTCTTCCACTAAATAGCGCGCCGCTAGGACCGATATGCGCCTTCTATGTGTCTAGAACGTAAAACTCCGAGCAACGCTTGCAAAGTCGCTAGAATCTTCGGATGAAGAATTGAATTCCAAGAGAATGGAATCTCTTAGTTCTATTATTTGTTGGGCCGCTGCTTCCGGGTCCCGAGCGCCATATATCGAAGACCCAACTATTGCGGCGGAATGAGGGCCAACAACAGACGCCCAGTCTTCCAACTGCCTGGCAAGAGACCTTCCTAAACGATCCTGTCTCCCAAAACCGGGACACCAGATTGGTTTTTCCGTAATAGAACGGTAACGCTTCAGATCATCGGGCCTTGTCGCGGGTCCTATATAACCAGCAACACCTATGGCCTCACCAAGACGTAATATTCCCTCAGTAATGTCTCTAAACTCACCAACGTCATCGCAATCTAATTCTATTCCACAAGAAGCGCAGTCTGAGCGAAACCGTGATATGTCCAGGGGCCTTGAAAAAAAAGTATCAGCCCCCGCATGACTCATCATAGGCAATAACAAGACCCTTATTCCGTAATCATCGCCGACATGTACCGCTTCCGCGACTGATGAAGGCCCAGGAAACCCATGAACCGTAACATGGGTGGCGCCAGACTGGTTCAATCTTGCAAGAATCTTAGCGTTGGTACCATTCCAGGAAGTTGATGACCTAAAACCTATGTCCGCAATTTTCAGATCCACCAGTAAAGGTTTGTCACCAAGGATATCACGAACTCTCAGGAGAATCTCTGTCCCGGATTCCAGCAAAGTCGGAACGCCTATTTTGATTCCATCAACTATTCTTGCGACCTTTGAAGAAACATTAATGACAGCGTTTGAGGTTTCCAGATCCAGCGAAGCGATTACGGCAAACTTTTTCATTTCCAACCGGACGCCCTACCGTGAGAATCCCTGGTAATTTCTTGAACAAACGCTACCTTCCTTGGGCATTTGTATCGTGAAAGATACTCCTTGCAAAACCTCATAATCTCACGTTCATCCGCCTTGACCCCACTCTCTGGAACCACAATCGCTTCTATGACTTGACCGCGCATCAGATCTGGAACCCCTACTAATGCGACGTCAGCCACACTGGGGTGTCTGATCAAGATTTCTTCAACTTCCTGGCAATATACGTTGAATCCTGAGGTTATAATGAGGTCCTTCTTTAGCCCGGTCAAAGTCAGATATCCGTCTTCATCAAGAAAGCCAATGTCTCCTGTGTAGAGCCATCCATTCCGTATTACTGTTTTGGTCTCGTTAGGTCTGCCAAAATATCCAAGCATCACGTTGGGACCCTGAACCACAACCTCCCCTTCAATTCCTGTGGGCAGTGGATTCCCGTTATCGTCATGGATTTGTATCGTGACATCAGGCACAGGTAGACCCACGGTTTTGGGCTTATTAGGAAAATTCATGTTGTTCCATGACACTACAGGAGACGCTTCAGTCAAACCATAGCCGTGATATAATGGAATCCTGTATTTCTCGCAGAATTTTTCATGGATTTCCATCGACAGGGGCGCTCCTCCGCTAATGGCTATTTGGAAACTTGAAAGATCCAGATCTTTGCATGATGGGTGATAGATGAGCCCGTAGTAGACCATCGGCACGAGACCGGAGTAGCTAATTTGGGCTTCTTTGAGCCAGGGGATCAATCGAGGGAAATCTACTTTTTCTACTAAATATACGGTTCCACCTGCCTTGATCGTTCCCAATAAATTTGTTGAAGCTCCAAACGCGTGAAAAAGCGGAATTAAAGCTAGCCCATGGGTTTCCGGACCCCTTTTAGCGACATCACGTAACAAATTGGAATTACTATCTAGATTCCTGTGACTCAACGTCGCCCCTAAAGCCCTCCCTAATAAGCCGGCTGTGAATATGATTACGGCCGGGGCGTTCTCGTCTAAATCAACAGCATCAAATTTATCAGGAAAATCCCGCTGAATTTGAGCAAATCCGACTTCACCCTCTTGAGGGTCAAGGGAAATGATCATTTTCAAATAATCGGCGTGTTCCTTTGCCTTGACGATTTTGGCTGATTGGTCAGGCCCGCTGATAATAACAGCGGGTCTGCAATCGCTCAAATAATGGCTTAACTCGTAGGCCGTGGACAGGGGATTTAAGGTGACGCATATGGCGCCGACTCGCATGACTGCAAAATAGGACATCACAAATTCGGGCCGGTTACCCATGAGCGTAACAACTCGATCGCCACTCTGTACTCCAGCTTTTACCAAAGCATTGGATAATCTGTTGATCCCCTTTAGGAGTTCAGAATAAGAAATCTTCTGATCCTCAAATACCAACGCAGTGTGATCGGGCAAATCACTTGCGGCTCTGTCCACCATCTGACTCAGATTCATAGAGACTCCGGGCAAAAGTTTTTGAAACACTTAATAAGAAACAGGAATTTTAAATGATTAACATTTTCAACTCATTTTATCAACCGCTTGACGAATAAAACTGATTTGGGCAGAAATATGGCAGATGATGGTGAGGCTTGAATCGGTATATTTTATCGGAGTAGCTTGGGTTGACCATCTCTTGAACTGTTTATTTTCCTGAGGGCCGCAACATGGCTACGATTTTCAAAAGGGTCAATACGCGAATGACTTTGACAAGAGGTTTTCTAGATGGGGAATATATGTCTGGTTGTAGGCGGTCGGCGAAGCGGTAAGAGTTATTATGCCCAAACCCTTGCTGAAAAAATTCCCGGCCCTAGAGCTTTTATAGCCACGTGTCCTGTTCTGGATCAAGAAATGGCGGACCGGATCAGAAAACATCAGGAAGCAAGAAAATCCGCCGGCTGGACCACTATCGAAGAACCGCTGAATTTAGTGAGGGCGGTATCTAGCTCAAGTGGATATAATGTCTTGTTGATTGATTGTCTGACGTTATGGATAAACAATCTCATGTACGAGAGTCAAAAGAATCAAAATTCAATTTCTGAAGATATCATTTTCAGAGAAGCGACGAACATGATTCAGGCCTGCTTGTCCCATCCTGGAGAAATTATCCTGGTAACAAATGAGACGGGGTTGGGAATTGTCCCGGACAATGAACAAACACGATTGTTTCTGGATTTGATGGGACGTTGCAATCAAGTCGTTTCCAATGAGGCTGATGTGGTCGTCCTGATGGTATGCGGACAACCTTTATTCTTGAAAAATCGCAGTCCCAAGACATAAGGAACAAAACCGCGGCTCAGAAAAACTAAGCCGCGGTTCACACATTCAACGAATGTAGTCTACAATTACAGAGGGAAAAGAGTAGGAATTCTTTGGGCAGCCATTATGTCGCCGGCAGCTCTCAATTTGCCCGTCATAAAGGCAGTTACTCCGTTTAATTTGCCATTGCACATGTCCAACCAGTCTGAACCTTCCATGGTCAAAGTCACTGACGGACTTGAATGAATTCCACTAGCGACTTGGCATGTTTGGTCTTTTATTACTACATTCCAATCACCGGCCTGATCACCTGTTATGTGAAACTGAAACACCATGTCCAGACCTGACGCTGCCGTGGCATTAAATACCTGCGGCATTTTTTCAAAGACTTCATTTACTGTTGTAAGGGCCATCTGTTTTTCTCCTGTTCTAAATTTTCGCGTCTATCGGTTTTGCCCCGTTCATAAATACCTGCATCAATCCAATGGCTATTCGCTGCTTTTGGGCTTTACTCCTCAACGGTTGATTCTCGAGAACCATAGCCGACACGAAGCTCTCAATAGCTCCCAAAAAAATGTATGTCAAATATCTCGCCTTGATGTCCGTTCGTAAAATGTTCCCCGTCTGCCCTACAGACATTATCTTCTCGGTTCTTGACAGGAACATCTTGAACCAGTTAACGCGCGACGGGGTCAGGTTGGCAGCCGATCTTGAAATCTCGGTGATAAATATGTGAACGAGATCCGGTTTTTTCTGATATTGATCGAGAAAATAGGTCACAAGGGCCGACAGTTGAACTTCCACGTTTGCGGCGTCGCTATCCCATTTCTCCATTAAATCGAACAATCCTGTCCACCACTCTTTCAATATTGCGTCAAATAAATCCGCCTTACTGGTGAAATAGTGATAAACAAGACCATAAGAAATGCCAGCCGTTTGAGCTATATCGGTAATCCTTGCCTGATGAAATCCTTTTTCCCTAAATACCCTGCAGGCAGCGTCGAGGATGACGGTTTCTTTGTCCTTTCGGGAATCTGTCGCTAGAGAGTTATTGACAGTCATTAAGCGAAGCTATCAATATCTGATTGACCTGTCAATCAAATTGAGTGGCCCTTCTTTTGTCTTGACCACCAACCTAACGCGCTTATAATTAATGTCAACAGGCGAGCGCTATTGCGGTTTGTCCGGGATCCTAATCTTGATGGCTCCCGGACAAACTTTTTCGGCTTCAAGTCTAAAGCAGACTTGTATCCCTCAAGCTCTAGACAGGGCTTTTTTTCCTATGTCACGTCTGTAGTGAGCGCCTTCCCAGTCAATTTTCTCCACCGCCTGATAGGCTATGTCGATGGCCTTCGGTATGTTTTCACCCAATGATGTGACTCCTAGTACTCGCCCGCCTGCTGTTACGATTCCATTGGATGAATTTCCGGCTCCGGCGATAAAGACCTTTATCCCCGGTATTGCTTCGGCCCGTTCGATTCCCGAGATGAGCTTACCTTTTGAATATGTTCCCGGATAGCCGTTGGAAGCCATGACCACGCATACTGAAGCGTCATCATCCCATTGGATGGATTGTTTACTGAGACGCCCTTCCAAAGCCGCTATCATGAGGGGAATAGGGTCCGTTTTCATTCTAACCAGAAGAGGTTGAGCCTCAGGATCTCCAAGTCTCACATTGAATTCCAAAACCTGTGGAATGTCGTCCCTGATCATCAAACCGGCGTACAAGAAACCGACGTAGGGCCTACCCTCGGCCGCCATGGCTTTTACGGTCGGAAGCATTACTTCATTCATTATTCTGTCATGAGCGGTTGACGTGACAACAGGCGCAGGCGAATATGCGCCCATTCCCCCAGTATTAGGTCCTTTGTCGTCGTCAAATATGGCCTTATGGTCTTGTGAACTCGCTAACGGCATTACGGACTCGCCATCGGTAAAGGCGATAAATGAAGCTTCTTCACCCTTCAAACAGTCTTCAACAATTAATCTCGATCCAGCGTCGCCGAAGACTTTTTTCTTCATTATTTGATCGATTGCGTCCAAAGCTTCGTGGCGGGTCTCACAGACAAAAACACCCTTCCCGGCGGCAAGTCCATCGGCTTTGACAACCAGCGGAAACTTAGCGGAATTAATATGGTTCTCGGCTCGACCATAGTCTTCAAAAGTTTCAAAGTCCGCTGTGGGTATCCCGTACTTTTTCATAAGCTCTTTGGAAAAGGCCTTACTTCCCTCCAATAGAGCAGCGCCCGAAGATGGGCCGAAAACCTTGAGACCATTTTTAATTAACTCATCTGTCAGACCAGCGACCAGGGGGGCTTCAGGCCCAACAACAGTGAGATCGAATTTCTCTTTCTTCGCCAATTCGACGAGACCTGAAATGTCATCCGAAGAAATTGGAACGATCCGACACTTGGGTTCACCGGCAATTCCAACGTTTCCAGGAGCAGCAACCAATTCCTTTACCAATCCCGACGCTGCCATCTTCCAGGCCAGAGCGTGCTCACGTCCTCCTGATCCGACCAAAAGAATCTTCATCACTGAGGCTCCCTAATGTATTACTTGTTCCAAAGTCCTCTTTTTGCCTTTTCAGCTTCCTGCTCAAGCTCTATGTAAGGTCTCACATCGAATTTTTTTTCTTCTCTATCTATTGTAGCCAAGCCCAGTCTAATCATTCGAGCGGTTACGTCCTCACCTGAAATGTAGGCGAAACCTTCGTTAACCCCATTTGGATTCTCTCGTACAATTTTGATCCGCAACCATTTGTCGTTGAGGGAGTTGGTCAGAAAGTCACGCGCTGCTGTTTCCTGAGATGCAGGAACGCGTACGCCTATGAGTTTCAGTTCTATTAGTTTGCCTGAGCCTCGCAGAGTGAGAGTTGTTCCGTCAACAACCTGAGTAACTCGCCAAAGACGCTCTCCTCCCTCTGTGGGAGGTCGGCTTACCCAATAGAGGTAACCAACCAGCAACAAAACCAAAGCGCCTATGCCAGCCCAAAGTTTCCATTCGTTCTTCAATTTCAGTTTGGCCATATGATGTTAAGCCCCGCCTTGTCAATCCACATTGAATAGTAGCTTGTCAGACTCTGAGGTGAAAATTTCTTCAGCTTTTATTAAGTCAGGCCCCACGTAGCGGTGATGAAAACGCCCATCGTCTGAAGACCTTATCAGGACAGTGAAATCATCAACTCCCATTTTGATGAGTCGCACAAAAGAGCCTCGGAGGCCGTCTGTTTGTTTCAAGATCTGGAACATATCACAACTATATCACACGAATGGATTTGTGGAAAACTTGTACCCCCGGAAAATCATATTCAAACTGTTTTGCACACCTGATCACGCGCCGGACGATAATTGCCGTTCAATAAAATCGTGTTTTAGTTTATGATATTTATGTTGAAATATATGGGACGCGGTTATGCCACACATGAACAATGAAATTATAATTGAGACAAGAGATCTGGGGAAAGACTATTACGACGGAGACAGGGTGATACCTGCGCTTCGAGGCATAAATATTAAGATATATCGGGGTGAGATGGTAGCCATAATGGGCCCTTCAGGCTCAGGCAAATCGACACTGCTTTACGTTCTTGGATTACTCCATCCGCCAACATCGGGAATGTATTTATTCAAGGGCCAAAACATACTGGAGTTTTCAAAAGAGGAACAGGCCCATTTCCGAAACAGAGAACTTGGATTCGTTTTCCAGAGCTGTGATCTCCTGGCTAACTCTACCGTCTTTGAGAATTTGGAGCTTCCTTTGATATATGCTGAAGCTGATAAAACCATTCGCCGGGGAAAAATACTTCGCGCTCTTGAGCGAGTTGGGCTCTCACACCGGGTAGACCATTGGTCCAACAGACTCTCCGGCGGTGAACGGCAAAGAGCCGCTATCGCCAGAGCGCTTGTGAACAATCCATCATTGATTTTGGGGGATGAACCTACCGGACAATTGGATCAGAAAAATACCGACATAGTGATTGAACAACTTAGAAATATCGCTCGTCAGGGATTTACCGTAGCGCTTGTAACCCACGAAGATGAAATAGGTCGGGCGTGTGACAGAATTATCCGTATTCGAGACGGTATACTTGTTTCGGATGGATTCGAACCAAACTCCCTTGGCAACCCTGTCCCCACAGGACCAGAGCCAACCGTGTCCATAACTTGAGCCAACGGTCCTCAGTACCGTACTTTCGCCAATTTGCGCCAAGGTAGAAACGTATCGTGCGATGGCTTCAGGACATGCACCCGCATGATGAATCCGCAGCCTCGATATTCAGCGGATAGTTCATAACGACTGTATCCTTAACAAGAGTTATCAAGCCCTCTGATTCCAAAACTTTCAGGATCTCTGCACAATTTTCCCACGACATTGAAAGGTATACAGGTAGAATGGCTTTGAAATCACTAAGGCGCTTTTGCGCTTCAAAAGCATACAGGGTCATTAACACCTGTTTGTGTATGAGGTCCAGATTCGAATTAGCCATCAAATCCATTATCGTTTCATTTTCCATTATAATGTTTCCAGCGCTAACGGTACACATAAAATTCTCCATGTTTTACGTAACGTGATTTTGCGTATTCAAATTTGATTTAATCATATCCATCCATATAGCAATAGCTTTGTCACAATCCCTATTGGCCAGACTTCGCAAATTTACAGAATTCGAAATAACTCTGAGGTGTTCCTATGTCGAAAAATGGTCCCTGTTGTTCCAAACCAAACATTTTGCCTGTGTTGACAAATTTTGGAAACACTTCAGTTTCCATTGAAAAGGACTTCTGATTAGGAAGATCTGCAATAAATGTTTTGGACAGCAATGACATCCCTGCGTTAATAAGACCGGCGCCTGTTCTTCCTGCGTCCTTTTCATGAAAGCTTGTAACTAATCCATCGGGGCTTACGCCAACCGAGCCATACCTACCAGCGTCAGGGACTTTAAATAATGATATTGTGACATCAGCCTTTTTCAGGGCATGGAATGCACAGAATCGTTCAAGATCAATATCGAAGTAAGTGTCCCCATTGACAAGTAAAGTCGGTTCAGTAGCAAATTTCTGAGCGTTCCTTACAGCTCCACCCGTGCCCAGGGGTTCGGATTCATGAGAAAATTCTATGTCATAATCACGAAATTCTGCGCCGTTGAAATATGATTCGATCTCATGAGCTTTATAGCCAACAAGTAGAACAAATTTTCTTACCCCTTTGGCCGCGAGGAGCCGAATTATGATTTCCAGAAAAGGTTTTCCAAGTACGTCGGCCATTGGCTTTGGCCGATCAGAAACTACTGACCGAAGCCTGGTTCCCATTCCACCTACGAGCACAAAAGCCTTAAAATCTAGTTTATTTTTAGACATGCCCCAACGTTAACTCAGGTGAGCCACAATTCTTAACTAATTTGCTCGCAAACACAATGTGGGTTCGATTCTACCGGAACAACATGAAAGTGATTTTTCCAGGCGTCTATGACCAATATACCTGGAATCAAATTCGAGATGTCACCTGACAAAACCTTGAATGCCTCAGTGACCTGCACGGACGCCACCAACGACGCTACAGACGATAACACCCCTACAGTAGACGCTTTGGCATGGCCGGCCACACTTGTAGGGTCGGGCCAGATACACCTTAGGCACGGAGATTTTCCAGGAATGATCGTCATAACATTCCCTACTGTTTCTACAGCGCCACCAAAAATATAAGGAATTTTTGCTCTTAAGATAGCGTCGTTCACGATAAATCTGGTATGCGCATTGTCCAGAGCGTCCATCACGAGATCAATTCCCTGGACCAATCGTCCTACGTTGGTCTCGTCTATCTCCTGATTGACCGCTTCAATCTCCACGTTTGAGGCCATGGCCAAAAGATTTTTACGGGCCGCTTCAGCCTTGGTCAATCCCGTGAGGACGTCATCCTCGTTATACAGTATCTGCCGACTCAAATTATGTAGTTCGGGAGAGTCTCGATCGACTATCCTGAGAAAACCGACTCCAGCCCTTGCCAACAAAATGGAAATCACAGAACCTAACGCGCCTAGTCCGGCTACCAATATCCGAGATTTTCGAATCCTTTCCTGGCCGGCGGCTCCTATCATTTGGAGGAGGACATGGCGGCTGTAACGGTCTGGAGGGTCAAGCATGAAGTTCATCAATAAATGTAAGGCGGATTTGGGGGTTTGTCCAAATCGGCCCACGCTATCCCCAGTTGATCCCTGAAAAATGGTCCCAACCGTTCAAAAAGACGTTTCCAATGCGTGTGGCCATCTTCAAGTCCTTCCAATATTTCCGCTACATACTCCGGCAAATGGGCCAATTCATCCTTCGGGATGAATGAAACGGCTCCCAAACGTATCGATCTGTTCAACGAATCGGAGTTTATGGCGTGCGCCGTCAACATCGTCGCCGGCATACCCAATTGTCGGCTATGGGCTAATAATTCCAGGCCGTTGACTCCCATTATATCCAAAATGATCAGATCAAATATGTTGTTTTGAATTAAATGGAGCGCTGTCTCAAAATTTCCCGCCACGAGAACTAGGCTCTCAGGAAACTCTTCTCTAATGACTTCCAGGATGTCGGGTTCGTCGTCGACAGCGAGGATTCGCTTGTCCTTTAGGATTGTATAGTCAAACATCCCGTATCTCCGTTGACTCGAATCAATGAAACCGTCCGCCTAAAAAAACCTACTCAATCGCCACGTTCACGTCAATATTTTCTATCATGTCTCCAGCCTTTAGCGTGTCCAATATGTTTTTGAGCATATATTCCTTATAGTTATAATGTATTAGCTCTTTGTCGGATGGATTTTCATCCAGCCCTGTGATATAAAATCGCCATTGAAAAAATGGTGAGACCTTTGAGTGATGAGATTGCGTTACTGCATTATAATTGTTTTGTCTATCATACACTGCTGGTTGGTTGTTCCTGACTGCGCTCGGGCTCAGGACTTCCCGTATTTAGCCCCAACGGCGCCTGAATTCGACTCAGCTACATCGGCAAGCAGGGGTCCAAGCAAGAATCCTAATTCTCAGGGGACAGGCCCTAAAATATCTCCCGTGACGCCCCAAATAATGAAGGATTTTGGCTTTGGGCCTCCAACCGACGATACGCCAGAGCAAGTGGTATCGTCTCCTCCTGTAAGGCCCAAGAATGACCATTCCACAAACGGAAACCCCCATTCCCGGACAAATCCGCAATCTCAATTCAGACAGGATGCGCCACCGCCAGGAGGTCATCGCCCCATCGGCCCGGTTCAGCAAAGGCCAAGAGCCGATTGCTCCCAATACCCTGCTTTAATTGCAAATGCCCGTTCCGAGGCAGAGATGCAGATGACAGCAAGGTATTATCTGACATGTTTGCTGCAGGGAGGGGTGCCAGTTGAGAACGCTCGCGCTCAAGTGATCCAGACCATTGAGGCCGCTTTACGAGTGGGTCGTTGATCATCCGGTGATGGTTATAATTTTTTACGTTTGGCTTTAAAGTTCATCCAGATAAAATATGAAGTGACCCCAACCAATATAAGCCAAACAAGTATCAGACCGGTCAGCTCCCTCTGGCTAAAAATATCAGTCCAAATAAACCAAATGATCCCTACAGTCCAAATAAGAATCCAAAGTAATCCGTAATATGGACTCTTTATTTTTTTCATCGAAAGTTCCTTTAAACACGATTATTTTTGGAGATAGAAAATTTTATTAAATTTCATATCGGATTCTTGTGGTATTCATGATTCATCAGGTGTCCCCACTATAAACAGCCTGCTGGGTCAAGGTCAACCTTACAAGTCAGAATTCATCCGAAAGGTCATTAAGTCAGCAAGAATACCGAGAGTTATGGAGTCAAAGTGAACCTCATTTTCGTCAATGTAAATCACGACGTCGGATATGAATCATCGGAAAGTATTCCAATTTCCCTTGGATACATATTGGCTTTTTTGCAAATAAACGGTTCCAAAGGAGTAATACTGGATGATCTGCAGGACCGCCCACTTGGGCTGACCGAACTCGAGTCCTGGATCAAAAGGATTCGACCGGGTGTCATCGGGTTTACGGCATATCAAAGCACAATGAATCGTATTCGTTTTTATGCGCGATATATAAAATCCAAACATAAAGAAATCTTTGTCGCCCTTGGTGGTCCCCAAATTGTCGGAATGCCCTCCTCCGCTCTTGAATACTTGCCTGACGTAGACTTTCTTGTCCACGGAGAAGGGGAGTTGGTGTTTCTGAACCTCGTCAATTCCATAAAAAACGGAAGCCCCTTTAACAGTGTGGCGGGGTTAAGTGGCCGGGAAAGTGGCGCCGTTTTTCACAATGCGGAAGGTCCCGTCCCCGGTGATGATCTGGACAATTATCCATCACCGTATCTCACTCAGATCCTGAATGTTCAGGGCAAAGACACGGCCATACTGCTGTCATCCAGAGGATGCAGGCACAATTGTCTGTTTTGTATAACTCCGGGGGTTTGTAAAGGACGTATACGATATCATTCGGTATCCCGAGTGATTGAAGAAATGAGCGTGCTCAGCGAACAAGGCATTCAAAGGTTCTGGTTCGCTGACCCCAATTTCACTGAGAACAAGAAAAGGACACTCGAGCTTCTCAATGAAAAAACACGACTTGGTATCAACACCCCCTTCTGGCTACAAACTAGATCAGACCTCGTTGATGAGGAAATAATGGATTCTCTTAAGGCCGCCGGAGCTGATACCATCGCATTCGGTCTAGAATCCGGCAGTCCGGAAGTGCTCAAGAGAACCAAAAAAGGAATCTCGCTGGAAAGGGTAAGGGAAAATATAGCCTATGCCCAGTCAATCGGACTTGAAACCGAGCTTTTTACTATATTTGGGCTTCCCGGAGAGACGATAGATGACGCAAGGGCCACAATCAGTTTCGTTAAATCACTAAATGTACCGGTGGAATCCAATTCCGGTTCCCAACAGATGCAACTGTATTTCGGGTCGACTTATGAACGGAATTGCCGAGATTTTGGGTACAGACCAATAGAAAAATGGAGACCGGGCTATCTCTCCATCGGAGATCAATATGAAACTGACTCCATGGATGCTCAGAATATACAAAAGGTGAGAAACCTTTGGGCTCTGGCCAACGAACAGCTCAGCCGAGATGTTTATTATAAGCAGCGTGTTTTTGAGGTGTTGGATTTCCTGTTAAACGCCAGGGAAGATTTAAAAGAGGAGCCAGAATATTATGTTTATGGGACTCTCGCTTCCAACGCTATAGAAGAATTCGACCTATTAAAAGATTTTCTAAACGGATTCAGAAATTTGGTTGGGGATGAGGAATCTGTCAGTGAATTGATATCAGGACTTATTTTGTTCCATGAAACCAATGAATCTTCTGACTCCTCTGATCGAATAATATTCGATTCAAGGAGTTACATGGGCGGAGTTCCTTTTACCGGTATCTCAGGCAAATATTGGGATGTTCTATTAGGTAGAGGGTTGCTGTTGCCGTCCTTTGAAGAAGGGCTACTTGGAGCCGTAGCAGGGCAGGATGTTAAATTTGAGTTCAGTTTTCCTCAAGACTACCTCCAGGCCGAGTTGCAAGGTAAGACAGTAGAAGTCCATGCAAAAATTCACAAAGTCTTTAAGACGTTGCAGCCCGAGTCGATAGAAGACGTCATAAGGCTGGCAAAGAAAAACCACTACGATTTTCAGGATCTGGATTTTTTGAGAACAGAAAATGAAATACTTTACTACCTGTGCCTCAGAGACGCGGACCATCAAACACTGCTACGAACACCAGGTCATTTCCTTGCGCTGACCCAAATGATGGCAAAACTGGATAAGCTCGAAATGGTTGCCCAATTGGCTGACCTAATTTCCGGTAAAATTCACGCCCTGAACGCTGTAGCCGATACTCTGGCAGGCTCTGGGAAATTTGATCAGGCGCTAAAATATTATGAAGCAATAGGCCCTGCGATTCATTCGAATATTTTGAAAAGAGCCCGGATTCTTTTGAAACTCGACAAACCGGAACAGGCGTACAGCCTCCTTAAAAGCTCGCCGCAATCTCACGACTTCGATTTTCAAGAAACCTTGTTCGACTGTCTCAAAACCAAGTCTTCGGACAGCGCTAATTTGTCGGCTCTTGAGAATCATGTCATGAACCTCAAAATGTTGGCGGCACTGGATAGAGAGGCTTTACCAAAACCGGGCAAACGTCCTCCCAAGCCAATAGTCCATGGGGCTTCACTCTTTGACGAGTAATTAACTCAGACCACTTATGGTGAGATCAAAGACCTCTTAGATTTAATCTAATCTGACGCTTGGAGATTGAAATATGGATCAACAAACAGAAACAAAAAAAGACCTCGTTACTTATCATAGAGAAGGGGTCCTTGGTTTTATTACTCTTAACCGGCCCGAAAAACGCAACGCGATGAATTTGAGTCTTTGGGAATCGCTTGCTACGGCAATAGCTAAGGCTGAAGCTGACCTGGAGGTTAGGGTCATATTGGTTAAGGGTCAAGGAAAGTCTTTTTGCGCTGGGCTTGACCTGAGTCCGGAAAATGATCTGATTCCAATGATAACAGGCAACCCATCGGCACAGCAGAAAGTGACTTTCTACAAGGTAGTAAGAAGAATCCAGGACTATCACACAAGATTGGAGCGACTGTCCCAACCAACGATTGCCTGTCTTCACGGGCACTGCCTCGGAGCTGGTCTGGAACTTGCCCTATGTTGCGACTTCAGGGTCTGCTCGTCTGAAACGATTTTTGGCCTACCTGAAGCTACCCTGGCTATAATAACAGACGTGGGGGGCCTGCAGCGATTGCCCAAAGTAGTCGGCCAGGGTCATGCCAGAGAAATAGCCTTTCGTGGAAACAGGTTTGACTCTCAGCACGCTCGTGATATCAACCTTGTTAATCATGTCTATCAGGACCAGACGATCATGGAGGCCGAGGCCATGAAAATCGCTGAAGAGATTGCAAGCAACCCTCCCTTGGCGGTTCAGGGCGCAAAAGATGTTTTTCTGTATAACCAGCACGTCCCAATTGACCAGGCGCTTGATTTCAACGCTGCTCGATCATCAATGATAATGCCTTCTGAAGATATCTTTGAGGCTTTCGCCGCATATATGCAGAAGAGAAAAGGAACTTTCAAAGGGGCTTGATCCGGCGCAAAGACCCCAATCTATTAGCCATTAAATCAAACATTTCCATTTCGAGGAGGAAAGATTGATAACCAAACTTTTTGAGCCGATTAAAATTGGACCGGTTGAACTCAAAAATCGAGTCGTAATGACCGCTATGCACCTAAATTATACCCCTAATGGCCTCGTGAGTGATCAGTTCATAAATTTTTACTCAGCAAGAGCGAGAGGTGGCACAGGGCTGATAATAGTGGGTGGAGCTGAGATTAACGATCAGGCGGCCGGAATTGATCTCATGCTTGGAATCAAGGATGATTCATTTGTGCCTGGATTGAAACGTTTTACAGACAAGATTCATGAAGACGGAGCAAAGGTAGCTGTTCAACTGTATATGGCCGGAGCCTACTCATTCTGTAGCCTTAAAGGATTGCCTCTGCTGGCCCCATCTGAATATACGAGCTATTTCACGCGTCAGAAAACCAAGGCCATGACTATTGAGGATATTCGCAGAGTTCAGGACGATTTCGTTAAAGCCGCGAAAAGGGCCGAAAAGGCCGGATTTGACGCCGTTGAGGTCCTTGCGTCAGCCGGATATTTAATCTGTCAGTTTCTGTCTCCAAAGACAAACAAGCGCGAAGATGAATACGGGGGACCACTAGAGAATAGAATGCGGTTCGGTTTGGAAACCATTTCCGCTGTCCGCGACGCCGTGGGAAAGCATACCGCCCTGATAGTCAGAGTCGCAGGCAATGACTTTGTTCCAGGCAGCCACACCAACAAAGAATCCAGAATATTTGCAGCGGAGGCTGAAAAGGCAGGGGCCGACTGCATAAATGTAACCGGTGGATGGCATGAGAGCCGGGTACCCCAGATCACCATGGATCTGCCACAAGCGGGCTTTGTATATCTGGCGGCCGGAATTAAAGAGACAGTTACTGTGCCGGTGGTCGGCTGCAACCGCATCAATGATCCTTTTGTAGCCGAAGAAGTTTTGAAGGAAGGTGTGGCTGATCTTGTGGGCGTAGCCCGCGGTTTGATTGCGGACCCTGAATTTGTGAATAAAACCAGACAGGGGAAAACCGCTGAGATCAGACGCTGTATCGCCTGCAATCAAAGATGTTTTGATCATGTGTTCCTACTCCAGCCGGTCGGCTGCCTGGTAAATCCTCGAGCAGGTAAAGAAGCTTCCACTGAATATGGACCGGCGGCCGCCAAGAAAAAAATATTGGTAGCCGGAGCTGGTCCCGCTGGTTGTGAGTTTGCCGTAACCGCTGCTGAAAGAGGACATAACGTAATATTGCTTGATAAAGAACCGGAAATAGGCGGCCAGGTCAGATGGGCGGCTGAACCAACAGGAAAACACGATTTCCATTATCTTTTTGATTATTATACGGCGCTTCTCCCGAAATATGGTGTGGACGTACGGCTGAACACCGAGGTCACACCTGAACTGGTTTTAAAAGAAAAACCGGACATCGTGGTGGTTGCCACAGGAGCTGTCCCCTTCAAACCACCGATCGAGGCTGTTCAAGCGCCAAATGTTTATCAGGCTTGGGATGCGCTTAGTGGTAATTGTCAAACAGGCAAGGATGTGACGATTGTCGGTGGTGGTTCGGTGGGTTTGGAGACTGCTATCTACCTTGCCACAAAAGGCACAATATCGCCGGAACAATTATATTTTCTAACGCTACACAACGCAGAGACCACTGAGACCCTTAGAGAACTGATGGTGAAGGGGATTAAGAACGTCACGGTTATAGAGATGGCCCGTAAGATGGGCCAGGATGTCGGCGCTTCTACTCGGTGGGTACTAATGAAAGAGCTTGAGATGAGAGGCATCAGGCTAATCACCCAGGCGAAGATGAAGGATATTGGAGAAAATTTTGTAGTTTACACGGACGCTGACGGAAACGATGTGACCATAAAGAGCGATTCCGTTGTCCTGGCCATGGGTTCCAGACCCGAAAACTCCCTGGCTAAGACCTTGGAAGAAGCTGGCTTCAACGTGAAGATAATTGGGGACGCGAAAAGATGTGGCAAGATTGGTAACGCTTTGGATGATGGGTTCGCGTTGGCGTGTGAAATTTAGACTGACTTTTTGCGTTTAAAAAGATTTTTTTCCGAATTCCAACCAGGCATGGCATTGAGAGTATATCACTCTAGCTGGTTGGTTTTGAGGATACAAGGAAATGGACTACTATTTCGGGAGGACAATTAAACCGGATCGGGAGGCCCGAGCTACCTGTTCCCGATGATGTGTAACCCTGCATGCCACGATGGATCCAGTTCCCTCGACAATATTTTCTCTGACAGTTTGTGTTCAGCCACAAAGGAACGCCCCCGGGAAGGCATAACTGTCCACCGTGGGTGTGACCGCATAGCACGAAGTCAGCGCCATACTTATGAGCGTCATCGAGCGTTTCCGGTGAATGAATCATCAAAATTTTTGTGGCGTCATCCGGCACATCGCCGAATCCTCTTTCATAGTTATGCGTTCCATAAAAATGAGCGTCATCCAACCCAACTATATGGAGTTGAACCCCATCTTTTTCGAGGACCGTTGATTCGTTCAGAAGCATTCGAATTCCATGCGCCTCAAGTTTGGGAACAAACTCGAGGAAATCATGGTTTCCCAATATTCCGTAGCATCCATACTTGCAGCTCAAATCCCTGGTAAGCGCTTTTATCTCTTTAAAGACAGGATAGTAGTTGCCGTGGGTTTGAAATCTAAAGTCTCCGGTAAGCAATGCAACATCGCAATTCAACGCAGAACAGAGTCTGCCCACATGAGAGCCCATCCCTTCAAACACATCGAGATGAAGGTCTGAAAGGTGCAGTATTTTAAACCCATTAAAGGCATTGGGAAAACCAGGCAATTCAACACGGTTGATAACAATCTTGTGGGCTTTTATATTTGAAAACCCTCTATCCCAAGCCCGGAAAAGCTTAACAAGCCAACCAAAAGCGTCAAAAGCCCAATCGAGGTTCTCAAAATGGAAACCTCCCAGACCAGGTCCAAGGACATTTGCAGAATGTTCGACTTGTATCTGAAGTCTATTGGAAACGTAGTCTTTCCCGCAGCGGTCGATTAGATGTTGAAGATCACGCTCTTCCATCTACATTTCCTGTAATTTATCCGTCCGACTGTGCACAGGAAGCTTTCTCCAGGCGTGTCCCGCACATAAATCGGGTCGGGTCATACGAGCGTATTTTGATCCGTTCATGGTTCAACGTCAATTAGATTTGTGGATTTCGATTGAGTTATGGGCGTGTCTAAAAATTGATTGATTTCTCGGCCCATTGTCTTCGCTGCCTGTTCAGTCTGTGCTATAGGGAAAGTATATCAAGCTGAGAGAACAAACAAAATGCCAATTCGCCTTCAACCTAAAGAAAGCGCTTTGGAAAGATACCGACCTTTACACCGGGAGTCGCGCTATTGATGTCCACATTCAACATCTAAGAGCCAAGATAGAAGATAATCCATCGGATCCAGAGCTTATAGTCACCGTCCAGGGTGTCGGCTATATGCTCGAATCTAATTGAGAAGTTACTCTTGAGGGAACAGCCTCCCGAGAGACCACATAAGAAAATGCCAAATCCATTTTTTCAGGAAATGACAAGACTTGGAATCCATATTCAAAGCGCTGGATTCGAAGACTATCTCAGGGACGAATCCAGGTTTACCGGCCACGCTGACGCCTTGATCAGAGCGTCAAACATTTCTGACGTAGCTCTAGTCATGAAGGCATGTAACGACACAGGGACTCCTGTCACGGTCGTTTCAGGAAAAACCTCTCTTACTGGGGCTCCGGTCCCTCTTGGCGGCGTAATACTAGACGTAAAAAAACTAAACTGGATGAGCCGGGACGAGCCGAACAAGGTTGGACCAGGGGCTGTGTTGAAAGAATACAAGGAATTCGTCGATTCGTTGGGTTTATTCTACCCCCCTGATCCTACATCCGAAAGCACGTGCACCATAGGTGGGAACGTAGCCTGTAACGCTTCCGGAGCATTGAGTTATCTCTATGGACCAACTCGTGATTATGTTCAGGGCCTAAAGATTGTCTTACCTACCGGCGCCATTCTGAATCTCGATCGCGAACGAGTTTTCGCCAAAAATGGGATGTTTAGAATCCCAAAGGATCTAATGGATCCAAGTCCTAATGACGACCTGGTAGTTCCGGCTCCATCATGGAAAGCTTCACCGTGGAAGGTTTTAAAAAATTCAGCCGGGTTTTATTCAGCGGACAGCATGGATCTCGTAGATTTGTTCATCGGATCTGAAGGAATACTCGGAGTCTTTGCGCAAATAACTACCAAACTGCTCAAGAGGAGAAGTCCTTTTTTCTCTTTGATCATTTATCTGCCTGATGAGGAAACAGCCGTCCGTTTTGTCCATGTCTTGAATTTGCTGAGGGTTTTAAATTCACCTTTTCCCGAGGATAGCCTCAGCGAATGCAAAAGCCAACAAATTACTCACGAACATTGGTTTAAGGAACTGGATTGTTCAAGATTCCGTTTGATACTACCGTCCTGCATGGAATGGTTCGGGAATTCGACTGCAGAGCTATTGCCGGAAGACCACAAGAAATACCTGAAAAATTCTTATGGAGCGATCTTTGTTGAACAGGAATACGAGAATGAGGAGGAGATGGGCGAGAGCGCATCCCAGTGGGTTGAACTCATAGATTATTTCAATCAATTGCTCGGTAATGGGATAAAAAAGATTCAAACCCAGGTGGCGATTGATGTTAGGGGATCCAGAGCCTTCAGGCTGTTGCGCCAATCTATTCCAGAAAAGTTAAATGAGCTTATACATCCAGGTTTTGTAAAGATAGGGTCTGACTTCTCCGTGCCATCAGAAAGCCTCAAGCAGCTTCTGGACGTGTATGACGAGAAGCTTCCACACTGTATTTCGTATGTCTTTGGCCACATCGGGAACAGTCACCTACACGCCAACATCTTGCCGCAAACAGATGAGGATGAGAAAACAGCGCAGCGGACAATGGATGAAATTGCCGGGGAAGTCGTTTCAATGGGCGGAAGCATAGCGGGCGAGCACGGGATCGGGAAAATCAAGAGTAAATACCTCGAAATGGCGTTAGGCGAGGAAGCGGTCAGGCAGATGAAAAGAATAAAGAGATCTCTTGACCCGCGCAACATACTGAATTGTCATACACTTCTGAGCGATTTGAATTCGTGATCCAGGGGTATGGTCGACTCGTCGAACCATAGTTGTTTGGCAAATGCCCCACTGTTGAGACCGGTATGGTTGGTCGGATTTTTGTAACGACAATTGTAAAAATTTTGCCCACAAAAAAGTAGCCCGTTTTATAAACGGGCCAAAGGAAGGATTAGGTTTGGTTTGTCGCTGGACAGGAATCAATCATTTTATTGATATGTTGTCAAGCTTTTTTAATATTTAATTTAATAAAAAGTAGATCATCTCACAGGCCTTTTTTAGAACATATTGTTTTAGTTAATATTATTTATATAGCATCCAATGGCGTCAGATCTGTTTATTCTCCGCGGTCATGTGAAGGGCGCGCAAGGATCGCGTTGAGGGAAGAGTCTGACTCTTCCCATTCAGCGATCAATAAAATGTTGGTTTTCAGAATACCGAAGGTTATTTGGATGTAGCCCGTTCACAAGCCGATGAACAAAATGGGGCTTCTTCAGGATCAGATACATCACAGACAGGGCACGAACAGACTTCCGGACTATCTGTAGGTTTGCTGAATTGATTTCCCTTTTGTTTAGCCATGTAGTCCTCAATTGCCCTGTGAAGCGCGTCCGCTCCCAGGTTGGAACAATGGTGTTTCTTTTTGGGCAATCCTTCCAGCGCGTCAATTACCGACGCGTTTGTTATCTGCATTGCCTCATCAAGGGTCTTGCCTTTGGCTAATTCACTCACCATGCTGGAAACAGCTATTGCCGCTCCGCAACCGAAAGTCTTGAATTTTACATCTTCCAGGACGTTGTTATTAACTTTGATATAAAACTCCATGATGTCCCCACATGCGGGATTACCTACACTGCCTACACCGTCCGCGTTCGGAATCTCTCCAACGTTCCTGGGGTTTGTAAAATGGTCCATAACTACTTCATTGTACATTTTGACACTCCTGAGTTCTTTTACCGAGCGGCTGTTCAACTAGCAGCCTTGATCCTGCCTGTTTTCTTATATAATGGCGACATATCTCTTAATCTCTGAACAATCGGGGGAAGAATTCGAACTACGTCATCCACGTCTTCATTAGTGTTGTCTGCGCCAAGAGTAAAAAGAAGAGAGCCTTGAGCGGTACCTGCGTCGATTCCCATGGCCAACATTACGTGCGAGACTTTAAGTGATCTGGATATACATGCGGAACCACTTGCTATCTTGACTCCTTCCATATCAAGAAACAGCAACATGGACTCCCCTTCAACGTATCTTACTGTTAGGCTGGCGTTACCTGGTAATCTGTTGGTGGGATGTCCGACCTGACCCACCTCTTCTATTATGGCTGGTATTTCCCTGATCAAACGATCTCGTAGGGGTGTTACATGATTACTTCGATCCTGAATTTTATCAATAGCGATTCCCGCTGCTTTCCCCATTCCTATTATGCCGAGCACATTCTCTGTTCCTGCTCTGTAGCCACCTTCCTGAATTCCCCCGTCAAGTAAGGGAGAGATCTTTGTTCCTTTGCGCACAAAAAGCGCCCCCACCCCATGAGGTCCGTAAAAGGGGTTGGATGCAAGGGATAGCATGTCCACAT
Source organism: Desulfomonilaceae bacterium (assembly GCA_041662605.1). Taxonomy (NCBI): domain Bacteria; kingdom Pseudomonadati; phylum Thermodesulfobacteriota; class Desulfomonilia; order Desulfomonilales; family Desulfomonilaceae; species Desulfomonilaceae bacterium. Next base: position 270,920 of record JBAZSD010000001.1, read on the forward strand.
TGAGGTTCTGGACGTCAACGGGTATTATACCGACAGTGGCGACAGCGTCGGTATGAAACGGCACATTATGTTCTTTCGCAATCTTGCCGATCTCAGCTATAGGTTCAATTGTTCCTATTTCGTTGTTGGCGTGCATGATGGAAATGAGCGCTGTTGAAGGAGTGATCGCTTTCCGGACATCGTCAGGGTCTACTGATCCGTAATTATCCACCGGCAATCTTGTGACCTCGATTCCCATCTTTTCCAAGGCTTTGATGGCGTGCATTATTGAAAAATGCTCTATGGAGGAGGTTATCAGATGGTTACCCTTCGCGCGGTTTGCGAACAAACCTCCTTTTAGGGCCCAATTGTTGGCTTCCGTTCCTCCGGAAGTAAAATATACTTCCTGGGATTTGGCGTTTATTAGCGCTGCAATTTTTTCTCGTGCCTCATCCATCGCATCGGTAACTTCCTCACCCATGCTATGCATGCTTGATGGATTACCGTATTTTTCTTTTAGAAACGGCAACATAGCGTCTACTACTTCCGGGAGTATCGGAGAAGCGGCGACGTGATCCATGTTAATAATTCTCATAACAACCCCCTTGTAAATATCTCATTAAACTCTACCAGCCCTTTAACCTATCTAAATTAGCTAGGTTAAACGTTCATGTCAACAATCATTGTCACTTTGGGTCTACTCAAACTTCTCGTCTTGTCCTACCGGACAAACCACAAAATTTTGGTTATGTTGAAAGCAGTCTTCAAATTACCCTTTAAAGTCCTTTTTCTTCTCTATGTCAATTTGGATGCGGATTTTTCGCGTTGGATGCTCGAAAGTGTTTTATTCGTGAATTTTTGCTGTTCATTGTACAATAATAGTCCTGGAATCCAGGCTTCCTGGAGAACTTTCGAAACACAAGAAGAGTTTTCGTCGGTGTAAAATCATTATGAAATCAACAAGCCTCGAACCTGTCCAGGTATCTTCATTTTGTAACCTTGTAACTGACGCGTCCCACAACGGAATAGTCATCATTGATCGTAACGGTCTGATATTGGTATATAATGAGGCCGCAAGGCGTATCTTTGGAGATGATGATAGGTCCCCGGTCGGACGTCATTTTTCAGAAATTCGGCCCGAGACATGGCCGGACCTGAAAAATATTTTGGAAACGGGCCGTCCTCAACTTGGGAAAAAAATAGTTTTCCCTCAAGCCACCATCATCGCTAACCGTAGTCCCATAACTCTTCACGGAAAGGTTGAAGGAGTCATAAGCGTCTTTCAGGACATTTCCGAATACGAGGCAATGATCTCGGGTCTCCATGGTTACAAGAAACTCCATCGTGAACTCGAAGCGATATTCGAATCCTCATTTGACGGTCTATACATTACTGACGGCAAAGCGAATACAATTCGAGTGAACAATGCTTACGAAAGAATAACCGGCTTAAAAAGAGAAGATCTGATTGGTCGAAAGATGCAGGATCTTGTCGAAGAGGGGGTTTTTGACCATTCCGTGACGCTGGACGTCCTGAAGCAAAGAGGCCAGGTTACGATCATGCAAAAGATCAAGGGTGACAAGCACCTGCTTGTGACTGGAACTCCAATTTTTGATGACGAAAATAAGGTTGCCCTAGTCGTAACCAATGTTCGTGACATAACGCTTTTAAATAATCTCCAATCCCAACTGGAAGAAACCCGCCGCTTGAGTTCCCGCTACTATCAGTCCTTTATGGAACAGGAAAAATTTCAGTACGACCTGCAGGACATAGTGGTTAAGAGCGCCTCTATGTTTCAAACAATACAAAAAGCAATCAAGGTCGCCGCTGTTGATTCGTCGGTGCTACTTTCCGGGGAGTCCGGCGTAGGCAAGAGCATGCTCGCCCGAATTATTCACCTTATCAGCCCGAGAAAGGAAAAGCCTTTTATAAAGATCAACTGCGGAGCCATTCCGGACTCTTTAATAGAAAGTGAGCTTTTCGGGTACACCAAGGGGGCTTTCACCGGCGCGGCCCCTGAGGGCAAGGCGGGGCTTATTGAAGTTGCCCACACTGGGACGGTATTTCTGGACGAGGTCGGTGAATTGACATTGGCGATGCAGGTGAAGCTGCTTGAGGTCATCGAGGAAAAAATGTTCACCCGTCTTGGAGGTACACGGCCGATTTCAGTGGACGTTCGCATTATTGCGGCCACCAATCACGACTTGAAGGAACTTGTTCAGGATGGGCGTTTCCGGGAAGATCTTTACTATAGACTGAATGTAATTCCCATCCATATTCCTCCATTAAGGGACCGTCGCGATGATATTGCGGCTTTGGCCCTGAACAGACTGGAGAAATTCAATCAGTCCTCCAGTCATTACAAACGCTTAGATCCCGCGGCTATGGACCGACTGACGCGCTACGACTACCCGGGAAATGTCCGTGAACTCATAAACATAATGGAACGCATAATGATAATGAGTGACGGTCACCTAATATCCCTTTCCGATATTCCGGAAGAACTCAGAGAATCCGCCTCAACAACTGTAGATCCATTTGAAGAGGGAGTGACCTTGAAGAAAGCGCTGGAAATGATGGAAGGTAGAATAATAGAAGGGGCCCTACGAAAGCACCAGAGTCTTTCCATGACTGCAAGAGCCCTCAATGTGCATCCTACAACGTTGTGGCGCAAGATGGCGAAACTTGGTGTTTCCAAGAATGTTGCAAACCGGAAATGATATTGCAACAATGCAATATAGCGCCATAAGTTATATTTTGAGCCCATAATAAAATCTAACTCAATCCCTACCTGTAGTTTCCTTGCATATTTGCAATATAAATTCCCTCCACTTCTCCGGACATGTCTATGTATTCCGGCTCTGGTCCACACTGCGCTATTGATGGTACATTTATTGCTATCCAGATAGCAAATTCTAGAAAAACCAAGTAACGAGGAGGTGGGTCTATGCTTAAGCGCAAATATTTTTCACTGATACTGCTGCTGTTGTCGGTATTGTTAGTGCTGCCGCTCTCCGTGGACGCACAGGACAAGATTATCAAAATAGGCGCATTGTACCCCATGACCGGTAGAGCCGGCCTATATGGTCTGGATTCGGTCGACGCTGCGGAAATGGCCATTGAAGAAATTAACTCCAAAGGCGGAGTAAATGGGTACAAGATCGAGTTCGTAAACACTGACAGCAAGGCCAAACCCGATTATTCGGTAATGGTCGCCAAACGTTACATCACTCAGGACAAGACGCATTTTCTCTTTGGTGTAGTCAGTTCCGCTGTTGGCTTGGCCGTTACGGAAGTATCCAAGCAATATAAGAAGATATTTATTGGAACGGATCATGCCTCAACCCAGCTCACTACAGATAAATTACAGCCATACTATTTTAGAGTGTCTAACAACACTTTCCAATCCATGGCGGCCGGGGCGCTTTATCTTCAGGAACTGCAGAAAACAAAGCCATGGCAGACCATCGCATACATTGGTCCCGACTATGCGTATGGTCACGATCAGTGGGACGAACTGAAATATAACCTGGACCGTTTTGGCGTAAAGTATAAAGCTGTGGGTGAGTACTGGCCGAAACTTTTCGCTCCAGACTACACAGCCTTTATCACGTCAATTATAAACGATAAACCTGACATTTTGGTGGCAGGTTTTTGGGGCGGAGATACCGTCGCTTTTATCAAGCAGGCCCAGCCTTATGGACTGTTCAAAAAAATGCTTTATTTTCATCCGGACGCGGGCGGAAACTACGAACTTATGGCCGCAATGGGCGCCGACCTACCCCAGGGACTCGTGCTCAGCGCCCGGCATCACAACAATTGGCCCGACACAGAGCTTAACAGGGAATACGTGAAGAAGTTCTTTCAACGGACGGGTCGCTACCCAACCTATGCGGCTGAGGGCGCATATGCTGGAATATATGCTATTGCGGAGGCTGTGAAGAAGGTCGGTAACCCTGATGACACCGAAGCCCTTGTAAAGGCGCTCGAAGGATTGAAAATTAAACTGCCTGAAGATCCGGAAGGTTTTACTTCCTACATTGACCCTGCGACACACCAGGTTGTCCAAGTACAAGCAATTGGCGTCACTATGCCGAATGACAAGTTTCCTCCAGCCAAACTCATGCTGGGAGACTGGAAGGTTTACAAAGCTGAAGATCTCCTTCCTCCGAAGGAATATATCGAGAAACTGAAAAAGAAATAGATTACAGCCAATTGGTTAGCAACGGATGCGGACTGTCCATACGTCCGCATCCATATATGAGAGTTCGTAATGGACCTTTCGTTCATAGTGATGCAATTTCTGAGCGGGTTGATGATGGCTACTCTGTTGTTCCTCGTAGCCAGTGGACTCACCCTAATTTTTGGCGTGGGAAATGTTTTCAACTTCTCCCATGGATCCTTTTATATGATTGGGGCTTATCTGGCCTACCAGGCGGTTTCTGTCTGGCACACCAACTTTTGGGCCTCGGTAATCTTTGCCGCTTTAGGGGCCGGAGTTCTGGGTATGCTGGCTGAGGCGTTGTTCCTCCGTCGCATTTATGGGCGTTCCGATGAAGGGGGCTTTCAGATCCTTCTGACCTATTCATTTATCCTCGTAATTGACGACGTAGTAAAACTGGTGTGGGGAACTGAGTACAAGTCTCTGGCGCGACCTACAGGGTTCACTGGAGCCGTGGATATAGGGGGATTGACCATTCCCGCCTATAACCTTGCAATTATAGGGATCGGGCTCCTTGTAGTATTTATGGCATGGTTGATTCTCTCCCGAACCCGTCCAGGACGAATCGCCCGAGCCGCTGCCCTCGATCGGGAAATGCTGGGTTCCATGGGCGTGAACGTGCCCCTTGTCATGACTTTGGTCTTTGGGATCGCAACAGCAATGGGCGGATTTGCCGGAGCGCTCGCTGCGCCCCTGCGATCTGTTTCCCCAGGAGCGGGCATTGAGGTCATCATCGACTCTTTGATTGTGGTAGTAATTGGCGGTATGGGCAACTTCTGGGGGGCCTGGCTAGGGGCCTTGATCCTTGGCGAGGTTAACTCCTTCGCTGTAGCTACGGTTCCCGACTGGGCGTCTCTGTTTAACTACCTCGTTATGGCGCTTACCCTGATTTTCAAACCCGAGGGCCTTTTTGCCTCTCGGAAAATCAGGAAGGTGTAGCCATGAATAACCAGACAAGAGTTAAGGAAGTTGTCTTTTGGGTAATCTTTTTTGTGATCTTCGGCCTTGTTCCTGTTTTTGCGAAATCTGACTACCATCTAATGTTGGCCAATCACATTTTGATTTGGGGCATGTTCGCCATGGCTTTCAACATGTTGTTCGGAGTCACCGGCATGCTCTCTTTCGGTCAGGCCCTATATTACGGCCTGGGAGCATACTCTGTCGGTCTGATCGCGAAGGGCTTTGGCGAAGCCTGGTTCGTGCCCGCAATTGGAGTGGGGCTATTGCTGGCTGTGGTTGTCTCTATCCTGATAGGCCTTTTGGTAATACGGGTTAGTGGTGTGTATTTCACCGTGCTCACACTTGCTTTCGGTCAACTGGCCTGGCAAATAACGTTCAGATGGTACCATTTCACTGGTGGCGACGATGGGATTCAAGGGATTATGCCTCCTGGAATTCTTTCAAACCATATTGTTTATTATTGTTTTACGTTGTTGTTTGTAGCTGTTTCCATTTGGGTTTTACGACGTCTGGTAAATTCGCCCATGGGCCTTACGCTTCGATGCATCCGGCAAAATCCGGACCGAGTACGTTTTCTGGGAAGACGAGTTCGACGCAATCAGCTCAGAATTTACGTGATTTCATCATTTTTCGCCGCTTTGGCCGGTGGCCTGATGGCAGGCGCAGACAATTCCATACATCCTGACATGCTTTATTGGACTACATCGGGAGAAGTGATCCTCATGGCCGTACTCGGAGGCATCGGCCAGTTCTTTGGTCCGTTCATCGGGGCAGCCGTGATTATCATAATCCAGGACGTTGTTGGAGCCCGTACTGAATACTGGTCTTTGATTATCGGGCTGATCATGATGGTCATGGTCCTTCTACTACCTAAGGGATTGGTAGGAGAGATTCAATCCCTGAGGACGCGATTAAGGCCCGGCGCCGGGAATCGAGGTTGAAATGGAACCGGTTTTGACGCTTGATAGCGTAACTAAGTCATTTGGAGGACTGAGGGTTACTGCGGGAGTCAGCTTCTCTGTAGCGAAAGGAAGCATATCAGCCATAATCGGTCCCAATGGAGCTGGAAAGACATCTCTCTTCAATCAGATCACCGGTTATTTAAGGCCGGACAAGGGGAAGATAACTTTTCTGGGCCATGACATAACCGATCTCAGCACGCGTGAAATTGTTTCTCTCGGCATGGGCAGGGCTTTCCAGGTTACCTCGTTTTTTCCAGAGGAATCTGTTCTGGACAACGTCCGCGTAGCCTGTCTTTCGCGATCGAATAAGACACGGATTATGATGAAAAGTATTTCGAGCTTTAAAGAAGCGACTGACAAGGCACACAGGATACTCGAAAGTCTAAGTCTGGAAAAGCAAGCTGATCGACCTGCGTTTGAACTGGCTCACGGCGATCAAAAGCTTCTCGATATTGGAGTCGCTTTGGGACTGGAGCCGGTCGTTCTTCTTCTGGATGAACCCACGTCCGGCATGTCTCCTGATGAACGCCTGCTTACACGAAATTTGATCAAGAGGCTTTGGAAGGAATTCAACCTCACTTTGGTATTTATTGAACACGATATGGACACAGTTTTCGGTATTGCTCAGACAGTTCGAGTGCTGCAAATGGGTAGGCTTCTGGCGGAAGGGACTCCGGAAGAAATACGTAAAAACCCAGAAGTGATAACTGCGTATCTCGGCGAGGAGGTCATGTGAACTACATCCTAAAAGCCGATGGCCTTAATACTTTCTACGGGCGCAGCCACATCCTGTTTGACGTAAGCCTTTCCGTGTCCGCCGGTGAGACTGTCTGTCTCATGGGCCGGAATGGAGCGGGGAAAACCACCACGTTCAGATCCTTAATGGGACTGACTCCACCCAAAAGGGGCACGGTAATTTTCAAGGATAAACCTTGCGCTGGGGTGCCTTCGTATAAAATGGCCCGAATGGGAATGGGTTTCGTCCCGGAAGATCGACGCATTTTTGGGCCTCTCACCGTTCGGGAAAATCTTGAGTTGGGTAAAATTTCGGGCAGAAAGGGTCAGTGGACAATGGCTACCGTCCTGGAGCATTTTCCGACACTAGAGGTGTGCAAAGACCGATTCGGAGGATCGCTTTCCGGGGGTGAGCAACAGATGTTGACGATTGCCAGGGCCCTCATGGGTAACCCGGACCTGTTGGTTTTGGACGAACCTACGGAGGGGCTCGCTCCCGTAATTGTAGCCGTTTTGAAAGACCTCATAATGACTCTCAAGTCCGCCGGTTCCACCATCCTTCTCTCAGAACAAAACATCCGGTTCGCTACTGCCGTTTCGGACCGCGTGGTCATCATAGACAAGGGGCATGTCGTGTACACAGACACGATGGAAGAATTTAAGAGACAAGACACCATACAGAGCAAATATTTGGCTGTGTAGTAATTCTAGGGGTCACAGGAGTCAGAAAGGCACATACAAATGAATAAAGTTAACATTTTTCAGACTACTCCACGAATATTGGTTGGAGCGGGAGTATCCAATCAAATAGCCGATGAGGTAAAGCGACTTTCTGGAAAAAGCGTCATGATCATAACTGACCCTGGTCTAGTAAAATCAGGTATTTGTGATCGTATTGAGGGTGTGTTGGCTAAAGGGGGGTGTTCTTTTCGGCGTTTTGACGGCGTCGAACCTGACCCACCTTTTGAGATCGCTTCTAAAGCGGCGCAAGTTGTTAAAGACGTAGGAGCGGATTTAATTCTCGGGATTGGTGGAGGATCATCATTGGACATAGCCAAGGTCGCCTCCATATTGGTAACCAATGACGGCCCCGTAAGCTCATACTTTGGTGTGGACATGGTTCCTAGACCAGGCTTGAAGATGATTCTGGCGCCTACCACCGCTGGGACCGGGAGCGAGGTCACTCCAATAGCCATCCTTTCGGATCATCATGAGAAACTGAAAAAAGGAATTGTGAGTTCTTATTTGTTTCCATCTGTCGCCACGTTGGATCCCGAACTTACGCTTGGCTTACCAGCGGCCGTCACAGCCGCAACCGGCATGGACGCGTTAATCCATGCGGTCGAGGCCTTTACTTCCAAAAATGCTACATCGTTTACCGATATGTTGGCCAAAGAAGCGATGTGGCTAATCTCACAGAACATCCGAACGGCTTTCGCAAATGGGTCAAATCTGGACGCACGCTCCAAGATGCTCGAAGGCAGCCTTCTGGCAGGCATGGCCTTCGCCAACGCTGGTGTAACCGCCGTTCACGCTTTCGCTTACCCCATAGGGGCGGAATTTCACATACCCCATGGGGTGGCCAACAGCATCATGCTGGCTGCAGTTATGGAATTTAACATGATGGGATCCCTGCCAAAGTTTGCCGTCATGGCTGAACTCTTAGGTGAAAACACTCAGGGTCTGAGTGAGCGCGAAGCCGCTTCTGTGGCGGTGGAGAGTCTCAGGAGCCTGGCAACTGATGTTGAGATTCCATCGTCGCTAAGCGAGTTTGGGGTCAAAGATGAGGATATTCCTTCCCTGGCGCAGGGCGTCATGAAAGTTACAAGGCTCCTGGCGAATAACCCAAGAGAACTTAAACTGGAGGACGCTGAAAAAATTTATCGCCGGGTCCTGTGACAAAAGTTTTTAGTCAGCGATGACGCCCAAGTCTTGCGGCTTAACCGCTCGGGCCAGTGTCGAACTTGAATAACGGCGTTTTTGGGGTAGGCATTCAGGGTCTTTTGTGGAGAATTAACTATGTTCGGTTTTTACAATATGGCGCTTAGAGTCAATGCCACTCTCAAGTGTTTTGATTTGAAGATAATATCCGATAGTGTCTTGCGCCAAACGCTTGGGGGCAAAGGACTTGCCACCCACCTGCTGCTATTACATAACCCTCAGGGAACAGAGCCGTTGGGACCGGATAATCACCTCATTCTGGCTTCGGGTCCAGCGAGTGGTACGGGCATCTGGGGTTCATGCAGGCATGGGATTTACACCAAATCTCCGCAAACGGGATATTATTCGGAATCCTATTCCGGTGGAACCGTAAGTGATTATATGGCCGCTACCGGATTTGACGCGGTAATGATCCATGGAGCGAGTGATGAACCTATATGGCTTGAGGTGTGCGAGAAAACAGTTCACTTCCATCCGGCTGATGATATCTGGGGTCTGGAAACTTATGAAACTGAGGATCGGATAAAGGCATGGATCAAAGAGAATCGGCCCGATGTCAAGAACTGCGGGGTCATGGTTATAGGACCTGCAGGTGAAAATACGGCCAGCTTCTCTGTCATTGAAAACGACTATTGGAGGTCGGCCGGGCGAACTGGCACCGGGGCGGTAATGGGATCTAAAAAGATCAAGGGTATTGCATTTTGGGGTAATTGCAAAAAGGAGATCGCCAATGTCGACGCAGTGAAGAATTTTACCAAGGATATCGCCAAAAAGACGACTGATAATCCTGGCGTTAAGGCATACAAGAGCATGGGCACACCTATGATGGTGGACATCATGAGTAATGTGGGGAGCTTCCCGACCAGATATTGGCAAAAAGGCACGGCGGATCATCGCGAAAGTATAAACGCCGCTGCCCTTCACAGCCGGTGCGAAGTCAAACCCCATGCATGCAGGAAGTGCTTCATAGCCTGCGGACGGATGGCTACGGTCAAGGATGGGCGGCATAAAGGATTGACTATCGAAGGCCCCGAGTACGAGACCATTTACGCCTTTGGAGGTCTATGCGAGGTGGATTCCATCGAAGAAATCATCTATCTCAATGACCTGTGTGATCGGCTGGGCCTGGACACTATGAGCGCCGGGAACCTGGCGGCGCTGACTATTGAAGCCTCTCGTCAGAAAAAGATTGATTATGAAATCGATTATGGTCAAGTCGACAGAATTGCGGAACTTCTCGAAGACATAGCCTATCGGCGCGGGATCGGGGACGTACTGGCCAATGGTGTCAAATCAGTTGCAAGAGAGTGGGGCATGGAAGATCAGGCCATCCACGTAAAAGGGCTGGAGCCTGCGGGCTACGATCCCCGTGTGCTAAAGGGTATGGGGCTGGCTTACGGCACATCGGATCGTGGGGCGTGTCATCTCCGCTCCACTTTCTACAAACCGGAATTATCCAAGATGATTGATCCCGAACAAATTGCCGGAAAGGCCGCGATGTTTATAGAGTGGGAGGATCGGCTTACTATTTTTGATACGCTTACTCTTTGCCGCTTTTACCGAGATTTATACCAGTGGGAAGAACTGGGCGAAATGATTAAGGGGATCACCGGACTTGATTTGAGTGTTGAAGACATGAAGTCTATCGCCAAGAATATTGCCGATGATACCAGGAGATTCAACATTCGCGAGGGCTTGACTCCCGAAGAGGATAAACTCCCGAAACGGTTTTCTACTGAAGCGCTCCCAGAAACAGGGAAAACAATCACAGAGGAGCAGATGCAAACGCTCCTGGCTGACTACTACAAAGAACGAGGCTGGGACAAGCTGGGCACGCCTCCTGACAAACTCAGTTAGGCCACAATCAAGCAATACCCCACTGTGATACGTCGATCCGAAAAGACGTGACATGGAGTTGCAGGTCCTTCAGTCAATTTAGTCATGATTGCGCCCGCAGGGACATGTCATTGATGAATCAAACTTCAAATCGCTTATCGTCCACCAGTTTGGCCCCATTTTGTTTTCATAAAACGGGACTTGAAAGCTATGTCCACCAACATCCTCTGGATTAAATTTCATATCGAAAATAACCTGTCCTGACTCCTCAACGGACGTCCTTTGAAAAAATGGTTGATATGTGGCGCCATTCTTCGAATCAGGCTCACTACAAAATAATGTGGTAAATTTGAGCGATTGGATGGATTTGTTTTCCACTACTTCTAGTTGGTTAGCAGAACATGAAACATATTCGAAACCGGGCTCTGCACTCAATCTGACCCTTTGGGGTTTTTGCCTCGAATAAAGAGCGTACAAAGAATTCAGTATATCAAATAAAGGCAGACTAATATCCCAAGAAGGGATCTTTCTCAGAACGGAGCTTCCCGTCGGGTCGAGCGAAAGCTGGGAGTCGTCGTCCGGGCTGAAATCGCCACGAGTAATACTCGAATCAAGAGCGTTAAGCGCGAAAATATTCCATAGGCCGCTTTCTGGATATAGCCACTCAATTCTGGAAACTATGAACAGGTTCTTGTCGAGTTTTTCAAGGTATTCCACACGAGGGGTATTTGAACCATCAAAGAGCGGGCCATTGAGAGCCTCTTTCTCAATATCCGAAAAACCGTTGTAAAGATCAGAATTCCGGAACGGAAAAGCTCGAACCAACATCTCGCAATCGACAAACTCTACCCCTAACCTTGATTCACGTGACGCTCCACTGAACTCAATCGAATAAACGCACGGCGATTTATCGACCCAAAAATAATACGCGGGTGTATCCTGCCAAACAGGACTCACGCCACGCAAGCCAATTTGATTCTTCAGTTCTGGAAACCACGAGGCGGTTATTAGTAAACTATCCAGACGTTCTCGAAAGAGCGCTTTAAAATCTATTGAAATACTCTCCTTTCTTCTTTATCAAATCATGCACGATGTCTATTTTTTCGCGGCCTTCTACCTCTATACCTTCCATTCGTGCCGTCTCAATAATAATTTCATCAGGGTAATTCAAGGTCAATGAGTAACTCGACTCATAAGAACCGAAGAATTCGTCAAGTTTACTTTTTGAATCAACTTCATCAACACCAGACTTGAACGCTGCGATGGGTTTTAGAATTGCTTCAGTGAACAGTTTCCTGAAAAATTGTCTTTTATCTGAATCCAACATGATTCCTCACCATAGGTATAAACCAATCAACCCTGATTCAGGAATTGGATCGTTTTACGGGCCATGAATTTAAGAATTGTCCATGAACAATTACCACGCTCAAAAACAACATGGTCCACACTAACGGTGTGTCATCCGGTTGCGCTATTCCTGGCACTTTCCCGAGCAATCTTACGCTTAAATCAGAGTAATAAAACCCATAAATAAGCCCTCCTCCAAGAAACGCAACCAGCGTCCTGAGAATGGCCGTCAAAGAAAATGCCGAAAGGTTGGGAAAATTGTTGAAATAGGTTTTTAGAATAAAGGCGGCAAGGATTATGAAACCGCTGATTTCTCCTGCATGTAAGTATCTGAAATAAGGAGCGTCCGTATACTGCCCCCCCTCGAATGGCTCCATCCAATAGATATTCATGATCTTAAGCAAGACAACCATGCTTATGATCCCCAAGATTACACTCGAAAGCAACGTAAAAAATCCTCTGATGAAATTCCCCTCTCCTTGTTTACCCAGGAGTTTCCAGGGATATCCTTCCCAAAGCAGGTCGGACAACACGACCCATTTGAGGCTGCAGAGCGCCAGCCCCAGGCTAAAGAAAGCGCTTCCGGTCCCTGCGTATTCGGCCCACCATGGGGCTACTCCGGCCTTGTCCTGCGGAGGATAGAACAACTGGCAAACGTGAGGATGGAAAAGAATCGCGTAGGTCAAGACCGTGAGAATTGATATTGAACAAAATCTGGACCATGCCCTGACACCTTGACTTGAGTCCTTCCATGGCCAACGGCCAAATCCAAGATCCCAAACAAGGGTCCACCAGATAAAGGCTGTTACGAAGTAAATTATCGCGGTGGAAGAGTTCTCTCTCGCTATAAACGGTTCCGCTCCTGATCCTCCTGAAATGACTATCGCATTGGGACTGAAATACGCTACACCAAACCTGCCAATGAAGTTCCAGAATATTCCGAACGTAATGACAAACATTAAACATAGCGATATTATTGTTAGAGAAAGCCCTCGAGGCATCCAGCCGTCGCCCGTCATTTGATCTTCATTAAAGGGATAGAATTCAAATATTTTAGAAATTATCAGCACTGAAGTTAGCCAGACGGCAACCAGTGAAAATCCGTACATTGGGGTATAGAGCTTTAATACTCCGTTGGCGTCCATGAATACTCGCCAAAGGACAAGAACTAGCAGAAAAATAACGACAAAAGCAGCAAAACCAAGGACAAAACTGTATGCGGTCTTATTCTCTGAACTCGCGCTCATGAAAATGGCCTCCATCACAATATTGGGTGGTTGAAATGTTTGGTTCCAGTTTCTTGACAGGTTAACACGCGGAACTATGAAATCTCGCGTGTCAACCTGTCTCACCAAAAATTCACTTTCCAGGAAGCTCAGAAAACGATTGAATCACCATTGGTCAAAAATACATTTGTTCCTTTGTTTACCGTCGAGTATCGCGAGTAGGTCTTGTACTTGTCGGTGCCTTTTACGATAGGGATTCCGGCCGCTGCCGCTTTTTCCGCGAAAATCCAGCCGGTGCAGTGGTTGCAACCTACTTTAGCAATATTAAACGACTTTACCCCTTTGATCAGATCATCAAACTTGGGGTCCCATTGCTCAAAAAGGGAGATGTGAAGACCGCCATAACAGCCATAGGGTTTATATCCTTCAAAATTGTTACGAGCGAATGAGAATAAAGACAAAAGGCCTGGATGGCAACATCCCGTGACAGTGACAATGCCCTGGTCTTTGACATTGAAATACAATACGTTTTCGCCTCTAACTCGTAGGAGTATCGGAACGTCAAACATTCTCAAGGCTACCCCAGGCATAAGTTTGTATACACCACTTTTATCGTCACCATCCTGGTTACATAGAATCAACTTGCCTGTATGAGGCGTGTCATTCTTGCATATCAGGACATCTTCACCGGCCTTGTCCTTAACTTTAAGGTGAGCTTTATCTTTTAGCAGAGCCATGTCTTCGGGGTAATATGTCGCCGGAGCGTACATTGTTATGTCGGGCTTGTGCTTTAATGTGGATTCAATGCCCCAGTAGTGATCCAGATGCCAATGTGACAAAATCATGAATTCAATTTCGCCGCTCTTGAGCATAGAGGCTATATTGCTCTTATCCTGGAAAACATAATCCATCCATTCGGTGCTCCAGCCTGAATCGAGCAATATTTTCTTTTCCTTGCCATCCAGAGTGGTAACAGTAATCAACGCGGCATAACCACCAGCGTTTTTTGGATCCCACGGAATGGCGTACTGGCTTGTCATTGCGCCACCATAATCCATCATGTTCTTCTTCATGATATCATTGTCAAACCAGCTTGTTTCTGTGAGAACATCAACCTTGACGCTCTTAACTTCTCCGATGTTTACCTTTCCACCAGCGTGAGCCTCCTTGGAAATCAATCCGGTAGGACTAGTTACTGATGCCGCGACTCCCGCGGCCGCGATGGACTTTAGAAAATTCCTTCGTTCCATTTTTCCGCCTCCTCTTGGGGGTTAATGTTGTTGAGACTCTGGTTTGACATTTACGGGATAATCCCGAAACACTCCTGAAAAACCGGCAACGTACATATTTGGAACTAATAAGAGTTTAATTATCGGAGGTTATAGTATGCCTATAGAAACATAGTCTGTGGAGGGAATCAAGAGATTTACGCAAAAGTCACCGTAGTTTTATTGAGTATGCTTTTCCGAATATTCGGAGCCCGCTTTCTGTGCCGACAATTCAGGGTTTCGTCCCGAGGCTTTCAAATTCTCAACTAAACTTTTGTATTCCAAGCCCATTTTCACGGCCTTTTTGATAAGTCGCTTCCTCTGGATCAGATATGTAATAGCATACCCCAGAACCCCAAATAAAACGGCGAGCAAAATAGCGGATGTTAACCATCGAGCCAGTATTGAAGCGCTGAGTTGAAAAAAGGTAACTATGGATCCCCAGAAATATTCGCTCTCCATAACAGGATCCATTGTCATGCGAAAATTTTCGAAACTCAAAACAGCCGGTTTCCCCATGACAAATGACCCGAGGAGATAGTATCCATAATACATTGGAATAGCGTTGAGCGGATTCACCACGAATGTGAAACCAAACGCGACCACAACGTTAAACCTTTGAACAAGCCTCATCAAACCCAGAAAAAGCATGTGGCTTCCCAAAGGAGCCCCAAGCCCTACTACCAGTCCTACAGCTACTCCAAACGCATCATAATGGGGCGTATTCCGTGAGTAGACGAGTGGTTGGATTACCCCCTCATAAATTTTTATTTTCAGGGTCTTATAACTTAGTCGGGACCCAACTTTCCGGACGGATTGAGGATCATTCATATAATTACTCAAACCGCATAGCGCTCACCGAATCCATGCGGCTGGCCTTCACGGAAGGATAGAGACCGGAGGCGATCCCCAAAAAAGCTGTGAAGAGAATTCCGCTCATTATACTGAACGATAGCATCAACGTCGACACCTGGACCCCTAATGGTCCTTTGAGAATTGTGACTGAAAGCACACCGATCACAACACCCAAAAATCCGGCGATTAGACTTATTAGAACCGCCTCAAGCAGAAACTGTAACAGAATTATTCCCTCTTTGGCTCCCAACGCCTTTCTTAGACCAATTTCTTGGGTCCGATCCTGAACAGCGGACAACATGACCGCCATAATGCCTAAACCACCCAAAAGGATGGTAACGCCCAAGGCCGCATATATAAATAGCTTGACCAAATAGACGGTAGATTTGACTTTTTCAATCCTTCGGGGGTAGTACGTAATGTCTACGCCTTGTTCATAACCTTTGTGAGAATCCTTCAAGATTTTTGACGCTTCATCCCTGACGGGTTCAACTTCGTCCCAGTTGTCCACTCTTATATAAATTTCTCTAATTTTTTCGAGCCCTGAGAAAAGGCTTTGCGCTGTTGTCATGGGAATAACTATGAATCTTTGGAGATCGTTTTGCTGAACGCCTCCAAGCACACCAATCACTTCAAATTTCAGGCTGCCGACACCCAAGAATTTCCCAACCGGTTTTTCTTTTCCAAAAAGATATTTGACAACATCTTCTCCCAGAACGCAGACCCTTTTTCGACCAACCACATCTGTAGCCCCGATTAGCCTGCCTTCTTTCAACTGCGTGCTTTGGGTTATCCAGAATTCCTGATCTATACCTATTAATCCGGGACTCCACTCATTATCTTCGAAAAACGCGTCAATAGCTGGTATGGACACAACCGGAGCAACAGCCCAAACATGGGGAATTCGTCGAAGTTTTCTCACGTCGCTCATTGAATATTCGCCGGGATGGTAGTTGTCATCATTGCGCCAGATCGCCTTCATGACAGTGGCTTCTCCCAGTAATTCAAGATGCTCGCCCATTTTTTTTTCGACTGAATCCCCCATTGTCTGAACAATGATGAAACCTGCCGTTCCAAGAGCGATGCCTATCATCACAGCCTTGTAGCGACGGCGATTCCGAAGAGCTGAACGCCAGCACATTACTAGAAGGTCATCTATCTTCAATGGATTGGGCTCCCGATAGTCACGAACTCTCCTAAAGAGGATCGCATAACATAACGCAATAGTGGAAAACGGTTCA
This sequence comes from Desulfomonilaceae bacterium, assembly GCA_041662605.1. NCBI lineage: Bacteria > Pseudomonadati > Thermodesulfobacteriota > Desulfomonilia > Desulfomonilales > Desulfomonilaceae > Desulfomonilaceae bacterium. The sequence goes on from JBAZSD010000001.1 coordinate 287,492, forward strand.
ACCTTTCTTGGATTAAGGTTACGAAATCATCGCCAAAATGTTAGATTGTCGTCTCACGCTCCTCCAACGGGGGTGAAAATCCAGGTTGTCAGGTTTTTATGTTCGGCTCGATCAAGTCAGGCCTTTCTCCCAAACGTAATGACAGTATTTTGGGCCGTTTGGCGTATCTGCTTTCAGCGCAGGCCGTGGAAGGCGTGTTAAGCACTGTTTTCTTTTTAACCCTCGCCTGGATCAACGCAACGAACTATGGGCAGATAATGTATGCCATGGCTGCTGGAGCCGTCATCCAGACAATTATTCAATTCGGTCTTTATTACCCGCTGGTTTCAAAGCTCGGAAATGTTGATGAATCTGAGACAAAGAGCCTCATTCTGGGCGTTCAGATAATTAAGATAGCATTGTTTATTCTCTGTTTCGTGGGTGTTTTGATTTTTGCATGGCGGCAGCAACTTAGCGCTCAGTTAAGCGCTGTTCTAGCTTTGATTTCCGCCGGATTTTCCGTCGAGGCATTCGCCGAAACTTTCTTCGCCGGTTTGAGGGTCAGCGGTAACCAGAATGTCGAAGCTCGCATCAAGGTAGCCGGATCAATAGCCTCGTACGGTTATGGATTTATATCCGCTGCCGTGGGCCTAGGACCCGTCTATATCAGCCTTTTCAAATTAATATCCGGAATAACCAGAATCATATTCGGATTCCAAATTTTCCTGAAGGGCCGGGTAAAAACCAGAATTCTCTCCGGAGCTTGGCTTTCAGTCAGTCCAATGTTCAAGGCTTCTCTCGTTTTTGCTCTCATTGAAATACTTGGTGTCGTCTACAACAAGGCCAATATCTTTTTTCTTCAGGAACATACCGGGGTCAGCGGCGTAGCCTATTACAGCGCCACGTATAACATATTGGAAGCTGTTTCATTGTTAGGATCCGAGCAATTCCTGGGATGGGTCATCTTTCCCCTGCTGGCCACACTATGGTGGAAGGACCGAAAGCGAGCAGGAGAGTTAGTGAGGAGTAACGCTCAGTGGCTAATGGCTATTGCTTTTCCTGTCATCTTTTTTCTTTATGCGGAAAGCGCCCTGATAATTGGAGTGATCTATCCTGCCGAATATGTTGACGCGGCATGGATGCAAAAATATCTGGCATGGACCATCGTGGTATCTTTCGAAAATAACTTGTTTTCCTACGTTATGATGGTGGCAGGGGCCGCCAATATGCTGCTGATCGTTCAGATAGCAGGGACCATTGTCAATTTCGTTCTTAACTTTACTCTGGTTCCAATTTTAAAACTGGAAGGTGGTTGCTTTGTAATTATTTTCACAAAACTATTTATAGTCACTCTTACATTTACATATTGTCGCTTGAGTTTTGGGTTTGTCCGGGTGAAAGATTTTCTGTTCCCAATCACCCTGGGGTTGACTTCATTTGGTCTTTTCCTCTTTTCCGAGCCTTTCATTTCACTGCATCCGGCGGTTGCCTGTACGATAATCTTTTATCTGGTGATGTTATTCAGTATAGGGCCAAAATTCATCGGGTTTTTTCCAAAAAAAGTCAATTAATCGGCCAACCTTAGAATTTTTTTATAAGGACTACGCCGCCTAACAACATTGCGACACCTAGGATCCTCCAAATATTTATTGGATGCTCTTCATAACCTACCCATCCAAAATGGTCGAGCGCCAGCGATGTAATCATCTGCCCTGCAACAATTAACCCTAGAGTCGTCGCCGCCCCCAACTTGGGGACCAGTATGATGGACGCGAAAACCAGAAAAGCTCCAAGAATCCCGCCTGTCCACATCCACCATGGAATCCCTATCAAGGTCTTCGCCGGGGGCAGTGGAGCGCCTGACATAGTCACATAAACGCTCAGACCTACCGCGCCTACTATAAATGATATAGCGGCGGCGACAGCGGGATCTCCAGTCACCGAACCAAGCTGAGCGTTGATTCCAGCCTGGGTAGGAGAACAAGCCCCTGCTATCAGGGCCAATATTACGTAATACAAATCCATGAATAACGCCTCTGAAAGTCAGATTTTCTTAAACACCAATCACAAAAAAAACAGAAAACGGAACCCTGTGCTAAGGTTCCGTTTTCAAATCCGTGCCTAAGATTCGTCAGCCACGGTGGGCTCACCTGGAAAAAACTGCGCGTTTTACTCTATGCTGCTACTACATCGTCTTCGATCGGCCACCGTCCCTGGTTGAGCCATCGAACCAATGACGCGTCTATAGCGTCTTCGAAAACATCGCATCGAGATGCTATTTCTCTAAAGGAAAGACCCTGCTTAAGCATTGTATGAACATTCTCCGGTGTTAGCCTCACTCTTGATCCATCCATTTTTAGCATAAGTCACTCCTTTAATCCTTAATATACACTAATTAGTAAACTAACAATTGATCAAGTTCCCTATTCTACAAGATTTCGTCAAACTTATCCTCATTTATTGTTTGAGAACCGCAAAAGACTGCTCACCGACCTGCTCCGCAGGAATGAAAGCTTCCCTGATTTCAGGGAAAACAATCCTCAGAGCCTCATCCATGTGATCAACCAACAATATGTTGAGCCCCTTTTTGATCCTCTTGGGAACCTCAAAAAGGTCTTTTTCATTTTCTCGTGGTATAATTACCCTTGCTACGAGGGCTCGCCTGGCGGCAAGTAGCTTCTCTTTCAGACCTCCTATGGGCAAAATTCTCCCTCTTAAGGTTATTTCTCCCGTCATGGCAAGATCATTCGGAAAAGGTTGCTTCGTCAACGCCGAAAGAATAGCGGTTGTAATAGTTACGCCTGCTGATGGGCCATCTTTTGGAGTGGCTCCTTCCGGGACATGGATGTGGATGTCTATTTTATCGTAAAAATCAGGCTTTAGACCCAGGCTTAACGCTCGTGATCTTACGTAGCTCATAGAGGCTTGCGCGGATTCCTGCATAACTTCGCCAAGTTTACCAGTGACCGTAAATTTTCCGGAACCTGGCATGAGAGCGACCTCAACAGTCAGTAGTTCTCCTCCAACTTCTGTCCACGCCAGACCATTTGCTATACCCGTCTTGAAGGATTGTTCTTTTTCACCATACCTAAACTTTGGAGCGCCCAGAAATATCCCAATATCTCGCGGAGTAATCTCCATTCCATTGTTGATAGTTCCGTCTACAACTTTCCGGGCGACCTTCCTAAGAATCTTGGCAACTTGTCGTTCCAACTCCCTGACCCCGGCTTCACGGGTGTACCGTCTTGCGACGCGAATTAGAGCCTTGCGGGTGAAGGTAATCCGGCTTGAGGTAAGCCCATTGGCTTGGATCTGCTTTGGCGCTAGAAAGCGTTCAGCGATTCTCAGCTTTTCAAATTCGGTGTATCCAGGTAACCGAATTATCTCCATCCTATCCTGGAGTGGCGCTGGTATGCCATGCAGAGTGTTGGCCGTGGTAATAAACATCACCTTCGAAAGATCATAATCAATATCAAGATAATGATCATTGAAAGTGTGATTTTGCTCCGGATCCAGGACTTCCAGCAAAGCGGCGGACGGGTCCCCACGGAAATCCATGCTCATCTTGTCAACTTCATCCAGCAACATCACCGGGTTGATGGTCTGGCATTTCTTCATGCTTTGAATTATTTTGCCCGGGAGAGCGCCAATGTATGTGCGTCTATGTCCCCTGATTTCGGCCTCGTCACGAACCCCGCCTAGCGATATTCTCACAAATTCCCTTCCTGTCGCCCGAGCGATGGATTTTGCAAGCGATGTCTTACCGACCCCTGGAGGCCCTACCAGGCAGAGAATGGGTCCTTTGATATCCGGCGCCAGTTTTTGGACCGCGAGATATTCTATTATCCTTTCTTTTACCTCTTTGAGACCGTAATGATCGTCATCGAGAATTTGCTGAGCGTTATTAATGGGAATTTCCGTTTCTGACATGTCAGACCACGGCAGCACGAGGAACCAGTCAATATAATTCCTTACAACAGTGGCTTCCGCCGACATCGGCGCCATCATTTTCAGTTTTCGAATTTCTTTTCGAACCCGGGACTCGGCGTCTTGGGTAAGCTTCTTTTGTTTGAGTTGCTCCTCAATTTCGGCTATCTCGGTTTTGAACTCGTCTTTTTCACCCATTTCCTTCTGAATCGCTCGCATTTGCTCATTCAGGTAATATTCCTTCTGAGTCTTTTCCATCTGCTTTTTGACGCGTTCCCGAATTTTCTTTTCGATCTCCGAGATCTCAATTTCGCTCTGCATCAACTCAAGTAAACGTTCTATCCGTTGACGAACCGAAGTTTTTTCCAGTAACGCCTGTTTATCTTCCAACTTCAGGCTGATTTGACCAGCGATCGTATCCGCCAGTCGCCCAGGTTCCTTTATGGATTTGATGGCGTTAAGGAACTCTTGGGGGGCTTTATTGTCGGTGGCCACGTAACTTTCGGAAACGTTGCGTAATCCCCTGGCCAAGGCCTGAATTTCAATCTCACGACCCGTAAATTCGTCTTCGATAGGAGTAATCTCCACCCGGAAATAAGGGTCATCTTCAACGAAACGCTGTATAGAAGCCCTATAGCGTCCCTCCACAAAGATCTTTATTGTGTTGTCGGGCAATTTCAATAGTTGAATTATTTGTCCGACAACACCGATAGAAAAGATGTCCTCCGCTTCAGGATTTGTCTGTTGGGCGTTTCTCTGTGAAGCGAGAAAAATCAGCTTCTCAGTCTTGATCGCGTTTTCCACGGCCTTTATGGATCTGTCTCTTCCCACAAACAGTGGCGCTACCATATGAGGGAAAACAACAATGTCTCTAAGTGGCAAAAGCGGCAACACTATATTTGGCGAGACTATCGTTTCGTCTTTCTTTCCAAAAAACATTTTAAGCTACCTTATGTTTAGGAATTACAGAAAGGCTATCTTGTTAGGTCAACTTGCCGTCGAATTTCTTAGGATGCGGATGTTTCGGCTTCTTTCTCAAAAACCAGAATACAGGGTGATCGTTTTTGTATTACATCGTCGTTCACGATAACTTCCTGAAGGTTCTTGAACTCGGGCAATTCGTACATTATGTCTAACATCGCCGCTTCGAGTATGGATCTAAGACCTCTCGCTCCGGTTTTACGATGCAGAGCCTGTGACGCTACAGAGCGAAGAGCCTCATCGGTAAATCGCAGTTTGACCTGCTCAAAACCAAAAAGCTTCTTATATTGGCGTACCAGGGCGTTTTTAGGTTCGAGAAGTATACGCACCAACGCTTCCTCATTGAGTTCATGGAGAGTCGCCGCGACCGGCAACCGCCCTACAAATTCAGGGATCAGCCCGTATCTGATCAGATCCTCCGGTTGAACCTGTTCAAGAAGGTCGGCTACATCATCATTCTTTGACCCGCCGATTTGAGCGTTGAATCCCATAGATTTCATGTTTAGTCGCTGTTGGACCACCTTATCCAGCCCCACAAACGCTCCTCCGCATATGAAGAGTATGTTCGTTGTGTCAACCTGTAAAAACTCCTGTTGCGGATGTTTGCGGCCACCTTTGGGCGGAACATTGGCCATGGTTCCTTCAACGATTTTTAACAAGGCCTGTTGAACACCTTCGCCGGACACGTCTCGAGTTATGCTCGGATTCTCGGTCTTGCGAGATATTTTGTCGATTTCATCAATGTATACTATTCCTCGGCAAGCCCTTGATATGTCATAGTCAGCATTCTGCAGCAGGCTTAAAATAATGTTTTCAACGTCCTCACCTACGTATCCGGCCTCAGTCAAAGTCGTAGCGTCGGCGATTGCGAATGGAACGTTCAATATACGGGCTAGGGTCTGCGCCAATAGTGTCTTTCCCGAACCTGTCGGGCCGATTAACAGTATGTTGCTCTTCTGTAGTTCGACGCCATCCAGGTCGGGTTTGGAATCAATCCTCTTGTAATGGTTGTGCACAGCGACTGATAGAATCTTTTTGGCCTGCTCCTGGCCTATCACATATTCATCCAGTGAAGCTTTAACCTCAGACGGGTTGGGAACTTTAGACTTACCTCGCCCCATCTCCTCTTTTTCATATTCTTCAGCAATAATTTCATTACAAAGTTCGATACATTCATCGCAAATGTATACAGTCGGTCCAGCAATCAATTTCCTGACTTCGTCCTGGCTTTTCCCACAAAATGAACAATAAAGAGAAGAAAAATTGCCTTTTCTTGCTGCCATGTAATCCTCCTTCAGCGCGTCCTCATGAGGGCGATTTACCATGCCGGCGCTCACCCTCAAGAAAACGTCTGAGTATTTCCCTAACCTAAGCTTTGTTCCTGAGATCAGAAATTGCACGATGGGTTAGCACATTATCAACTATCCCATATTCCACCGCTTCTTCTCCGCTCATGAAATAGTCCCGTTCCGTATCCGACTCGATCCGTTCCAAGGGTTGGCCCGTGTGTTCTACCAATATCCTGTTCAGCTCACTACGCATTCTCAGGATTTCACGAGCGTGTATTTCAATGTCCGTAGCCTGTCCCTGGAAACCTCCCATAGGCTGATGTATCAGAATTCTGGCATGAGGCAACGCATGCCGCTTCCCTTTGGTGCCTGCGGCAAGAAGCAGGGCGGCCATTGACGCTGCTTGACCAATACAGATTGTTTGAATTTCCGGTTTTATGTATTTCATGGTGTCATAAATCGCTAGACCGGACGTCACTACTCCACCAGGAGAGTTGATATAGAAATTGATGTCCTTATCAGGATCGTCACTCTCCAAAAAAAGGAGCTGGGCGATGATGAGATTTGCCACCATATCGTCTACGGCGGTACCCAAAAAGACAATTCGCTCCTTTAAGAGGCGCGAGTAGATGTCATACGATCGTTCACCACGGCTAGTCTGTTCTACAACAATTGGAACCAACATTATTCATCTCTCTCTTTTCGTAATTATTCGGCCGATTCCGTTTCCTGCTCTGAATAGGCCTTTTCTGTAATGTCAGATTGACTTTCAATAAATGAATATATTTTGTCTTCAAGTAAAGAAGATGTGAAATTGTCCATCGTCTGATTTTCTTCCAACTGGTCTTTCAAGAAATCAGGAGTCCAACCGAAAATCTTTGCGCGCTTTTCCAGTTCCGAATTTATTTCGTCTCCGCTTACCTGAATCTCTTCTTTTTCTCCAATGCCCTTAATAATTAGACCTGCCTTTACCTGTTCCATGGCTCTCGGTTTTATCGAGTCACGCTGAGCCTTATCAGGCATGGGAAACCTCTTCATGTCTATTCCCTGGCGGGCAAGATTTTCCCTTGCGCCCATAACTATGTCGTCGATTCGCGATTCAACCAGTGATTCGGGAGCTTCAAAGGGATTAGCTTCGATAATCTTTTCAACGATCTGCTTCCTCAATTGCTGCGTGGTGTCCATATCAAATGAGCGTCGCAAATCTTCAGTAACTTGTTTTTTTAAATCATCCAAAGACTCAAAGTCTCCGGCGTCTTTAGCCAGCTCGTCGTTAAGTTCAGGAACGACTCTCTCTTTGGCTTCCTTTATAGTTATGGTAAAAGTCACTGGCTTTCCGGCCAATTCCTTCCGTGGAAAGTCATCTGCGAGATCATACGTTATCGTGGCCGGTTCTCCGACCTTCAACCCAATTATTTTCGAGTCAAAATCCGGTAGATAAAAGTTTCTCCCGATTTCCAGGTGATAATCTTTTACGGTCAAAGATTTGACGGTCTCACCCTCAGCCACCGCCTCAATATCCACGACTGTATGGTCGCCATCCTGAATATCCCTGTCCTCAGTTATTGGAACCAATCTCGCTTGTCTTTGCCTCACGGATTCCAATCGCTCGTCGACCTCTTTATCCTGGACCTCTCGAATCGTCTTTTCCAAAGATAGACCTTTATATCCCTGCACATCGAGTTCAGGAGGGGCTTCTATTTCTACCGTGTAAATAAACGGTTTTCCCGCTTCTAAAGGCTCTTGGTCCAAATGGATCACTGTTATTGGCTTGATTTTCTTTTCGTCCAGCCCAAGCTCAAAAGTCTCTTCAATAATCTTCTTGGCCGCGTCACTTTGGACTTGTTCCCTAAACAAGTTCTTCAGGATCTCCATAGGGACTTTCCCTCTACGAAACCCCTTGATTTGGGCGTTTTTTTTGAGATCCTTGTACTGTGCGTCGAGTGTTTCTGAAACTCGATCTTGAGGAACTTCGAAAGTCACTTTTTTTCTGACAGCGCTTAGATCTTCAACCTGAATGTTTGTCATGACTCCTCTTTCACATAAATATTTGGCCACACCGATGGGGTCAGAAGATTTGAAATCAAAACCTGGCGGAATGGACACTGTCAACTAACATTTTTATTATACTTCTCTACGCTGCAAAAGGGAAGTTTATGAAATCCGTAACTTCCTCACTAGGTTCATTTTTCTTGAACGGCATATCGGATTCTGTTAGGGATTTCTTTCTTGCCATTTTTCGAAATAGTAACGGAGAAAATCGACTTTGTCCTCAAATCCAGCAAGAGTCATTCCCGTCATAAGTGTGGTGGTTCCAGTATATAATGAAGAAGCCACCGTAGTCATCCTGGTCAACAGGTTGAACGATGTGTTTAGCAAGCTACAGGTAGATTGGGAATTGGTCTTTGCGCTGGATCCTTGCACAGACCACACTGAAGATAAGATCCTTGAACTTATAGGCGCAGGCTTCCCAATTCGCCTCGTTAAGTTCTCCAGACGTTTCGGTAAACCTCTTTCAGTGATTGCCGGTCTCCGTCATTGTCTTGGAGAAGCATGCGTAGTAATCGACTCGGACCTTCAAGACCCACCTGAACTCATCGGAGAAATGATCGATAAATGGCGGGATGGAAATCTGGTTGTCATAGCCCAGAGGACATCGAGGCTAGGGGAAAATTTCTTTTATCTAAAGGCTGCGGAACTTTTTTATTGGATTCTGGACAAGTTTTCTGAGGTCAAGATACCTAGAAATAGCGGTGACTTTCGGTTGCTGGATAAACGGGTTGTCGATGAAATGCTCAAGATCCACGAAAGACACGGATTCTTAAGAGGTTTGACCGCTTTGGTAGGTTTCAAGACCGCTATAATCCCATTTCAAAGGAATCCAAGACTAGCTGGAAAGACTCAAATTTCGGTTTTAGGAGCTGTCGGCATAGCGCTCGACGGGATCGTCCCATTTTCTAAAGCGCCGATACGACTTGTCCTGGCCCTGGGTCTAGTCATATTCAGCGCAGGACTTGTATCCGGGTTGGTCTTCACCATCTGGGGATTATTCAGGGGCTTTAGCGATAACTCGGGCCTACATGCGTTACTTTTGTCGTTCTGGATGTTATTTGGATTGACCATAGGTTGTCTTGGCATAGTCGGTGAGTATGTTTTGCGTTGTTACGAAGACTCCAGGGGCCGACCCTTATTTATAGTCGAGAAGATCGTGGAATCGGAAAATCTGATGAGGAAAATGCAATAGTTTCAAATTGTCCCTTCGAGATTTTGAAATATCCATACGCGACTCACGGAAGATTTCTCATTAATTGTTTAAAGTCTTTTTCGTACGGGTAGAATTATGAAGGTTTTTGTTACCGGTGGCGCAGGATTCATAGGAAGCCACATTGTTGATGAACTAGTTAGACGTGATTTCGAAGTAATAGTATACGACAATCTCTCCACAGGTTACGAGCGCCACCTGCAATCCGGATTATCCAAAGGGGGTGTTGGATTGATAGTCGGCGATATTCTTGATCTCCCTAACATGATTAACTCCATGAAGGGATCTGAGTTGGTCTTCCATCTGGCCGCAAATGCGGATGTCAGGGGAGGAAAAGCAAATACCGCCGTAGATCTGGAGCAAAACATCGTCGGAACCCACAATGTGCTTGAGGCGATGAGGATCAATCACGTTCCCGAAATCGTTTTTACTAGTTCAGCTACAGTATATGGGGAACCGGACATCTTCCCTACCCCGGAGAACTACGCCCCACTCCAAACATCGCTTTACGGGGCGTCAAAATTCTCTGCCGAAGCGATGATTCAGGCTTATGGAGAATATTTCGGGATTCGCAGCTACATGTTTAGGTTTGTCTCCTGGATTGGCGAACGATATTCACACGGAGTGGTTTATGACTTCATCAAGAAGCTCAAAACAAACCCTAATGAGATGGAGATTCTGGGCGATGGAAACCAGCGAAAATCTTATCTGCACGTTGAAGATGGCGTTAGAGGAATCTTTCTATCCATGCAGAATATTAGAGAACAAAAAAATGTGATAAATCTGGGGCATGAAGATTACATGAACGTGAAACGACTAGCCTCGATAGTGATAGAAGAAATGGGTCTCAAGGATGTGACATTCCGTTATACTGGTGGAGTCCGGGGCTGGCTTGGAGACAGCCCATTTGTTCATCTGGACATAAGAAAAATCGAATCCGCAGGTTTTAAACCCCAGGTGTCTATAGAACAGGGAATTCGGAGAACCGCCAGGTATCTTCTGGAAAACGAGTGGCTACTGGAATCTCGTCCATCCGGTGGCGCCGGTTCCAGACTCTAGGTGAGCGATAGGCAATTTGAGAATTCTAGACAGATATATCATCCGTGAGTTCATGAAAATATTCTTAATTTGTCTCACAGTGTTTGTATTTGTATTTTTACTCATCGAGATCACCGACAAAATTAAGTATTACTTTCAATACAACCCTCCCGGATTCCTGATGCTGAAATATTTCCTTGTAAAGATTCCGGGCTATCTTTTTTTTGCTTTACCGATGGCGATTTTACTCGCCGGGATGCTCACGCTTCTTTTGATGGCGAAGCATTCCGAATTGATAGCAATGCAGGCAGGTGGTATTGACGCTATTAGCATAGCCAAACCTGTAATAATTGTTGGTTTAATAGGGTCGGCATTTATGTTTCTATCCAATGAAACGATCATCCCCTGGTCTAACCGATATAGCGAGTATATTCAAAATGTAGAAATAGCAGGTAAAAGAGAAACCACATTCGTGCGATTTGATCAAATATGGCTCAAATCGGCGGACTCAATTACGCATATCAGAAAATATGACAGGCATAATCTTACCCTGGAAAGAGTTTCGGTCATACGCTGGGATAGCCATTTCAATTTCGTCGACAGGGTTGTTGCGGATAAAGCCAAGTGGTGGAACAATCAGTGGATTTTTTATGGAGTAAGTCGGACTGTTAAAAAGCTGGACGGCAACTTTGTTGTGGACACAATTCCATCTATGAAAGGCCCCTTGGACAAAAAGCCAAGTGACTTTGAAAAAGGAGAAACGCCAACTAAGGAGATGAATCTCACCCAATTGGGCGAACTAATAGACAAACTTGATTCCGAGGGGCAAACTCCCACTCGCTATCTGGTCGACTGGCATGACAAAATCGCATTTCCTCTTGTATGTCTCATCATGGCTGCGCTAAGTGTTCCATTCGCTGTGCGTGCAGGGCCGCGAGGCGGAGGAGTCGCAATCGGGCTTGCGGGTTCACTCGTGATAGCTTTTAGTTATTGGATCGTGCATACCATGTTCATCGCATTGGGACATGGAGGTTACATCCCGCCTATTGTGGCCGCCTGGGCGGCAAATGCCTTATTCGGACTCGCCGCCGGCATACTCCTGTTGAACGCTTGTACATCAATTTGACTCATGGGAAAATCCACAGATAAACCTCACAACATCACCCCCTTGGTCGCCAGTGTCTTCTTCCGCTCCGACTCGATGGCATATAACCCTGGGATCACGGGTTCCCTTGAAAGAAGTCTGTTACTCAACCCACGGGATTGTATCCTTAATTCATTGCGTTGAACATGGGAACAGCGTTTCCTTGAATTCCTCATTAGCCTGATTTATAACAGTCACATCCCAAATATTAACAAGACAGCGTCTAGCTTTTCATGTCAGACGCGAGACTGAGCCTTTATGAATTTAGCGGAATCGTCAATCCGCTTTCCAATTACGGTTATCGTGCGAGTGCTGCTAGTGCTCGTATTTGGTTACGTTTGCTTAACTTTCCTCACCGTCGAGCTTAAGCCGGATACAGAACAACCAGTTCTAGTCGTTTCGACCCGATTCACGGGCGCCGCTCCTGAAGAAGTGGAAGGTGAGGTTACAACCCGCTTTGAGGAAAACATTAGCGGCGTTTCAAATATGATTTACACCCAAAGCTACTCTCGAAGCGGAGAATCTCTAATAGTAATATTCTACCGGCCTGGGACAAACCTCGATATCGCGGCTTCCGAACTTCAAAGAAACCTGGACAGGGTCAGGGATCTTCCAAAACTGGTTGAGAAACCCCAGATATTCAAAGCGAGCGACCGAGTCAGCCTGCCTGTGTACCAATTTGCCATGATCGGCAAGGCCAACATCGTTTCCATGTCTACTTGGGCGGACAGGTACATCGCTCCACGGATCAAGCGAATAGCCGGGGTAGGTGATTGCTCGTTTGATGGGAACCTCAATCGGGAAATGAGAATCGTTTTTGATCCTGAAAGATTGAAAGCAAGAAAGCTCACAGTATACGACATCATAAAATTTATCGACCGGACTAATCTAAACCAGAGCGCAAGCTATTTTACTCAGGGACCACTTGAATGGACTGTTCGTATAGTGGGTGAATTATTGACGACAGAGGCGTTCAGGAGAGTAGTCATATCCAAACCTGAGGAGCCGGTAGTATACCTGACCGATGTGGCCAAGATCGAGGACGCATATGAAAGGCCTGATTCATATTGCCGGATTAATGGGAAGCCCGGCATCGTGTTCAATGTGTTCAACCAGGTCGGAGCGGACATTGTGCGCACCATTGATCAAGTGGACAATGAACTGGCTGTACTACAAAAAGAATATGGCCCTCAAGGCGCCAATTTTCAGAAACTCTATGACCAGAGCAATTATATCAGGGACGCTGTCAATATCGTTAGGAGAAGCCTCATTGAGGCTATTGGCCTGGTTTTACTAGTCCTGTTTGTATTTTTACGCAATTGGCGCAGCATATTCATTGTAGCCACATCCATTCCAGTTTCCGTAATTGGAACGTTTATCGGCATGTACCTGGGAGGTTATTCCATAAACGTTCTGTCTCTCGCAGGCTTGGCTCTGTCGATCGGGATGATAGTAGATGACGCCATAGTCGTGCTTGAGAACATCTACCGTCACCGATTTGAAGAAAACAAAAGCATAGTTCGAGCGGCTGTGGACGGCACCCGTGAAGTCGGTGGGGCGGTCTTCATGTCGACGCTCACAACATCAGCGGTTTTTTTACCGGTCTTGATGCTCAGGGGAGAAGTCGGCACATTGTTCGGCCCTGTCGCGTTCATCATTTCGTGCGCTATTTTCCTATCTCTTTTCGATGCCTTTACTGTCGTTCCCATGCTCGCCTCCCGATGGATGAAAGAAGAGAGCAAGCCGTCTGGAATATATGGAAAATTTATGGCGCCATTCTCATATTTGGATGTATTGGGACAAAAAGTCGCGGGTGGACTATTAGGAGCGCTTGAATTCTTTTTGCACGGCCTTAACAGAAAAATCATGTTGATTGTAGGAGTAGTCATACTCCTTGCCATCTCCTATAAGTTATTGCCGGGCATGGGTTACCTGCCTACCGGTGGAACAAATCTAATCCGAATGCAGGTGGAAACTTCCGAGGGCTTAAACCTGGATGAGAAAAGCCGGTTGATGAATATCCTGGAAGACCGATGGCGTAACATTAAAGGAGTTAGATATGTTGTTTCCATACCTAACCGTAATATGATGAAAAATATGATTTATCTGGTTTGCGATCGTGAAGAAGATAGCGGCGTATCACCTCAGGAAATAGCCCGTCAAGCCTATTCTCAGTCTCTAGATCTGCCTTTTAAGGCCGTTAACCCTATTAGATTTCCTTTGTTCGGCAACATATACTCCAGGTCTAACGTGGTGGATATACGAATGATGGGTAAGAGTTACGAAGTCCTTGAACCTCTGGTAAGAGAGATCATGGAAATAGGAGCGAACACCAATGGTGTTATCTTTAGGTATAATGATCTGTACCTTCGCAAACCCCAGGTAGAAGTCAAGGTAGATCATCAGCGAGCCACCCATTTTGGATTTGATGTGAAAGATATCGCAGACGCGGTGGAAGCCGCTGTCGGAGGTCAGAGGACTACCAGCCAGTATGACGTGGAAGGCCGTTATTATTATATTAGAGTACAGGGAATACAGCAGGCGATTCAAAATGTCGCGGACGTAGGGAATATTGTGCTTATTTCTCCGAAAGATTCACAAACTCAATTGCCCCTGTCCGCAATTGCCTCCATCACAACCACATTTGGACCTCTTCAGATAAATCATTATAACTCCAAACGAAGCGTGAGATTGCAATTTACAATTCAAGATCGACCTTTGAGCGAGGTTTTTGGAGAGATTGTAACAAAAATCAGTTCCACTGTATCTTTTCCTGTCGGTTATTCATGGGTTCCTTTCGGAGCGGTTAATGAACTCAAGGCGCTCAATCAGGCTATAAAGTTTGTTTTCCCATTGTCGGTCATCGTAGTTTATTTGCTGCTTGTAATGCAGTTTCAATCTTTTGTCCGCCCGCTTTCCATATTGTTGAGCGTTCCCCTGTCTATAATCGGAGCAAATTTTATTGTGATCTTAACGCGAATCCCTTTTGATTCATTCACTATTCTCGGCTACATTATGATGGTGGGTCTTGTCGTAAAGAATGCCATTATTTTGATAACTTATGCTGTTCAGTTGATGGAAGGACAAGGGATAGACCGTGATCAGGCCTTGATCCTTGCCAGCAAGCGCAGAATGCGTCCAATATTTATGACTGCCATTGCAATGGTCCTGGGCATGCTGCCATTGGCGCTAAAGTCAGGGGCAGGAGCGGAAATATACAATGGATTGGCCATGGCCGTAGTCGGAGGTCTTACTGTCGCGACCCTTTTCACCCTAATCTTTATCCCGGTTGTCTATACTATTCTGGATGATGTGAAAAATAGATTCTGGAAAGTGAAGCCGGTCTCCCTGGACGATTGAATCCGTTTCTTTTTACCAATAGGAGATAAGAAGATGAAAGCGTTGGTAACAGCAAATCTAAGCCGGGAAATTCTCTCTCCATTATTGCCTGGCCATGACCTGGTTATTAATCCCAATGACTTTCCAATGTCCCACGACGAGATTTTGGATCAGATCCGTGACAAAGACGGTTTGCTTTGTACGATCTCCGACCGAATCAGCGCAGAGGTAATGGACTGTGCTCCGAACCTAAGGATGATTGCGAATTATGGCGTGGGTTATGATAACATCGACGTACCAGCGGCCACCGCAAGAGGAATTAAGGTTTCAAACACTCCTGGAGTCCTGACCGATTCAACGGCGGACTTAACTTTTGCTCTCATATTAGCCGTAGCCAGACGGGTTGTTGAAGGAGATGGTCGTAACCGCGCTAAACTCTGGGGACCTTGGGCGCCGTTTGTTTTTTTAGGTACTGAGGTAACCGGAAAGACTCTGGGCATAATAGGTCTTGGTGAGATTGGAAAAGCGGTGGCTCGTAGAGCCAGAGGTTTCAGAATGCCAATTCTGTATCACAACCGTAGGAGACTTCCGGAAAATCAGGAAGTGGAACTTGGAGCTAGATATGTTGATCTGAAAACCCTGTTGAGAGAATCGGATTTCGTGTCTCTACACGTGTCATTGAACGATCAAACCAGAGGCATTATTGGGGCTGCGGAACTGGCTCTAATGAAACCATCCGCTTTCATTATAAATGTGTCAAGGGGACCCGTAATTGATGAGAATGCTCTTGTAAAGGCTCTCTTAGATAAGACGATAGCTGGGGCCGGTCTGGATGTTTACGAAAAGGAGCCTCAACTTGCCAGTGGTCTGGCTGATTTAAAGAACACCGTTCTTTCGCCTCACATGGGAAGCGCTACACTTGAAACAAGAATTGCCATGGGAAAACTCGCCGTGGAAAATTTGCTTGCAGGTTTGAGCGGACAAAAGCCTCCAAATTGTCTAAACTGGTCAACTGATTCAAATTAGAGTTTTAATCAGTGACGGTACTACAGCCCCGATCTTATTAGGAGAGACAATTCAATAATGTTGCCTATAGGTGAAGCTCAGAAAAAAGTTCTCGAGGAAATCCCCGTCCTTGGCCGAGAAAGAATTCACATACTGGAAGCCTTGGGTAGGGTTCTAGCCCAGGACGTAGAAGCTGTACGAGATGTCCCGGCTTCG
Organism: Desulfomonilaceae bacterium; assembly: GCA_041662605.1. Taxonomy (NCBI): domain Bacteria; kingdom Pseudomonadati; phylum Thermodesulfobacteriota; class Desulfomonilia; order Desulfomonilales; family Desulfomonilaceae; species Desulfomonilaceae bacterium. The sequence goes on from JBAZSD010000001.1 coordinate 303,672, forward strand.
GACAATTCCGCCATGGATGGATACTGTGTTCGACATGCGGACCTTGCCGGCGCGAATTCTTCTAATCCCGCACGGTTGAAACTGATTGGAGAATCCCCTGCGGGCAAACCATATCAGGGCGTTGTCGAACATGGGCAGGCAGTCAGAATTATGACTGGGGGTTTGATTCCAAAAGGAACTGACACAGTAATCATGCTGGAAGACACGGAACGTGAAGGCAATCTAGTAGTTTGCCTCAACGATCCTGGTCAGGGCGCTCATATAAGACCCAGAGGCGAGGATGTCCGAACTGGAGAGATAGTCCTGCATCAGGGGGATGTTGTAAGACCCCCGGAAGTGGGGATGCTCGCCACTTTGGGACATGCCTATGTATACGTTCATCAAAGGCCTGTAGTTGGTATTCTGTCTACTGGAGACGAACTTGTTGACCTTGACGAGCCCTTCATCCGGGGAAAGGTTGTTTGTTCTAACACATACAGCTTAGCAGCTCAGACATTGGATTGTGGAGCGATTCCTTTATCTTTGGGTATCGCGTCGGACAATTCCGATGATCTTCGGTCCAGGTTAAAGGATGGTTTGAGAGCTGATGTTATTCTTACATCCGGCGGAGTGTCGGTGGGTAAATATGACTTGGTCAAAGACACACTTACTGAAGTGGGAATGAAAGTCAAATTCTGGAAGGTCGCCATGAAACCGGGAAAACCCCTGGTTTTCGGAACTATTGGTGACAAGCCGGTTTTCGGTCTGCCTGGAAATCCAAGTTCAGCGATGATTTCATTCGAACAGTTTGTTAGACCCGCTCTGCTGAAAATGATGGGTAGAAAAAACCTCTTCAGGCCTCTTCTAGAGGCTGTGCTAGCTCAGGACGTGAAGGTATCCTCTGGGAGGCTTCACCTCGTGAGATGTAAATTATTTGAAAAAGACGGGATAAAGATGGCGGTATCGACCGGAACGCAGAGTTCAGGAGCGCTACGCTCAATGGTTGTTGCGGACGGGCTTATGATTCTTCCGTCTGAGAATGCCCCTTTCAAAGCAGGGGACAAGATCAAGGTGCAGTCTCTACACACTGATAGTCCGCTGAGCCCGGAATCACACTATTAACGTCTTGAAATGGTTGGGCGACTATACTTAGAATGGTGTCTTTCTAAGTATACTCTGTTCACGAGCCGGTCCTACTGAAACCAGTGTGACCGGAACTCCGGAAAGATGTTCAATCATTTCAACATAGTCTCGGGCATTTTTAGGGAGATCATCGAACGACCTGCAATCAGATAATTGTTCGTCCCAACCCTTTACTTCCCGGTAGCGCGGAACCACTCGACTGAAATCATCAATATTGGCAGGAACGTGGTCCAGGGCTTTGCCATCCAGTTCGTACCCTACTGCTATTTTTAATGGGGATATCCCCGTAAGAACATCCATTTTTGTCAGAGCGATTCCTGTTAAACCGTTCAGTCGGACGCTGTGATTCACGATCACAATGTCCAACCATCCACACCGTCTGGGTCTGCCAGTCGTAGCACCGTATTCACCGCCCTTTTCTCTCAGATCCTCTCCTAATCTATCTGTCAGCTCAGTAGGGAATGGTCCTTGTCCGACTCTTGTTGTATAGGCTTTTACAACACCCCAGCATTTTTCAATAACGTTAGGGCCTACTCCTGAACCTGAGCACGCGTTTCCAGTAACGACATTTGAAGACGTGACAAAAGGATATGTGCCATGATCTATATCCAGTAGGGTCCCTTGAGCCCCTTCAAACAAAACATGGCGACCGCCGGCTATAAAATTTTGCAGGGTGACATTAGTGTCAGTAATATGAGGGGCCAGACTTTCTCCATAACTGAGATACTCCTGAACAATCTCCTCAGGATTAAGCTTTGGTCTTCTAAAACGCCTTTCGATCAAAAAATTCTTCTCATCCAGAGCGGCATAAACTCTTTCGCGAAAGAACGTGGGCCTTATCAAGTCTCCGACGCGTATACCCATGCGAGAAGCTTTATCTTCATACGCCGGTCCAATGCCTCTACCTGTTGTTCCTATTTTAGACTTACCCAGAAATTCTTCTCGGCCCTGATCAATAATCTTGTGGTAAGGCATAATGACCTGGGCTCTATCCGATATAAGCAACTGATTGTCCTTTTGGAAATGACCACGCTCGCGAAGTTCAGCCTTCTCATAAAGGAGCACCGATGGGTCAACAACAAGGCCGTTAGCGACAATGTTCGTAATGTCGGGGTACAGTATTCCGGATGGAATCAAATGTACAATAATCTGTTCCCCGCCTACCTTAAGTGTGTGCCCAGCGTTGTTTCCGCCCTGGAAACGGACTACCACATCCGCCCTGCTGGTGAGTAGATCTACTATCTTTCCTTTTCCTTCATCACCCCATTGGGCTCCAACGACTACAAGTGTACTCAAAAGTTATCACCTTTCTCGATAAGTCTGAATAATGGTTAAAAACGACTTATGTTTGCATTTTCAATTCGATGCGACACATACGTTCAATTCAGGCAAATCCTCTAGAATTATTTGATCAACACTCAATATTCCGTCAATGTTTCTTATTTTCTCGAGCGTTTCCTCATCTGCCGGACTATCAATATTGGTAATGGAGATTGCAGTTCCACCTGCGCAATTCCGGGACAAATTCATTTGAGCAACGTTTACCATCTTTTGAGCGAGGATGCCCGATATTCCTGCAATCATTCCGGGAATGTCCCTGTTTTTTACAATCAGCATGGGACCAGCCGGCACAGCTTCGGTGACAAATTCGTTGAGACCTATTATTCGGGGTTCTTCCCCAAATCGGCGAATCAGTACACCTTCCACCCTGGTGGACACTTTATTGGTGGAGAAAACCTCTATCGTTATCGAGGGTCTGCCTTCAGATGATTCTTTTAGAATTGTTTCATGAACCTGAATCCCGCATTCCTGGGCCGTAACATTCGCATTTACCAGGTTAACATCCGAGCCTTTGAACACGTTGAGAAAGCCAGTGAGGACAGAGGTCGTAAGTGGCTTTACGTCCCAACCTACAAGCTCGCCCCTAAAGCTTACTTCTATTTTGGAAGCGCTTCCTGAAGATAACCCCCCGACAAACATTCCGAGTCGGCGGGCAAGTTCAGCGTACGGCCCCATCTTTGTGCGAAGAGCTGGATCTACTATTGGCACATTTACAGCGTTTCCAAGCGTTCCATTTTCAAAAAAATCCCTTAGGGATTCAGCGATGGACTGCGATATTTTCGCTCTAGCCTCGTCCGTAGCCACGCTCAAATCTGGTGTCGCTATTACTTTAGGATGATTGAGAAGAAGACTGTTCTTCGCATGAATGTCAAAATGAGCGTCCACACCCGCGCATGCCACTTTACCGGATTCCAGCGCGGCCCAGAGAGAATTTTCGTGAATCAGTCCCGCCTTACCGATATTTATCACGATTGCGCCCGGCTTCATCAAATCAAAAGCCTTTGAGTTAAGCAGGTTCTTCGTATTGCTAGTCAAAGGAACATGCAACGAAATTGCATCCGACTGACAAAGCAATTCTTTCAATGAAACAGGTTTGAAGCCCTGTTGTTTTATCGTGTTCGAAGGAATAACCGCATCATGGATCAAGACATTCATTCTGAGTCCTCGAGCGGCGTACCGAGCCACTAATGCCCCAGTTTTCCCAAAACCAATGATCCCCAGGGTCTTCCCTGCCATTTCCCGACCCTGAAATTTCTTCTTTTCCCACTTGCCTTGTTTCATTGAATCCACTGCAGTTGGTATATGTCTGTGGGCCGCAGTGATTAGGGCAATTGTATGTTCAGCCGCGGAAACAATGTGGCCGGCCGGCGCGTTCATTACGATCACGCCTCGTCGGGTAGCGGCTTGAATGTCAATATTTTCGAAATCAACTCCAGCTTTGGCTATTACCTTCAAGCCGGGACAAGAATCCAGGACAGCAGCCTGAATTGTTACATCATCACCTATAACGATAGCGTCATACCGAGGAAGGATCTCTTGCAGATGTTTTTCGTCCAGTCCGATTCTGACGTCCACATCGAGTGAAGGGCTCAATGATAGGGCGCTAAGACCAGTTTCGTGGATCTCACCCGCAACTAAAATTTTAAATCTCATATCAGGTTAACCGTTCTTCTTGGCGAAATCCTTCATAAAATCTACCAGCGCTTTAACCGACTCAAGTTCAATGGCATTGTATATCGACGCTCTGCATCCGCCAACAGAGCGATGCCCCTTTAGTCCTCCCAATGAGTTCTTCGACGCTTCAACCGTGAATTTCTTCTCAAGTTCTTCCGACTTAAGGCGGAACGTGACATTCATCATGGACCTACTGTCCTTGTCGGCCGTGCCCATATAGAACTCGGACCCATCCATGTAGTTATATAACAGATCGGCCTTTTCCTTGTTGCGCCGTTCCATTTGTTCCAGGCCCCCAATGGTTTGTTCTATCCATTTCAGAACCCTGCTGACCATAAATATTGAGAGACATGGTGGAGTGTTATACAAAGAATTTTTATCCGCATGAGTCGGGTAACGAAGCATGGTTGGAATGTTTTTCGGGCAACGCTCCAACATGTCTTCTCGAATGATAACCAACGTGACCCCCGCGGGTCCGAGGTTTTTTTGCGCTCCGGCATAAATCAAACCAAAGGAACTGGGATCAAAAGGACGACTGAAGATGTCAGAAGACATATCGGAGACCAAGGGAATTTTCCCTGAATTCGGGGCTGAACTCCATTGTGTCCCCTTGATGGTATTGTTAGAAGTGTAATGAAGGTACGCGGCTTCAGGTGAAACTTTATAATCTTTGGGAATATAACAGAAATTTCTGTCTTCACTTGAGGCTATTACATCGTGCGGTAGACCCAGAATTTGAACTTCTTTAATGGCCTTTGTAGCCCAGGTTCCCGTATTGATGTAGTCCGCAGACATATTTGAAGGGATCAGGTTCATCGGAACCATGGTGAACTGCAAACTTGCCCCGCCCTGAAGGAACAGAACTTTGAAGTCCGAACTCATATTGAGTAATCGCCTTGCCCGGTGAACCGCCTTGTCTATGAGTTCTTCAAAAACACTTGAACGATGGCTGATTTCAGCAATCGACATTCCTGAGCCTTTGAAGTCCACCAAGGCTTCCCGTGTTTCTTCAAGGACAGGCAAAGGAAGCGCTGCGGGTCCAGGGTTGAAATTGTGGATTCTATGGGTCATTTTTCGGCCTCCTGACGATATGAAAAGGTCGGAACGCAATACACAAGTTATAAAATATAATGGATTCCATGTCGATTTTTCAACAAAAATCAACATCTTCTATCATTATATAGGCAAACGAATCGAATTGAATATCGATCGCTTTTGTGAGATTCTCTTCTCGCTATAAATCCTGTGTTCTGCTAGGAGGGCTATCAAAATGCCTGGCATCGACGAACTTTTGAAAAAATACGGAGGAGAACTAAGTAGCGTTCTCCCTTTAATCCTTCTTTTTGCTTTTTGGTGGATTTTTAGCATGCTCGGGTCCAAAGTCCGAAAGACAGGGGCAAGCGACTCAGAAGCCGAATCGCCCGGATTGCAGGAGCGTTTCCTGCGGACAATAGGCGGGGATCAGGCTGGAAATCAAGAACCTGGAAGTCAAATGACCGAAAGTGGTTCTTCCCAAGTTTACCGACCCGAAGAAAGCCCTCAGTATAACCAGAGTGAGCCGGGACGAACCGGACCGATCCAGCCGAGACCCATTAATCCCAGATGGTGGGGCGCATGAAATCCCAGGATGTCCTTGGAAGAGATCTTTGGCTCTTAAAGTTAAGGATGTTATGCGCCGCCGCTGTGTTCATGGTTTTCGCTCTTCCCTTTGTTTTCGATGGACGCTGTCTCGCGGCTGAGCCAGGCAAACCCAAGCCCCCATCAGTTGAAACTCCAAAGAAAAAAGTTCCATCAGGCGATGAGACTCCAGGACGGGAACTGTCATGGGAAATGCCTGGTCGACTATCAATATATGATCTTCAGTTTGGACCAGCGATTCCTCAGGATCACGGCTGGAAATTTCTGGGTAACAGTCGGACATTTAACGCGGGACTTTTTGGTGACCGCCTTATTCTGATGATTCGATTCTCTTTTCGGTCATCAACTTCGGACACTCCTCTTAAATTCGTGGTTAAATTGCCTGATTCGAGACAGTATGAAGAGACGGTAAGGCTTACGAATCGTCAGGGGACGTTCAACTACCATTTCACAATTCACAGGCCCGAAGATTTCTTGGGAAGCGGTATGATTTATATTTATTACGGTTTTAGTATTGTTGATGTCCTTGATTTCACGATCATGCCCGGCTCCTGATCAGGCGTGGTTTGATGGCTGAGAAAACTTCCAGGCGTAGGCTTGACATATTGCTTGTCGAACGAGGGGTGATTTCTTCCAGAGAGCGGGCTCGCGCTGTGATCATGGAAGGCAAGGTTTTTGTCGACGGAGCCAAGGTTGACAAACCTGGAAAAGAGATTGTCAATTCAGCTAAGCTGGAAGTCGTGGAGCAGCCTCCCTTTGTAAGTCGTGGAGGAATCAAGCTTGCCGGCGCCTTGGATTTGTTCCGGATAAATCCTGCAGGCCTAACGGTGCTCGATGCAGGCGCGTCTACGGGCGGGTTCACAGACTGCCTGTTGCAGAGAGGCGCTGCCAAGGTCGTTGCGGTTGACGTTGGATATGGTCAATTTCATTGGAAGTTAAGAAATGATTCAAGGGTTTGTTTGATAGAAAGGACTAACATCCGATATCTCGATTTGGAATCTATTAATTATTCCCTAGACGCGGCTGTCGCTGATCTTTCATTCATATCCCTGAAACTGGTTTTGGCCAAATTTGCTGAACTGCTGCCAATTGGGGCGTGGTTTATTCCTCTTGTAAAACCTCAGTTCGAAGCCGGCAGGTCAGAGATTGGGAAGCATGGGGTAGTTCGTGATCCGCACGTCATATCTAAAACGGTCGAAAATGTTAAACAGGCAGCGCATGAGGCCGGATTTGTGGTTTTAAACGAAGTTGAATCTTCTATTCGAGGCCCAAAGGGGAATCGTGAATTTCTGTTGCATCTTGTGCTCAAAATAAAGCATTAGGCTTTTGGCGCCCCTTAACCCTTTCCATTTTCCTGTTTTCGATTGAAAAGACCCCCTCTGTAAGATACTATTTACATTTTAGGATGGTTCCTTAGTGAATCAATTTTGCAAATGAAAGGTTGATTTATGTCGTTCCCCGATATTGAAACCCAGATGAGACATATTTTGAGAGGAGTCGAAGAAGTAATTCACGAGGAAGAACTTCGGCGAATGCTTACAAAGAGCGCCCAGACGGGAGCGCCCCTTAGAGTAAAGCTCGGGGTGGATCCTACGGCGTCCGATATCCATTTGGGTCATATGGTTACCATAAGAAAGCTCAAACATTTTCAGGATATGGGTCATGTAGCTATCTTCCTGATAGGTGATTTCACTGCCAGAATTGGTGATCCTACCGAGCGTTCGGAAGCTCGAATAAGATTGACTAAAGAACAGGTCTGGGAACACGCAAGGAACTATAAAGATCAGGTCTTCAGAATTCTTGATGAGAAAAAGACCGAAATCCGTAACAACGGTGAGTGGTTCGATCCAATGTCTTTTGCGGACTGCCTGGATTTGGCCTATCGATCTACGGTAGCGAGAATGCTTGAGAGAAATGACTTTGAGAAACGTTTCAAGGAAGGTTCTCCTATTAGTATTACGGAATTCTTGTATCCGCTTATGCAGGGATATGACTCCGTGGCTCTCAAATGTCACGTCGAACTTGGTGGAACTGATCAAAAATTTAATTTATTGGCTGGTCGGGATCTTCAGCTTCAGTTTGGCCAGGAGCCCCAGGTTGTCATGATGACACCATTGATCGAGGGTCTGGACGGCTCGAAAAAGATGAGCAAGACTGAACGAAACTACATTGCTGTTGATGACGCTCCTGAAGACATTTTTGGTAAGACAATGTCCATTCAGGACGACCTGATTGTAAAATATTTTACACTATTGACTGATGTGGACATTGATGAAGTGAATAATTACGGCCAGGCCTTAAAGGAAGTGGAAAAACACCAGGAAGCGGGGGATCCGTTCCATCCGATGCAAATAAAAAAGGCGCTGGCGAGAAGCATAGTCGGCGAGTATCATGATTGGTCAGCGGCAAAACGTGCCGAGGATCATTTTGAGAAGGTTGTGCAACGCCGTGAGCTTCCGAGTGAAATACCCCTGGTTCATTTGGCTAATATCAAATATCAGGTTTATGATTTGGTAGCAGAGATCGGGCAGGTATCCAAGGCTGAGGCGAAAAGGCTCATCACCCAGGGTGGTGTCAAGGTGGATGGTTCAAAAATCGAGGATCCTCTGACCGAGATAGCGTTATCCTCAGATGAAATTACTATTCAGGTTGGAAAACGAAAATTTTATCGGGTCAAGGTTGGCGGATAAAAAGCCTAGACACATTAGCGGATAAAAGTTATATTTAGTTTTTGTCGGGACGTGGCTCAGCCTGGTAGAGCACTGCATTCGGGATGCAGGGGTCGCTGGTTCAAATCCAGTCGTCCCGACCAAATAAATCAATAACTTAGGTCATGTTCAAACATGGCCTATTCTTTTTGAAACTGAATTTGGCGTCATTTTGACGTCGCTTTTATTTTGACCTGATTGACCGATGGCTGTGGGACCATGATCAAGGATAATTGCCCCTAGACATTGGGACTTGCCACGGCAAATTAATCGAAGAAAAAGAATTACAGGCGTGGTTCGGACAGAAAGCAGATTTAGTGGGGCTAAACTATTACAGTGAAAGGTAATCCCACCTGACCAGCCTTTTTGTTAATTGCCTGCAAATACTCACCGGACTTTGATTGCCCCTTTCATAAAGGAATCAGTTCCATAGATTTGACCCCACATATCTCCAACTCATTCCATTCTTAAACTCTTGCAGGGACAAGTGTCCGATTCATTGATACTCACACCATTTCGGCCATGGAAGCCGTCATTTAGAATGCAGTAACAAAACCATTTCCGGTGGAAGAGATATCTCATCGTCGTGCTGGATTGAGATGACATGCGGGTCCCGTTCATTATGGCACGGATATAGCACCGCAAGGGTCAGGCATGCATACCATCATAAGCCATTTATGAATTATATCGTGGCAGTCCGTATGCAGCGTGTGTGGCAGAGCGGTCGTTGATATTACCAGACTCTATTCCACTGAAACTGAGATATTATACTGGAATTTTAACATTATAGTGTGATAAAATAAAAGTGTAACACTTTAGGTTAAACTTTCTGTACTTTTTTTATAGTATAGGAGGATATTGCCATGTTATGTGGATGTATTGAATGCCATAGAGTTTGGTGTGGTATTGAGGAATTTAATTCATTAGATTTATCAGACTTAAATCTAGATACCTGTACGGACATTAGTCACGGGATTTGTCCAGAGTGTTTCCAACGCCACAAGGATAGGGTCCACCAACACCAGAAGAATAGCGGATACTCTGAATGTTACGATAGGAATGATAATTGCAACAATAATAACTGCTTGTTCAAACCAGCATGCGGTGATTCCGCCATCGACAATTGGAGGTCTAGTATTGTCTTACTAAATTCCAGTAATTTAGGCTTCGGTTAAGGAAAATGCGCTGTCTCATCCCATGGTTTTTTGATTACTAACCTTCTCTACATTTTGTCGATACTTCTTCAGAAATTTGTTCTTTTGTTGAACATCAGAAACCCAACATCTCTCTGAATGGACCTATCCATCCAGTCGCCTTAATATAATTATAAACCCAGTCCCAATCTTGATTTAGTCGAAATGTCAATTTTCGACAAGATCGGGGAATATGTAAAATAAAGGGTCCAAATAGCGCATTAGCCTGGAATTCCAGCCTCGGTGCGCACAACATGAAAAAACAGGATGGCAGCCCAAATAATAAGAGAAAAACCGTCCGTTTAATTTGAGGTTAAGCAATGACATAGTCCTTTTTTGTAGATCACGTTGGATATAAACAACAGCTACAATTTATGATAAATTGAATTTTATGTAAGTTTCCAAAATAGATACTACTTGTTGGACCAACGATACGGTTTTCATGAACCGCAATTCAGAGTTTTAGTAAAGTGCCTGAAAACATGAATGATTAATCGCGTCTCGGTGATTTAAAAACGAAAGCAGCTTAATTTGACTGAGGAGTCCGCCCCAACATCAGCCTTTAACGACAGGGGAAAATCGGACCCAATTATAAATGAATTAGAGAGAGGAATCAGTTCATGTCTCATTATCGAGAAGATTTTCAAGACATTCGAATAGAAAAGGCATTAACTCCGGTACCCAGTGAGGAAGTGGAAGGACGTTACTATTTGCCGATTCTTTTAAGTTCGATTCCCCCCGAGGAGTGGATGAAGGAGTTTTGCGATTTTTACGACAGTTGTGAAAAGTATGTAGGGGAAAGAATTTTACAATATCACGATATGCCTTTCAGTATGGTCCCTCCCTCAGGCCAACTAACACGAAAACGTGACCTCTCATGTAAGCTATTTAAAGGTGTACCAGATTCCAGGAAATATGATTTGGAACGATTTATATTTTTTCAATATTCCATACAGGGCCCGGGACCTCATCCCGATACTGAAGCAAATCTCAAGAATTCATGCGAAAAGGCCAACAATGAGTATCGTAAATTTGTTGCTGGGCAAGAAAAGATTCGTCAAAAAGAAAATGGACGACGGCAACTTGAGGATGATATGCAAAACGAAAAAGATTCTAAGGCCCAAGCACTAGTTAGAGACTGGTTCAAAAGCTAATCTCAGAAAATCAGCGATGGTCTTAACACTTTGGATAATTGAACGAGGCTTTTATAGGAGTCATAAAAAAATTGTTTGTTGAGGCGTTCCAGCGGGCAGTTTTAGAGTGGATAAATTTTCATACACAACGCCATTTACTGGGGTCCTTTTACACCATTGTTTCAAATGTAAAGATAAGAAACTTTGCCAAACGTCAATCAGATTTCTAAATTAATCTGAAATTATACAACCAAAGATTAGTAAATGATACCAAAGTATTATAGGATTTACATACGACATAATCTCCATTTATCTAATACTATTTATAAAAAAGCTTGACAACATATCGATAAATAACTATTTCCACTTTAGCGACAAACCAAACCTAATCCTTCCTTTGGCCCGTTTAACCAACGGGTCAAACTTTTTTTGGAGACTAAAAGAACATCCTTCCATTAATACCGAGATATTTTTGTTCACTCCAAGCCTTTGCTCCATCAATATATTTTACGTAAGGTCCAGCAGGGTCTCCATTCATATCCAGCATCTGTCCGGTTGTGTTGATGCCTCTCACATCCCCCTCTATATCAAATCCGAACCTGTGAGTTCTAAATCCAGTTATGATGTTGACGTGCCATCCAAAACCTGAGGAGTCAACTGTAGATTGCAGGTTGTAACCTCTGAGAAGATGTTCGTCATGATTTTTCCCAATGACATAAGAAGCGTCAGCCTGAATTTTTAATAAAAGAGGAGGTATTCTTAATCCGTTGGATATTTCTGGGAAATTGAATGACGCATCTAGGATACCGCCTCCATACAACTGTTTATAGTATTGGCTGAATTCTATATTAGGTCCTGGCAGGAACACCGACGAATGAGCATATGTCTTAGTCTCCTCGTCATAAATGGAATATTGATAAACATCGGTATTAGTAAACTTAAACTGGCTGTTGCGGTATCCAGCGACTCCCTTGAGGAATGCAAGACCCGGGACTTGCATATCGCAGCTTAAATCTACAATCCAGCATCTTGGAGTTGCCTCAGCTTCAGCAAATGTTGTCTTTTGATTGGGATTGTTAGGGTCTTGCCAATCACTATCCTGAGCCTTGGAATTCGATAAAACGCTTAATGTTCCTGACCATTCCATGTTTACTTCTAAACCCGTATACGTAGCAGTACCTCTAATTGCAAGAAATGTCTGGTCCCATGGATACTCCAGACGGCTTAAGGGGTCTTGAGGTCCCTGAAAATTTGGAAATTGCCAGGACGTAAAGCTATTAAAATATTTTCTAAGACCTACCATGAGGTTTAGATAAGTATTCCCTGTCGGTTGAGAGAAATTTACCGGGTTGTAAGGTTCAAAGAGCCCTTGTTGTGAATGAGCAAGGGGACTGAGACTCAAAATGAGGACACCCGCAAGGAACCCGGCCACCAAGAATCGAGCAGATTTCATCTTAATTCTCTTGGAGTAAGATATTATGAATTTAAAAGCGTTTGATGGTTCAGTTTATCATGGGAGAGCATTTGCGGGCAATTAACAAAAAGATACCGAGCCTAATTTTGATTGACTATATATGCTTGGTGATATATATTTAGTTCAATACTTAACTTGTATTGCTCCAGTCGACCTATTTTTGTAGGGCACACGGATGTTATGCGAGAATTAAGATTATAGAACGTGGAGCCCGTGCCGAGGATAACCTTCCTTCGAAACTTGTCGATATATCCCCGATCACCAAGACCCGTTATCCATCAACCCAAACGCACTCTCACTAAAATGTGTCAGGCGATTTTCCAAAAGGAGCTAGAGAATGAGTATTAACATTTATGTAGGCAACCTGTCCTTCGACGCGAACGAAAGCGAGCTTAAAGGGCTATTTGAAGAGTATGGCGCGGTGGATACCGTCAAGATCATCTCTGACCAGTTTACAGGGCGATCTAGGGGATTCGGTTTTGTCGAAATGCAAAACCGTGAAGAAGGTATGCGTGCTATCACAGAACTCGATTCCAAGGATTTCGGTGGTCGCGCTCTGAAATTAAATGAAGCGCGTCCTAAAACCAGCGGCGGCGGTGGCGGCGGCGGTGGCGGCCGTAGAGACAATAGGGGCGGTGGCTCACGCTGGTAGTACTGATTTTCTTGAACTAAATCAGTAAGACAATCACACAAGAGTTTGCTTCGGCAAGCTCTTGTGTTTTTTGGTATCACTATTGATCGAAGTTGTCCTCGTCGGTCGTCCCCTGGCCTTTTGTCTCCTTATTGACTGTTCCCATTTCTCGATCAAATTCAGCCCAGTACCTGCGATCACATTCTTGCTTGCAAGCGAAACATGCGGCCACCATACCGACGGCGTCACACCCACAACCGGCATAGCAAGCCTTTTGGTCAAAGGCATGTAGCGAGGTCTTTTCCGCAAAGCAACAATACGGGCTAAGCATAATGACCGCCACGATTGCCCCAAAGGCCAATAGATTCTGAGCTTTGTTCATTCTTTCACCCTCTTTTCTTTGAGCGCTAAAATATTTAGCGGTAATTACAAATGGCGCTGCCGATTCAAAGTGTCACACTAGTCTCCTGTCAAAATACGCTTCATTTTATCAGACTACTTAACCTGGCCACTGTTCCATTAAAATTGCCAGGTTATCTTGACGGGCCACGCCCCCCAGGAACAAGATCATTTTTTTGGGAAAGTTTTAGAAAACATTACTATTTTGAGGATTTGTTGTATTGTATGAGTAAGCTCATGACTGGATATAGTGGTGTTTGAAGATGAATGGGTATTTATACGAATAGATTTGTTTCTCAATAACCGATCTCAAGCAATTTGTTGAAATAAAAGACGTTATGTTTATAATTTATCAAACGTGACATCATCAGGCGAAGAATTAGAGTGACGTCAGGGAATGAGTCTCAGAGTAAAAGGATTCAATTCATGAACGCCTGTCCGATGTACAACGACTATATTTCTCTAAACGATTTGCCGGAGCGCGGGTAAAAGGGTCTACCGAGGTAACGATTCTTGATGTCCCTGACGCTTTAGTGGCATTGCTAAAATTCCCTGGCCCAATAAAAGCATTGGGAACGATTACTGAAGGTCAGTTTATGGGATTTGGCTTTTCTAAGGATTCGCCTGAGTTGCGATCTTCCTTCAATGAATTCCTGGGTAAAATCACGAAAGGCGGATAACTGGGAAGGCTTATTCGAGTATATTATCCAGCTATGAAACATTATTTTCCGGACGCCGTTAAGTAATCAAGGAAAACGTATGCCCACCGAGCCCAAAAAAGTCTCGAACGGTCAAGAAAAGTTACGCGCGTCCGTCTTGGTTTTTGTTGCAATTCTGTTGTTTTTTTACGCTGCAACAGCCTACATCCTGTTTCGTCTTTACCAAACGTCTTCTCAGCTTGTTGAAGCCAGGAAATCTTCCTTCGCACAGGAGTGTAGTGGCAAAGCCGCTATACTGGATGAGTATCTGACTCAGCGGATCACTGACTTGCAATCAATTGCGGCAAGCCAGCCCCTTAGTTCTTATTATCACAGCAAATCTCTGGGCATGTCCAAAGAATACGGACTCTCGGTAGCCATTCAGAGTATTGATGATGAATTCAACAGACTGCAAAGAATGGTCAAATCAGACAATTATCTGGTGTTTAGAGGGTTGGCTTTTTTTGACATCGGAGAGAATCAAGTCATTGCAAAAAGCCTCTCCTTTGGGGACATAAGCTGGATCGACAAACCACTGTTCGGCGGCGCTCATGAAATCATGAAATTTCCTGGAGGGGGCCTCGGATTTGTTTCTCGAGGGAATAAAAGTTCGATTTTCTTATATTCAGCTTTCAGATATCGAGACAAAAACAAAGGGTACCTTCTTCTGGAACTGGAGCCGGACGCGATCAGAAAGAAGATCCAGCTTAGCGGGCCCCAGACAGACGATAATTTCAGCGGCTTAGTAGATTCGAATGGGACCATTTTCTTGGGGCCTCCTCCCCTAGTGGGTAAAAATCTCGCGAGTCTTGCGATTCTCCCGTCTTCCTTTCCCGATGACGGCCTAAGTGAGTCTACCTGGCCGGCTAAAGGTCAAGGCGCAGCCACCCCTGTTCTAATCGCCATGGAAAAATCAATGGGTGGGGCCATTCATTTGCTCACGGTAGCTCCCAGGTTTAGACATTTGGCCGGTTACTCTTATTCCCTCTGGGTAGCCATCGTGGTGATCTTGATGGGTGGCCTCCTGGTTGGTTTGGCGTTGATTCGCAAGAGTTATAGCGAACGTCAGGAGTTTTACAGGCGCCTATCGGACGCATATGGCTCTCTTGAGCGCCGCGTGGAGGAAAGGACAGCGGATCTCGCTAAAACCAATGAAAATTTATTGAAGGAAATTGGCGTGCGTGAAAGGGCGCAAGAAGCTCTAAAACAGAGTGAGGAGAAATACAGACAATTTGTAGAGAATGCCAATGACATCCTATATCGGACTGATTCTAACGGCAATTTCTCGTTTGTAAACCCAGTAGCATTGAGAATTTTTGGCTATAATCTGGAAGAACTTATCGGGAGACATTTCTCAGAATTAATTCCTGAAGAAAATGTCGCTGAAGTGCGAAAATTTTACGAATCCCAGTTAGCCAATAGAAGATCGAATACATATTATGAATTCCCAGCGACAAGGAAGGATGGCTCCGTAATCTGGATCGGACAAAACGTTCAATTTTTGTCCGAAGGCAAGCAGGTCATCGGTTTTCAGGCAATAGCGAGAAACATCACTGACAGAAAGCGAACTGAGGACGAACTTCGGTGGAAAGAAGCCCTTCTGAGACATATGTCGAGTTCTTCTCCTCTCGCTTATCTCGTGGTGGATCACAAAACAGATCGGATCCTGTATTTCAACAATCGCTTTTGTGAAATATGGGGTATCCAGAGTCTCGAATACCCAATCAGGCAGGGA
Organism: Desulfomonilaceae bacterium; assembly: GCA_041662605.1. Classification (NCBI taxonomy): domain Bacteria; kingdom Pseudomonadati; phylum Thermodesulfobacteriota; class Desulfomonilia; order Desulfomonilales; family Desulfomonilaceae; species Desulfomonilaceae bacterium. The sequence goes on from JBAZSD010000001.1 coordinate 319,418, forward strand.
AAAATTAGAAACAGCGATATAATTGCTACATTCGCGGGCATGGTAAAGGAGCCTCAGGCTTTTTCGGAATCATGCGTTTCTCTCCAGTCAGCCGATGCGCGCAGTATCCTGGAAGACGAAATTGATCTTGTGGACGGGAGGGCAATAAGACGCTTCAGCGCTGAAATCCGTGACGACAAGGACAATTACTGGGGGCGCTTTTATATCTATGAAGATATCACAGAGCGCAGAAAAGCCATGGAGACCCTTAGGCTGGCGAACGAATTTCAAAAAAGATTACTCTCCACAGCGGCTACAGCGATAGTCACTGTCGACGCTGAGCGCAGAATTACAAGTGTAAATGATGAGTTCTGTTTAATAACCGGATTCAACCCCGATGAAATTATTGGTCAGCCTTGTACGATTTTCGCCGTTGAGCCATGCGAAAGCCATTGTTCACTTTTCTCGCCGGAAAGGTCTGGGCCAATTTTTAGGCAGCATTGTTCTGTGAGAAGCAAGAATGGACAAGTTTTGACCATACTGAAAAACGCCGATCTGATGGTTGATGAATCGGGAAAAATCGTTGGAGGTATAGAATCATTTATAGACGTCACCGAGTTAATTGCAGCCAGAGAAAAAGCTCTCGCTGCCAACGTCGCCAAGAGCGCTTTTCTAGCTAATATGAGCCACGAGATCCGAACACCTATGAATGGGATTATAGGGATGACGGAACTCGCCCTAAATACCTCCCTAACCCATGAACAGCGTGAATATTTAGATCTGGTAATGATTTCAGCCGATTCCCTGTTAAAAATTATTAATGACGTACTGGACTTTTCCAAAATTGAGGCGGGCAAGATAGATCTGGAATTGCTGGACTTTAACCTTCGAGAATATCTGGAAGACTTGGTGAGAACAATCTCTGTGCAGGCCCGCGCCAAAGACATCGAGGTGGCCTGTCACGTTCTGCCGGATGTCCCCCAACTGGTGATCGGAGATTATGAACGCTTGAGACAGATCGTCGTGAACATAATGTCTAACGCCATAAAGTTTACGCAAAGCGGTGAAGTCGTCTTGAGAGTTGAGAACCAGTCTATTCATGAAGATGAAGTGGTCTTGCATTTTTCGATTTCCGATTCCGGGATCGGCATTCCCCATGAAAGATTGGAAAAGATATTTCAACCGTTTGAGCAAGTTGACGCTACGACTACAAGAAAATTCGGAGGCACCGGATTGGGCCTCGCTATAGCGTCCCGACTGGTGGAAATGATGGGAGGCAGGCTTTGGGTCGAAAGCGAGCTTGGCAAAGGAAGCGTGTTCCACTTTTCCGGACGCTTTGGAATCCAAAAAAGGCGAAAAACAAGTGTAGTCCCATCAGAAGTAGCAGGACTAAAGAATGTGAGGGTTTTGGTGGTCGACGACAATGCGACCAACAGGGCGATTCTTAAGGATACACTCGTGAGTTGGGATATGACGCCGACAATGGTGGAGGGAGGGCTTCAGGCCCTTGAGGTTATAAAACAATCCGAAATTGATGACTTACTATTCGCCCTGATTCTTCTCGATGTGCAAATGCCCGGAATGGACGGCGTTGAACTCGCCCGCCAAATCAAACTTGACGCAAAAATGTCGAACGTGCCTATTATAATGATGACTTCCGCAGGAAGACCGGACAATATGAAAAAGTTGAGAAATATGGGGGTTTCCGAATACCTCGTCAAACCCATCAAGCAATCACAACTGTTTGACAAGCTCGTCTCGGTGTTGAGTTCAAGAAGATTAGTTGAAAGTCCAATGACGTTTCCACCTCATAACCTTATACCTGAAAGCAAACACTGCTTGAGAATACTTTTGGCGGAGGATAATCCGATTAACCAAAAGCTTACCATTCGATTGCTCGAAAAGGTAGGCCACTCTGTTAAGCTCGCCAAAACAGGAAAAGAAGCAGTAGAAGCTTTGAAACTGGAAAAATTCGACATAGTTCTTATGGATATTCAGATGCCCGAAATGGATGGTTTCGAGGCGACGGCTACCATTCGTATAAATGAGGAACGTTCGGGTTTTCACACGCCTATAATAGCAATGACCGCTCACGCCTTGAAAGGTGACAGAGAGAGGTGTTTGGACGCAGGAATGGACGGTTACGTGTCAAAACCTATACAGTTCAGGGAACTCATAGAAACCATTGAGAGTCTTGCGCCAAATTGTGGAGCTCCCAAGCTCAATGATTAATTGGGCTTCTCCATGTTCATAACATCACAGGAAAGGAGTAGTCGAAAAATGCATCGGCGAAACAGCATAACGGTCTCTATGACATTTGTAGTGGCCATTACGTTAGCCTTGGTCGTTTGTTCCTCTGATCCCTCGGCAGCCCAACAAAAGAAGCCGAACTTCATCATGATTATGACTGATGACGTGGGCTGGGGTGATCTGGGGTGCTATGGAGGTGGCGAAAACCGTGGTTGCCCCACGCCTAACCTGGACCGAATCGCATCAGAGGGAATGCGCTTCACAAACTATTATGGGCAGGCAAGCTGTACAGCGGGCCGGGCTTCATTCATAACCGGCAGGATCCCAATAAGGACAGCTCTTTCCACAGTTCTGGCCCCGGGCGACCTGAACGGTTTAAAAAAAGAGGACCCGACCATAGCTGAGGCGCTCAAAAAACTTGGCTATCAAACGGCTCAGTGGGGTAAATGGCATCTGGGCGACCGCCCTGAAACATTCCCGATTGAACACGGTTTCGATGAAATGCGTTACATGCTGCCTTATTACGCCGGCGTGTACGCCTATGACTATCTTCCTTTGCAGCCGGATTTCCCGATACATAACAAGAAATTTATGGAAGCGTGGGGCAAGGTCAACCTGAGCCAATGGGAAGGAAAAGCAGGGGAACCTGCCAAAGTGGTAAAAAAGAAATTCAGCTACGAAGACCTTGCTACTGTTGATGATGTCATTCGCGAAGACGCTGTGAATTACATCCAGAAACACGCTAAAGATGACAAACCTTTTTTCATGTACCTCTGTTTCATGAAAGTGCACAACCCCAACAATCCGTCCCCGCGTTTCAAAGGCAAATCGCCAGGTGGTGGCCGTTATCTCGACGCACTGATGGAACTTGACGACAACTCGGGTCAAATAATGCAGGCCGTGCGTGACGCCGGTATAGCGGAGAACACCCTGGTTGTGTGGACCACCGACAATGGGGCATGGGTGGACGCTTGGCCTGACGCGGGCTACACTCCTTTTCGCGGCATGAAGGGAAGTTCCTATGAGGGTGGCTATCGTGTCCCCGCTATGGCATGGTGGCCTGGGCACATAACACCCGGAACAACAGCCAACCAGATGATGTCTCACATGGACTGGTGGCCTACCTTTGTCAAACTGGCGGGAGGAACGCCTCCGACTCGTATTTTTAAAGATAATAACGGCAAAGACATCGTGTTTGATGGCGTTGAAAACAGCGACTTCATTCTGAGTAAAGGACCGTCCAACAGAGACCATTTTTTCTATGTAACTGATTTGGCGTTTGGTGGTTTGCGAGTAAACAACTTCAAACTACTGTATACAGCCAAAGACACATGGCTGGGGCCTAATCTGAATCTTGCATTCCCAGCGCTTTACAATCTCTGGTGGGATCCCGGTGAACAATATGACGCTGTTTTTAATGGAGCCGCTCCGACACGAGGCGACCTGAAAACCTCTCCCGGGCGATTCTCAGGAGAAGATCATGGCTGGATAGTTGAACTGTCCCAACCCTATTTCGATCAATTTTTTTCAGAGTTAATGACCTGTCCCAATCGGCCCACACTGCCTACGGCCGGCTCGATGAGCGAGTTGGTAAATGAGTTTAACAACCCGCCTGGCATGAAACGCCTCTTCGAACTGATGGAGCCATCCTCCCAGAAGAAGTAGCGCTTTTCGCAAGATCCATTCCTGCGTGGCGAGGTTTAACCTCGTCACACAGCCTCCTTTATTAGACAGAAGCTGAGCCGACGCTTCAACTCTTGGAATAAATGTATTAAATTGTATATCGGGGATGTGAGACGTCATACGTCATTACAATGTTACACATAAGAGGCTAGCGTTGAAAAAACTTATATATTTGGCTGTCATTATTGCGGCGCTCTCCGCAAGTTACTTTCTTTTCTGGCGCTCGACAGACCAGAATACTACGTCTCAATATGTTACCGTTCCAGTCGAAAAGGGCACGCTTAAAGCAGAGATAAATTCTACCGGCACTATAAAACCCAGGGTCGAAGTACAGGTAGGGAGCCAGGTTTCCGGAACAATAAAAAAACTTTACGCTGATTTCGAGTCTGTGGTCAAAGAGGGACAACTCATCGCTCTCATAGACCCCGATACTTACGCAGCGAAGGTTCAGCAGATGAAAGCAAACCTTCTGTCGGCAAAAGCCGGACTCCTAAAATCAGAGGTCTCGGTGGTAGACCAGGTACGGACTCTACACCGGAAAGAGGAGCTGGTAAAAACGCACGCCATCAGCCAACAAGACTACGATACTGCGGAAACCAATGTTGAAGCCGCCAAGGCCCAGGTGGAAGTTGACAAAGCCACGGTGAGCCAGATTGAAGCGAATTTAAAGGAGGCTGAGCTTCAACTGAACTATACGAGGATCATTGCGCCGGTTAATGGTGTGGTAACGGCGAGAAATATGGATGTCGGGCAGACCGTAACAGCCAGCTTTCAAACGCCGGTTCTCTTCAGGATAGCCGAGGATCTAACGCGGATGCAAGTCTACACGAGTGTCGATGAAGCCGATATCGGCCGGGTTAAGAATGGACAGACAGCCGTCTTCACGGTCCCGGCCTTTCCAGATGATACTTTCACCGCATCAGTGACTCAGATCCGTAATGACCCCCAGATACAACAGAATGTCGTTACCTACAATGTGATTCTTGATGTGGACAATGATGATCTGAAACTTAGACCCGGTATGACAACTACAGTTCAGATACTCATCAATGAAGTTAAAGACGCTGTTATGGTTCCAGATCAAGCCTTCCTGTTTTCTCCGCGGGATAAGACAAAAGTGACTTCTGACGTTCCTCCACTGAAGGCGGGCCAACGGCGTCTCTGGAAACTTGAAGGCAACGATTCATTATTACCGGTAAATGTGGACATAGGAGTCATCGGAACAGGCATGACCCAAATTGTCTCCGACCGTTTGAAACCTGGTGACAGGGTCGTTGTTGAAGAAATTGCCGGTAAAAAACAAGGTCCCGCTTCTTCAGGTCTGCGGTTCAGGTTTTAACATGACGCAATTGACGACACTGGTTCACAACTATGATTAGTCCACTTGACGGTGTGAAAATCGCTGTCGAAGCCCTAAGGGTAAATGTCATGCGTTCGCTCCTCACCATGCTCGGCATTGTGATTGGTGTTGGAGCTGTTATCGTAATGGTCGCCGTCGGCGCCGGCGCCCGCGAAATGATAGGTGATCAGATTCGTTCCATCGGGAGCAATCTTATTATAGTAGTGCCGGGAGCCACCGTCCAGGGTGGGGCCCGTCTTGGTTCAGGGACGGTTCACACACTCAAAGCTTCCGATGCGGAGGCCATATTAAAGGAATGCCCAGCGGTAAAATATGCTGCCCCCATGTGGGGGAACGTCACCCAGGTCGTTTATGGAAATCGCAACTGGCAAACCCGCGTCTCAGGGACCAGCGAAAATAATTTTCTCATCCGGGACTGGAACATCAATCAGGGGCGCATGTTCACCAAGGAAGAAGAAAAACGTGCGGCCAAGGTTGTGGTAATGGGCAAAACGGTTGTGGAAAACCTTTTTGGTGACACTTTTCCTCTGGGTAAAGTTGTGAGGATCAAGGCCGTGCCATTTACAGTAGTCGGGGTCCTTGATCGGAAAGGACAATCCCCAAGGGGCGACGACCAGGATGATGTAGTCTTTACGCCGCTTAGAACGTCTCAATACAGGCTCTTTGGCACTCCTTTTACAGATGAAATCCAGGCCATAATAGTGCAAGCGAAAGACATATCGCTTATCCAGGAAGCGGAAAAGCAAGTCGATGACTTGCTCATCCGGCGTCACAAGATAGGCAAGAATCAGGAAAAGGATTTTACCATTAAAAACTTGACCGAAATCCTGGCCACAGCGCAAAAGAGCCTCAACATAATGACCACTCTCCTGGGCGCTATCGCCGCTATTTCACTCCTCGTCGGCGGAATCGGAATAATGAACATCATGATGGTTTCCGTCACTGAACGCACTCGGGAGATAGGAATTCGCATGGCAGTGGGAGCGAGATCAGCCGACATACTGTGGCAGTTTCTCATTGAAGCGGTTGTTCTAACAATGAATGGAGGATTGATAGGCGCGATAATCGGCATATTTGGAGCGTTCATTTTTGCGAGATCAAGCGGCTGGCCCGCGTCCATTGATCCGTTTACCGTGTTGACGGCAATATTCTTTTCAGCGGCAGTCGGAGTATTTTTTGGCTTTTATCCGGCTTATAAGGCGTCAAGATTGCATCCAATTGAAGCTCTACGCCATGAATAAGCCGCAATGAGAATTGGTTTTCACATTTAATCCTCTGTTAAGCAAGGTTTGAATTCACAAGATTTGACGATTACTGACAGAACAAGTAGAATTCAATTCCGGTTTTATTGTACTAATAAATATCGTAGATTATATTTTAAATGAGCCTATAGGAGGGACAATATGAAAAAGGTCGCGGTTGTGGGATGTGGCGCTTATATGGAGAGCGGTTACGGCTGCCCTGGAGAATGGCGATGCCTCAAGGCCGCCGCTTTAGGTGAAGGGAGTTTCAATGAACCGTCTTCAGTCGTTGCGTTTGTCACTTGTGAGTGTCCAGGGAGAACCGTAATTCCCACTTTGGGTATGGCGGCAAAACTTTCTGAACTCAAACCTGACGTGATTCATTTCAGTTCGTGCATGGCATCGGCGAAACCTGACTGCCCCTATTTCAAACCCGAGGACCTTGCAAAAATGTTACAGGAAAAGACAGGTATCCCGGTAATATTGGGTACACACGACTATCACTAGAACGGGGTTTTAGTGAGAAAGCTTCAGGGTAATTACCCCGGCGATGATAAGTATCACGCCGAGGTATTTCCCCAATCCGGCGACGTCTCCAAAGAACCACACGCCTACAAGAAATGTTCCGCCTGCTCCGATGCCAGTCCAAACAGCGTAAGAAGTGCCGATCGGGATTTGCTTTTGGGCCAGCCAGAGCAACGCTCCACTGATTATCATGGATACTATGGCTAAACCAATCCCAAACAAACGTCGATCTGAACCCTGAGCCAGTTTCAGACCGATAGGCCAACCTATTTCAAATAATCCGGCAAAAACCAGATATATCCAACTCACTTTTCTTCCTTGAGACCAACTGATCCATCTGAGTTTCGGCTCAACCCAACTCTGATCTTTTGCATGAATACATACAGGACAGGAGTAAAAAATACTCCCAGAATAGTCGCTCCCAACATGCCTGCAAACACGGCCGTCCCAAGGGCCTGCCTGCTTACCGCCCCTGCCCCGGTCGCTACAACCAGCGGCAGGACTCCTGTAATGAATGCAAAAGAGGTCATCAGGATAGGCCGAAAGCGCAGTTTGGAACCCTCTATCGCCGCCTCAACGACTCCCATACCTTTGGCCCTCATTTCTCTCGCAAACTCAACAATGAGGATCGCGTTCTTGGCGGAAAGCCCAACGAGTAGGACCAAGCCGACCTGGGTATAAATGTTGTTATCCATGTGACGAATCAGCAAGGCTACGACAGCCCCGAGAACCGCCATTGGAACTACAAGGACTACCGAGAACGGATCGGCCCAACTTTCATATTGAGCCGCCAAAATCAAAAGGACTACCAATATCGCCAGACCAAACACAACGAAAGCCTGACTACCTGTTTTTTTCTCCTGATAAGCCATCGCCGTCCACTCGTACCCCATCCCGACAGGCAGCTTGATTTTAGCGAGACTTTCCATGCTGTTAAGCGCCTGCCCACTACTGTAACCAGGGGCTGGTGAGCCCATTACCTTGGCTGATGCATACAGATTGTACCTGTCGACCTTTAATGGTCCCACAGAATCCCTGACGGTAGCCATGGCGCCTAGAGGCAGCATCTTTCCGTCTTTGTTCCGAACCTGCAATTTTAAAATGTCCTCCGGCTTGCTTCGAAACGCAGTATCAGCCTGGACCTTTACCTGCCAGGTTCTTCCGAACTTGTTGAAATCATTAACATACGCTGAGCCAAGATACGCGGACATGGCGTCAAAAACCGTCTGAAGCGAAACCCCGAGATTCTGGACTTTTTCACGGTCCACATCCACAAACACATTCGGAACATTGGCCCGAAATGTTGAAAAGACATTCGTCAGGCTCGGCTGTTCGTTTGCAGCCTTGGCAAGAAGAGCGCCATAATTTTGCAAGGCGTTCAGACCCAAGCCGGACTTGTCTTGAAGTTGCAGTTCGAAACCTCCCCCTGTCCCCAGCCCAAAGATCGGTGGCAGTGTGAAGGCAAAAACCATTCCATCCTCGATCTTCCTGAACTTTGAGGTCAACTCTTCAATAATAGCTTCTCTGCTCCTGCCCTGCTTCACACGATCATCCCATGGCGTCAAAGGAGCGAAAAAGGTCGCTAGGTTTGGGGCCGCTCCATCGATCATGGAATAACCCCCTAAGACTCCATAGCTGGCCACGCCTTCCGTGCCCGATAAAATTGACCCCACTTTTCGGACTATGGCCTCAGTTCTGTCAAGACTCGCTCCATCCGGCATCTGAACGTTGACCAGGATCAGACCGTCATCTTCAAGAGGCACGAAGCCGGTCGGCACTTTGATGAACCCAAGCGCAGTGAGCGCAACCAGCCCCGTGAAAAGGACCATCGCCAGCCCGACCCGCCGGAGGCCAATCCCTACAATATTTGAATAGGTAAGCGTAATTCTGTCGAATACTCTGTTGAACGCCCTGAAAAAAATGTTCTTACGGCCATGACCCGATCGGAGAAGTAAAGCGCACAAGGCTGGGCTGAGAGTCAAAGCGTTGATCGCGGAAAATAAAGTCGTGATCGCAATCGTCAGCGAAAACTGTCGATAGAGTTCACCAGTTATTCCTCCCATGAACGCCGCAGGCACAAATACCGCCATCAGGACCAGTGTAATGCCGATTATCGGGCCTGTCACTTCTTCCATCGCTTTTATTGCGGCTTCTTTTGGGCCAAGGGCCAACTGGCTCATGTTTCGTTCAACGTTTTCGACGACTACAATAGCATCGTCTACCACAATCCCTATGGCCAGGACCATGCCGAACAGAGTTACCATATTGATCGAAAAACCAAGCATGGCCATTACCGCAAAAGTTCCTACAAGTGATACAGGAATGGTAATGGCTGGAATCAACGTGGCTCGCCAGTCCTGGAGAAAAATAAAGACGACGATAAAGACAAGTATAAAAGCTTCAAATAATGTCTTGATAACTTCATGAATCGATGAACTGATGAAACGTGAAATTTCGTAGATGGCCTTGAACTCCAGGCCAGGCGGAAATTCACTTTTCAGGCGATCCATTACTGTATTGACGTCATCCGCCACCTGCATGGCGTTTGACCCCGGAGACTGGTAGATAATCATTGTAGCGGCTGGCTTTGCGTTGAATATTGAAAACGTGTCGTATGATTTGCCCCCTAATTCTACTCGGGCTATGTCCTTGACACGCGTAAGCCTGCCGCCTTCGCCGGTCTTGACTATTATGTCTTCAAATTGGGATTCATCGGAGAGCCTGCCCAATGTGTTCACATTTAACTGAAAATCCTGGCCTTTAGGACTAGGACGTTGTCCTATGGTGCCTGCCGCCACCTGAACATTTTGCTGTTGCAGAGCGTCTACCACATCATTGGTTGTGATGCTTCTAGACTCCATTTTGTTGGGGTCCAGCCATAGACGCATACCATAGTCTTTTTGTGGGAACACATCGACGTTCCCCACTCCCTTTATTCGACTCAGTTCATCTTTAAGCCTGAGGCTCACATAATTGGTAAGATACAGATCATCATATCGCCCATCTGGAGAATAAACACATAACACCGCCACCAGAGCGGACGAAACCTTCTTGGTTGTTACACCCTGACGCTGCACTTCCTGAGGCAGCCTGGGAATGGCTGAGGATACCCTATTCTGAGTAAGAACGGTGGCCATATCAATGTTTGTCCCAAGCTCGAACGTGACATTGAGAGTGTAAGAGCCATCCGCAGCGCTCGTGCTGGACATATAAAGCATGCCTTCAACGCCGTTGATTTCCTGCTCAATTGGAGAGGCCACTGTGTCGGCGATTACTTTAGGGTCAGCTCCAGGGAAAAAAGCCTTTACCTGGACGACCGGAGGCGTGATATCCGGATATTGGGCGACAGGAAGGATGAATACGCATGTCGTTCCAGCCAAAACGATTAAAAGCGAGATGACCGACGCAAAGATCGGCCGATTTATAAAAAACCGACTTAGCATGGAGCGTCCCTCACTATTTCTGAGTCTTGGTTCCGGATGAATTGCCGGTCGATTCCGGAGACGGTATTGGCGCTTTGATGGGGGTTACTTTACCCCCTGGTCTTGCCGATAGAAGTCCATTAACAATTACCCAATCATCCGGTTTGAGGCCTGATTCAATAACCCTTAAGCCGCCTACCTGCTGACCAATTTTCACGGGTCGTTGATCAACAACGTTATCTGAATTCACAGTGAGGAGGTACCGACCACCCTGATCTATTCCCAGCGCCAGGTTAGGCACAAGGAGGGCTTCCCTCTTTTTGAGAGGCACTCTCAGTCTTACGAACAAACCGGGAAGGAGCAGGCCGTCCTTATTATTAAACACGGCCCGAACCATCAAAGTCCCTGTGCTCTGGTCTACCTGGGTGTCCACGAAATCTATCTTACCCTCATGAGGAAAATCCTTCTCATCGGCAAGCCCCAGGAAACAGGGCGCTTCAGGTTTGTGAGATTCATCTCTCGAATTTTTATCCACATAGAGACGGGTCAACATCAAGAGATCGTTTTCGCTAAGATTGAAATAGGCGTATATCGAACTGTCGTTTACTACTGTGGTCAACAATGTTTTCTCCTGGGCTCCCACCAGATTGCCTAAATCGACGAGATTGCGTCCCACTTTTCCATTTATCGGTGATTTTACTTGGGTGTAATCAAGCTGAAGTTGAGCTTCTTCGAGATCAGCCTTTGCCGCTCCCACATGGGCCAAAGCCATGTCCCGATTCGCTTTGTCTTCCAGGAAGCTTATTTCCGAGATGGAGGACGTCTTTAGCAGACTAGCGGATTTTTCCTCTTTCACCTGCGCCAGGTTGTACGCAGCCTCTTTGACCTTGAGAGCGGCTTCCTGCTGATCAACCCGAGCCTGAAAAGGCCGAGGATCAATTACGAACAGGAGATCTCCGGCCTTGACATTTTGTCCGGGCTGGAAATTCATCTTATCGAGGAAACCTTGTACCCTGGCTCTGATCTCGACTGATTCAAACGCCTTTGTATTACCGGTGAATTCGAGATAGTCAGTGACATCCTGTTTTACCGGCAGACTTATTGTCACCTCGGGAGGAGGAGGAGTAACGAGCGTCTCGTTGCCTTTGGAGCATCCGGCAAAAGTCACCAGGGCGACGATCAATAACCATCGGAAATTCCAATTCGTCGGAGTTTTCATAGCATAGCCCATCCAAAATGTGGTCTGGAGTTCAGAAATACCTGAAGCAAATTATACGCTATAATTGTCGCTTCTAACAACGAGAAAACCCAAAGCTGGAAATCTCGGCTTTGCTTTTACAAGAACTGGTGATAGACATTACCTGTTATTCAAGCATGGAAACTTCAGCGCCTGCTAACTGAAAGGAGATCACATTCATGACCGGAAAGCAATTCCTGGCAATGATCCTGTGTCTGGTGTTCCTGGGGGCTTTGACAAGTTGTGGACCATCCAAGAAAGATTTTGAAGATGTAAAATCCCAGGTGGCGGATCTGACCGCCAAAAGTCAAAGTCTTTCCGAATTGAATGAGCGGCTCACAGCCGAGAAATCGACGCTGGGAAAAGAACTGGATGGGTTAAAAACAAAAAACGCGGCTCTTTCCACGGAATCTGATCAATACAAGAAAAACGCATCAGACTTGGCTCAGAAAAATGAAGAGCTTTCAAAAACATATAAACAACTGGAAACTGAAGTAAGCAAACTTAAAGCTAAAAATGACCAACTTAGCGCTCAAGTGAACGAGCTTAAAAAGAAGCTATCTCAAATTACGGATCATCCAAGCCCACAGACTGACACAAATCAACCACTTCGGTTCAAAGAGGATACCAGTTCGCAGGCGGTCAAACCTCAAGCGGCATTGACTCCGTGCGACGCTCTGATCGAGTACATGCTCAAGAGCCGTGAAATAGTCCAAAAATTTAAGAATCCCGAAAGAAAGGCCAAACTTGAGGAGTTATATTCCGCATATTCTTCAAAAATAGACCCTGCTCCGGCAAAAGCAAAAAAGGCGGCTGTAGAGTGGGTAAAAGAATTAAGTAGATCCTGGGACAAACACCACGATGATACAGTCTCAAAGTTATTGAGACTGAGAAACACTGTTTTGAAAGAGTGCGGAAAATCCCCCGCTGAAGCAGGTTTGTGAAAGGCTGAGACAATAAACACGGTGGTGGGTCATCTAGTGTTATTTGATCGTAATTAGGGTGGACAATAATTTGTGACCGAACAAACTCTCTGGTGAACATGTTGTCAGATTTCTTAGTAGGAAGGATGAAATTATGGGTAAGAGAGAATTTGAACAATATCTGAAGCGGCAGAGTTCAATTACCGAACCCCCGTTTGACTGGGATGCGCAAAAAGAAGAATGGCTAACTCTGCTCGCTCAATTCTACAAAAAAGTTGAAAAATACCTAGAAAAATATGTAACATCAGGAGATATTTCATTTAAATATCAAGACAAAATTATTGATGAAGACCCTATTGGTTCATATGCTGTTAGTGAGTTGCATATATGGATAAAAAATAAGTTGGTAGTCCTTGATCCTGTTGGGACGAACATAATCGGGGCTAAAGGTCGTGTAGACATGAAAGGTAGCGCCGGTATCGTAAAATTTGTTCTTGTGCCCAGAAACTCTTCAGCGCCAACCATCAGAATCACTATCGGGAATAGACCTGGCCCCAAAAAACTAAAAGCAAAAGAGGGAACAGAATCAATCGATTGGGATTGGAAAATAGCTACTCCCCCACCAAGGATAAAATATATTGAAGTCAATGGGGATTCATTTTTTGATTCTCTGATGGAAGTTATCGATGAGTAAGAAGGTTCCCCTGTCAGGTGAACAACTGAACTTGTCGGAAATAAATGATCATTATGACAACGTTACGGAGGCTTTGAAGCGTTATTTCAATCCCGCAAACGGGTATTACGATCAAAAATTCGCTGGATGTTCTGCCACTGAGTTGGAGTCTGAACTTCAGGCCTGCTTGGAAGAAATTGACCGCACTTCGACCCTTAGTGTCTTGTCGGCAATTGAAGCTATTTTTAGAATTGATTATTTGGAGCGTTGTTACACAAAAAAGAAGGATCCAATATCGCGTGTTTTTCGACAATTGTACAAGGAAGAGGGGCCCAGGGTTTCTTTTGAAAAACATATTTTGTCTGTTTGGGAACGAGAGGCGACCGGCGCTTCCATAATCATAGCAAGACTTAAAAATGTTTTCAAATACCGACATTGGCTTGCGCACGGGCGTTACTGGGTATTAAAGATTGGTCAAAAGAACAGGTACGATTATCAAGACGTTTTTCTTTTGGCTGAAACCCTGATCAACAGCTTCCCTTTTGTAAGTTAAAATTGTAGCCTTTGCGTATTAGTTCTGGCGCCACACAGACTAGCCCAATTATTTCTTTACACAACAGACTTCTGAAGCAGAATTAGAATAATTCCTGGCCCAACACAAAGTATTTACCAACTGGATCTGTTCTATCGTGTTGCACCTGATGCTTAGCAACAACGGGTTGACCACGAGTATGGACAGAGTTCTTGCCCGTGAAATGGCGACATTCAGGCGGTTCTTGCTATAAAGAAATTCGATGCGGCGAGGCAAATATTCACCGCTTGATGTAGTCATCGAGACTATGACAACCTCGGATTCCTGTCCCTGAAACTTGTCCACCGTCCCAACTCTTGCCCCTTTCGGCAATACCCGCTTTAACAGATTCACCTGCATGTTGTACGGCGCAACCACCATGATGTTTTCAAGCGTGATGGGCTGTTCGTTGCCGTTCCGGTCCCGATACGACTGGCGAACTAGACTGGCCACCATCTCTTTGATCAGATCGCCCTCTTCCTGGCTTTTCTGGGAACAGCCATCATGATCTATCGGAACGAAACTTACTCCCGATGGCTTGAGACACTCATGAGCTTGCGAATTCAATAGAAGGCGCTGGTTCTGATTGTGTTCTTCAGGCTTCAATCTGGAGTCATAAACCGCTTCTGAAATAAACTGACAAACGTCCTGACGCATTCGCCACGTGACATCCAGAAACACCCCTCTGTCTGGTTTAATGGTAGCCTCTCCGTCGAGCAGATATTCCAGGGTTGATTCACCTGACCTCCCAGGATGCGTTCCCTGAATCGGCTGCCCAAGTTGCATCTGATCACCGAGGAGAACAATATTTTTAGCTGAGAGGCCCATTGCTACGAGGTTTGCAAGTGAGACCTGGCCCGCTTCATCCACGAATAGGAAATCCAGGTTTTGATCCATGCCGGCGAAAAGCCACGCCGTTCCCGCCACCAAATGAGCCTTGGACTCATAGATTTCCTTGTTGCTCGTAACATCTCCTATGAATTTGCCCTGGAACCACGAACTTTTGTTGTCAGAAGATTTTTTAAGACCTTCGAATTGTAGACCGATTTCTTCCGCTCGCAACTCAACGTGTTTCAAAAGATTGTTTATCGCCTTGTGACTATTGGAAGAGACCCCTACTCTGTATCCTCTGCGCAGTAGTTCAGCTATGATGTGAGACCCTGTGTAGGTCTTGCCCGTTCCCGGAGGGCCTTGAATGAACAGATAGCTTTTACGAAGTCCGGCTACAGCCTCAATAATTTCCTTGAGATCAGGCTCCTGAGGGTCGACAATAGGCTGCCCCGGAGAGTGGTGGGTTATACTCGGTATCGATCTGTTCAGGATGGACTCAAGAGCCTCATAGCGTTTGTCCCCACTAATTATGCTGTCCGCAAACCTGAACACAGCCTTGGTCAATGAACCGGTCCTGATCGGGCCACCTGTTGAGACGGAAAGTCTTTCCGGTGGCGCCTCTCCAGAATCGGACTCTACCTGGACTAGTCGTTCATTTTCGTCAATACGAACTATCCTGAATTCTTCCTTGAAGGCGCCGGCGCACACACACTTGTCACCTTCCCCAAGTTTGAACTCCTGCTCCGGATATTGATAAACAACCCCTCCACCGTTCGGGTCTAATTTCTTTCGGCCCCTGGCCAGAGTCATTCCTCCGATACACTCCGGGTCGTCGATCAGGTCTTCATCCGCCATCTCCATCCTTGAAAAAATGGACCACCACGCCGGCTTTTCGCAACGTCGATGAAAGTCCAGTAAATAGAAAACCAGTTCACGAAAAACCCTATCTTCTGGATTGATGGTGTGGTCTTTAAGCAAGTAAGTTCGGTATGACTCGAGTGTTGCTTCCAGTTTAATCTGACGGTCGGATTTTGAACGGGTCTTTTTATCGTCCCCTGGCTGGGTTTGATTCATCCATGGCAAATCTGACGGTCGAAAAGTAAGTAGCCATTCCCTGAGAAGATAAGTGGAACGGCAATCCTCATGGTTGTATTCGGCGATCTCGTCGAGAATTTTTTTATCCCCTGTTTGCAGCCACCGATTATAGAAGACGATGCTCGACATAGCGTTCTTGACGTCGCCTGAACGCTTTTCCGCATAAAACGTTTCGAGATTTTTTATCGAGTACCTTGGTTCTGACACACGGACGCTTTCCCTGACTACTTTGTAAAGGTCCACGAGTTTGCGTCGGCGGAGCAGGTCATCCACCTGGGCTTCTCTTATCCCGTGCAGACACATGAGCCGTTTCAGGGCGGATTCTTCATAACTGGCGTAATGGTAAATGTGGGCGGATGGATATTTTTTTAACCGCTGAGCCACAAAATCCATGAACGCTTCAAACGCTTTTCTTTCTTCATCCCGATTGTGGGCCCAAAACTTCTGAAACTTGGGCTCGTCTCCATCGCGATAATACACCCCGAAAAGGTATTCCAGGCCGTTTAATTCAAGCGGATCACCCTCCATATCAAAGAAGAGATCACCAGGGTCGGGCTTTGGCAGTCGATAAAACCCTCGAATACCATCGGGATCCAGTGGGAGCAGTTCTAACTCATTGGCCCCTGTGGCTCGCTTCCTGGTTTGCAAATAAGCCTGATGACGAAGCTTAATCAGGGTATCTGCAGCCAGCTTTTGTATTTTTACATGGTCGTCATGTTCAGCCAGTTGCGCCAGAGTGTGAATCCCGGCTGAGCGCAATTTCTTTATCTGGATTTTTGTAATATTGGCTACCTGGTTGAGGTGATCATCCTTTTGCCATTGATCTTCACAAAGACCACGCCATCGGCACATATCACAGTGTTCGTTCGCTTCAGGGTATGTGCCCACATCCTGAGACATACAATCAAGAAAACGTTCCTTGAGTGTTTGATAGTATTGGTTGAATTGATCGACCCTGAAGTTGAGTTCAGTCTTGTCCCCCAATATAACGTGAGTCATGCGAGGTCGGAAACCCTGTAAATCGGTCAGCAAGTCCGAATAAAAACACAATTGAACGATAAAATATGTCTTGGGGTTTCCGGCCAGTTTCGTGTCCATGACCTCATAGCTAAAACTGCCTAAATTTGAGGGCATATGGGCTTTTCGAAGAAAATCCGGATGTCCGTATAGGTTGTTTTTGAACAGCGTTCCCTGAAAGATTATGTCGGCTCCCGTCTTCATGGCTTCGAGCGTGGCCGCAGCCTTGTCGTGAAGCGTTCCCCCAACTTCCGACAGGTACATCAGGTTTATCCCGCCATCCGCCAGTTTTTGCAGGTAGGACTGTTCGTGTTCAAAGCCCTTGTTCTGAAATAGTTGCGCCTCGTCGGTATCTGGAGTCCGGGGAAGAGGTGTAGTGAGATTAATCTTGTCCAGCGCCGTCAGATGTTCACATTCAAGAAAATTGCAGAGATCCGTGGCGGAAAACAGGATGTTATTGTCTATTATTCTCAATTTATGAACTTATACCGCCGGCTTGCCTAAGGGAAGCCGGCGCCTGCCTCACTCATTGATCACCCCACGGATCCTGCATCGTCACAATTTTTTCCCCATGTCACAAGAATTCTTGCTGTCATTGCTTACCGGAGAGCGACTTCATGCCTAAAGTTTCGATCAGCCGATTAATATCGGTTGTCTTAAGATTCATCCCTCCCTCTGACACCGGAAGCAGCATAATACGCTTTCCCTGAATCGCCTCTGCGATTCTCAGCTTTACAATCGCTTCACCGCCCGGACCGGCGAGAGCGTTGTTCATTTCCTGGATCCCCTTCGATTCGGCAATGCCTTCCGCCTTGATGGCCTTTGCAATAAGCTGCTGCTTTTCCTGGTAAACATCCACTCTAATTTTGTCCTTTTGGTATTGGCCATCGGCGTCGGCAACCATCTTGTTGACTTCTCCCCGGGCCTCCTCGAGTTTACGCTTATATTGTTCACGGGCGGCGTGCTGAGCGGATTTGTTTTTCTCGACCTGCTGATCAGCCACTTTTTTGTCCTCAATGGCCTTTGTATATTCGGGGTTGAAACGATAGTCATTCGTCATTACTTTTTCCACGACGATGCCCATGGGCCCCAGGATTTGCTGAAGCGCTTCCTTGGCCTTGTTGGACTGAGTCTCCCGGGCTTCGGCCACGTAGAAAGACTCTGTCTTCAGCTCGCCAAAAATGTCCCGAGGTTTGCTCCTGGCGACAGTTCGAACAATTTTATCCCGCAAGGTTGAATCGTCGCTCGCCACATACTGAAGAATATAGGGAGCTTTGTTCGCATCGATGCGATAGGCTATGACAACATCAAGACTTATGTCATTGCCGTCTACGGTTTTGAACACGAGATCGTCCTGAGTTTTACGGTCACCCCTGGTTTTGGAATACGTCATCTCCAGGTTCTGCAGCTTAGTGTCAAAAACATTCCAGTCATTGACAAACGGCAGGAAGAAGTACGTGGCGCCTGGAGGGTAGACCCGATCCTCAACCCCATTTTCGCCGAAAAAAGCCAGTTTGTGGGTTCGGACACCAACCTCCGTCGCCCCGGTAGTATGGGGAACACAGCCGGCCAGGGAAACCATGAGCAACCCTATAAACGCCGATACAAGGAGCTTCATTGGGCGCCTCCTTTGCGAACGTCAAATAATTGTAGGGCGTTATTCAGGTTCAACGGGTTGACCGCATGCGGACCGTCGCTGGGCAGCACGATGACATCCAGTCCCTTGTAAGCGTCCGCCATTTTTAATCCCACCATGCGCTCGGACCCAATCCCTTTCAACGCTTCATTTTTCAGACGCTCCCGTTCCGCTTCCGCCAGTTTCACGAGAAGGTCGGCCTCGGCTGTCATCTTGCGAACGTAAAGATCCTTTTCGGCAATCTTACGGGTGACATAGGCGTTGCCCTTTTCCATTTCGACGGCGGAGATGACCATCCCCTCCTGAGTGATTTTCTTCAATTCAGCCTCTTCTTTGGCCGCCCTGGCCTGCGCCCGATTGGTGAACACCATTTGATCCTGAAGCTTCTTTTCCTCTATGTTTTTCTGGATCTCCTGACTGTACTTGAAATAACGTATGAGTACCTGGTCCACTTCGATTCCTTTCGAATTCAACTCGTGGTTGAGCATATCCTTGGCCTCTTCCGTTTTCTGGACCCTGATCGGGCTATTATAAAAATCTTCAGTGGTCAACTTTCCCAGGGTTTCTTTCAGGGCCGGCTCGGCCTTGGGGATGATACCGTTGTCTTCGAAAAGGGTTCCTGGACCGATGGTGGTAAAAACGAGGTAGGGATCCTTTATGTGATAAAGAATCGACACGTCTATGTCGACGAAAAAGCCATCCGAGGTCTGAATATGCGCTGCCCGGTCTTTTCTGGCGTCTTTTGCCGCGGTTCCGGGAGAGTTGGTCAACTCCAGCACCTGGATACCTTTGGGAAGCCGGAACATCTGCTGCAACCCAAATGGCAGTATAAAAGAAAGACCCGCATGATAAACTTCTTTATGAACGCCTGGGCTTATACCGACTCGAACCACTTTGATCCCGTACTCATAGGGTCGCACGTAAACGAAGAAGAAGTTGTAGAAGATAATTACGAGCGCTACCACAGCGACGAGTATCGTCAGTGGCCCTCCAACCCCGAACTTTATATGGGGCAGCCTGAAGCGATCCTTAAATTTAGCTTCCAAGGCCGATTTCAGCCTAATCAGGTCGTTATCCATGGTTCCAGTGTCCTTTATAAAACTAGTGATCGTCTATAACGTTTCGGGAAAGTCGCTTATGATTTGTAAAACCAGGGCGCTTGTGGTTGTATCTCTGTTTAATCTTGAGAACCGCACTCCATTCCTATCATGTTTCAAATGAATTGTCCCGCGCGGGAAAGGCGCCTCTCATTTAAATGACCGGAAACCGAGAATTATCGTCTTTAATATTTTCATAATGTTACAAAAACATGATAGGCTCAGGTTTCTTATAAACAGAGTTTACTGATCTTAGCGAGGGAGGAACCGGACATAGCGGTAGGTGGCTGTTTGCCGTCCTTTTCGTAAATTAATATGGTTTCTTCAATTATATTACACAATTCAGGGCAACTACCTATGAAACAACCGTCTTCGTCCGACCATTCAACTATCTTGAGATATTTGTCGCCTCTACTCATTTCTTACGAATCTCCCAGAATGTGATACCGCTTTTAATCCACATCTTCAATACTATGACGTCGGATTTGAGCAGAGAATTGCCGGCAATTGACGTTATATGTATTAGTGTGTATAATAGGTGCAATGGATAGCAGGCGTATCATACAGATGCTTATCGCCGACGGATGGTACCAGGTGGCCCACGAAGGGGACCACCTTCAGTTCAAACACCCTGATAAATCCGGGCGTGTGACACTTCCGCATCCGGTCAAAGACATTCCCGAAGGAACATTAGGGAGCATACGAAGGCAGTCCGGACTTACCCTACGCGAAAAATTCAAGTCACTGAAAAGAGGGAAAGAATAACATGTTGACCTACATTGCGCTGGTTCGAAAGGAAAAAAATAGTGGCTTTGGAGTTGACTTCCCAGATTTTCCAGGCTGTATCACAGTGGGTAACACTTTGGAAGAAGCCTACAGAAAGGCCTCAGAGGCATTACGGTTTCATATCAAAGGGATGCTCGCCGATGGAGAATTTATCCCTGGACCAAGGTCGCTGACTGATATACTCGAAGACCCGGAGAATGCAGGCGCTACGCCGTTCCTGGTACCCATCCCAAACATCAAGACTAAGAGAATCAATGTTACAATGCCCGAATCCGACCTGGAGGAAATAGACGCTTACGCCCGGAAACGTAAAATGTCTCGATCCGCCTTCCTGCTCGAAGCGGCGAAGCGTTCAATGGTGGCAGAGGCTCGGGTGGAATAATCTGCGGCAGTTATCCGGAATTTCCGGATAACTGAATTGGCCTGTAACTCTCCTTCTTCAAAAATGCGCATAATGTGCTCATTAATTGTCCGAACATCCTTTTTGAAAAAGTTCCGCCATTACTTTTTGGCGAAGCAGACGGTTTCATCCATCAAACGAACTTCGTTATGTAAACTTTGAGAGCCAGGGAGAAATCTTTTTGCCACAAAGGCGCTAGTACCCAAATCCCTGAGGCGGCTAATCAATACGAATAGACTCCAGAAGAGTAACATACTATTATAAGAGCAATGCGAAAGGCTAGACGGCATGAAACCACCGAAACCGTTTCGGGGCTGCAAAGCATCTGTGAACTAGAAATCAGGCTCGATGTTGACGGTATTTTTGGTCGTTCCGGGAGGATGTCTATGCATAGTGAAATTGAAAAGGTTCTCGATGAGGTAAAACGCCGTATAGTTCCCAAATTCCACCCTCAACGTATCATCCTCTTTGGGTCGTACGCCGAAGGGCGCCCCGGACCGGACAGTGATCTAGATCTGCTGATCGTAATGGAAGTCGAAGGCTCAACACGACAGAAAGCTAACGAAATAGATATGCTGCTGGCGGACCGAAGCGTCCCCATGGACGTAATCGTGCTCACCCCGGAACAATACGAACGGCAGAAAAACATTGCCGGGTCAATTGCCCGACAGGTCGAACGGGAGGGAAAGGTCATCTATGAGCACGCGGCCTGAGATTGCCGCTGAAGTCCGGCGCTGGGTGGAAAAATATCTAAAGGCCCTCCTGATCTTCCGTGGCATTGATTTCCCGAGAACCTATTGACGAAAGCGAAGTTAGATCAGCGTTTGAGATGGCAAAAAATATACGGAGTGTTATCCGCCCCCTATTGGAATCGGTGGTGGGGGTAAAAGAGGGGGAATAAATTTTTCGACATGCAGCAAACTAAACTGTTTTTGTCTCTAACAGTATAATTCGTTTATTGCAGTAGTATCTTACGAATATCGCTTAAAAAATCATTTGCAACAAAATAATTCAATTACGTGTGTCCTTATTTGACACACGTCGGGGGGATAATCCGACCATCATGACGAAAAATAGCCCGGAACGATGGCTCAGATCAGGGAATTTTTCACCGAAATTAAAGTTGGCGCTAGGCAGGCTCATTCCAATATGACGCTCTACCAACCACTTTCTGCCGGTGAAGCGGTAGCGGATTCTCTTACCGTGGACATCGCTCTGGCGACAGGGGCCTTTAGTATTAGGGAATTGTACGGGGACCGCTCAGCCTTGGAATCAAGGGTTGTGAACAAATCCGGACAGTATCCGCTTTTCATGGATCTGGGAGGACTATCGCCTTTCAGCCCATTTCGGAGAAGCCCTCATTGAGAAGCCAGAATCAATTACCGTGGCGTTCCTCAGGGCGACAGTTTTTGACTTGAAAGGTAGCTCTACAATATGGCAGTTTATAAAAGCTTAGTGAAAAATCAGTCATACCCCTTGCTATAATTTGTTGGGGCTAACTTTGTCTAAGACAGGGTACGTGCGCGATTCTGAGAATTACAAAAAATCGTGAACCTGGAGTGGTCCGCAGATGAAAATCATGGACAACATCAATTCTTTGCTTGGCGACGATCTGAAGGCTTCCATCCACCCCAAGGCCAAATTGAAAGGGGTGGAATCGGCTATTGAATTTGAACATACGCCAAATAGCGCCATTGACCCTGAAGATATAATCGCTTGGCTGGTTACTCAGCCGAACGCCAATGGCACTTTATATTTGGCAAATGTGGTGCGACAGTACATGCATGCACTCCGTGCCGCACCAGCGAAACTACAAATTCCTGTCGCATTTGATGTCAGGAGCGTTTTCACTTGCCATACACCTGATGAACTGCATGCCTATTGGGACATTTTCAGAACTGCGCCAAACTATAAGCAAGTGAACAAGAGCGCTTCAGGTATGTTCTCTGCTGGTATGGGCTGCTACATGAGATATCTGCAACATCTATCAGATGAACTCAACATGGAAAAGCCGGATGTTGTTCAGTTGATTGAACGTCACAATTTGCAGCATGTAGACACACGGAATTCAGGCGGCGCATTATGGGTGATTGGCGGTAGAGAACTCTCGTCCACAATGCTGAAACTCCGGGACTCTGGTTTTCCTTTTACTTTCAAGCTTGGCGGTGGGCGAAGCAGTGGTTACAGAGATGCTTGGTGGTATAAATCTTCAGGAACGGTTAGCAGGCAAAAGTCCGAAGAATCGGAAGAAGCCCAGCCCGTCTATAAGAAGCCGAAAGATATCACGAATTCGGCACAGTGCGTTGACTTCGCTCGCCCAGAACTCTGCGCCCAAACCCGTCCGCTGACTTGTATCATCAAGGGGAAAGCCGTAGTTCCGAGCAAGCAGAATTGGACGCAGTTACTTGTAGCCATAACAGAGTGGTTTTTAGCTGAAGGCAACCCGAACCTTGAGTCGTTAGACAGCAAGTCGTTGTATGGCAGCAAGACATTCTTTTTGCCGACCAAAGCAGAAGTCGGGACTTGCTCCCTGCTCTCAAATGGTATGTGGATTTACACCAACTACAACCCGCAGACAGTCGTCAGAATTATCAGGAATCTTTGCCAAAACTGTGGTGTAAACTTGGATGATATCATTATCACCTATAAGCCTAAATACGGCAAACCCGCTCAGTCGGTGGAAAAGTATACACGCCCCGCTAATGTTTTTCCCGCTGCACCGCCAAGAACTGCGCTTGACTCTAAAGTTATCAAAAAGCTGACTGATGTTCTTTCGGCGCATTTCGGCAATGGATACAGGCTGAACTCCCCCATTGAGTTGGAGCGTTTTAGGTCTTTTGCCGTAGAGGATTTTGGCGAGGAAATCGTGCTGCCTCACCAGGAACTGAAAAGATACATTTCAGCTTGCGGAATTACCTATGACAACAAGGTATATGCTGTGTCTGCAGAGACTGAAGAGCGAATCAAAGAATTGGTAGACAAATACTTCTCGGACGGAGCCCGAGCTATCTTCTTTGCCGAATTCTACGATAAGAACGAGAACTGGCTGTTCGGGGCAAGAGTGGTCTCCGAGGGTATGCTCATCGACATTCTCCGTAGGTTGTTCCCGAAACTGTCGTTCACGCAGACCTATTTCGGCTACACGGACGCTTCCGTCTTTGTCGCTCTGGAGGGCGAGATCCTCCGCGTGTGGGCTGATGATGTACTGCTGACCTACAGCCAACTTGCCGAGCGGTTGCGGTACATACCCCTTGAAAGGATTAAGTCCGTCCTCGGTCAAACCGGCGACTTCATTTGGAGCAGCGTGGAGACCTTCTCACACGTCAGCCGAATTGAAATCACCGATGAAGAGCGGAAAGTAATCCGAGAAGCCGCCGTGCGGGAATGCAAGGCGTGCGGCTATACCTCGATTATAGATTTGCCCTTAGGTGAAATCGTGGAACGCAACTATCAACTTTCCATTACGGCATTTCATGATGCAGTTTACCGCCTTTGCCTGTCGGACAAGTTCGAAAAAAAAGGCAAAATCGTCTCGCTCAAAGGTGATGTTTTTGATGCCTTGACCATAATGAAGAAATACTGCCGAACCATCGACAAATGCTCGCTTGACGACCTGCTGACCTACGAGAAAGAACTAACGGGGGAAGTTCACCGTTGGATTCCGATGGATGCGGGCAACACCATTCTGGTTCGCATTGACAAAAACGCATATGTGGCGGACAGATATGTTCACTTCAACGCCGACACAATTGATGAAGCAATCGGGCTGTTTGTTAAGGGAGATTATCTTCCGCTTAAATCTTTTACCACATTTGGGGTGTTCCCCCACTGCGGTCAGACGTGGAATTTGTTTCTGCTTGAGAGCTACTGCCGTCGCTTTAGTCGGAAGTTTCGGTTTGATACACCATCGGTTAACTCGCGGAACGCCGGCGCGGTTATCCGCAAAAGCTGTGGCATGGACTACACCGAGATTATGACCGATGCTGTTGCAAAGGCCGACGTTCCCTTAAAGGACACCGCCGTGGGCAAGTTCCTGTATGAGAACGGCTATACGGGCAGAAGCACAACCGCAAGAGCTAATGAAATTATCGACAAGGCGAAGGCCATGCGCAAAAGGATGAATTGAAGATGTATTCGTACACCTACGACAAGAAAACGGGCGGGATACTTCTTAATTCCTCGCCAACCGGGTTCTCCAAAGAACCCCGCCCGGTTTACGCGTCAGAATTGGACGTGCTGGGCTTTGATAAGTATTGGGAGTACGACAGGCAGGCTGACCGACCCTATATGTGGGCGGAAGCGAACAACTACTATTATCGCGGGACGCACGTTGCAAAGCTGAAAGGGGGCAATATCTACACCGCCCCTGAGATTATCATTCCAAGCGGCGAGGACGGCAAACCGATAATGCCGGAACCTAAAGGCCTATCGCTTCGCCCCGTTGACATAGGGGCTGTGGTGGAAGCAAACCGAGAGATGCTTGAAATCATCGAGCAGACCACGGTCAAGAAAATACTGGCTGTTTACACCAAGCACAAAGACAGGCTCGACTGCTTTCACGTGGCGTTCTCGGGCGGTAAGGACAGTTGTGTCCTGCTCGATCTCGTCAAGAAAGCGCTGCCCAAAGGCAGCTTCGTGGTGGTATTCGGCGACACGGGCATGGAATTCCCAGACACCTACGAGGTCATCGAAAAGACCAAGCAGCAATGTGCCGCAGACGGGATACCGTTTTTTATTGCCAAGTCACATCTCAACCCAAAAGAATCGTGGAAGTTATTCGGCCCCCCATCGCGTGTGCTCCGCTGGTGCTGTTCGGTGCATAAAAGTGCACCTCAGACGTTGAAGCTGCGAAAGATTACGGGCAAAGATGACTATACGGGATTGGCTTTTGTCGGCGTTCGAGCGCAGGAAAGTGCAACACGATCCGACTATGATTATTTTAACGACGGCAAAAAGACAAAAGGTCAATTGAGCCACAATTCGATACTCGAATGGACTTCAGCTGAGGTGTGGCTATATATGTACGCTAACAATGTGACGCTAAATGAAGCGTACAAAAAAGGTAGCGCAAGAGTCGGTTGCATTTGCTGCCCAATGGGAGGTGGTAAATCGGGATATATTGAGTACGAAAACTACACTGACCATGTAAGCGGTTACTTTGAAATGATAAAGCACGCAAACGGAAGACGAAATGTCAATGTTGATGAATACGTCAAAAACTTCGGTTGGAGTGCTCGCAAGAACGGACGCGACTTAGCCAACAATCCGAACCATTGCTCTGAACGAATCGAGAACGGGTATTTGACCATTGAAGTTGATAATGCGACTTCCGACTGGCGAGAATGGATAAAAACGATAGATATCGATAAGAATAGCTATACCATTCAAGGAACTAAGACAGGCTATGTCGCCAGGCTAAGAGAAGAAGTTATAAAACAGAACCCTTTGCTCGGCAGGCTGTTTCGGCAGGTGTTTCATAAAGCCGCTTGTTGCAAGGGCTGCAAAGTCTGCGAAGCCAACTGTTTGAATGGAGCATTGCAGTTCGCAGGAGACAAGGTCCACATTAACAGCTGTGTCCGATGTCAAAAGTGCCACGCAATCGACAGTGGTTGCTTACTGTATCACTCATTGCGTCACCCGCAAGGAGGAGTAAACCCTATGAAAAGCCTTAACACCATGTCTAACCACGCCCCTAAAACTGAATGGTTGGCGGCATTCTTTGAGAAAGGAAACGAATTTTTCTCGGAGCATAATTTGGGACCGGAGCAGATTTCGTTTTTCAAACGTCTGTTGAAAGACGCTGGTCTCTCCGAGAAAAATCAGATAACTCCATTTGGTGAGTTAATCTCATCGCTGGGGTGGGATTCCGATGTGTCATTAGGGCTTATCCTCCTTAATCTGGTATCCGAAAACCCACAAGTTAAATGGTATGTTGCCAACCTCGACATAGGCAGGTTGTATGCTCGAAAGGAAGTGGAGGAAATGCTGGTTGTTTTCGATGTGAAACCGCCGGTTGCCAAATCCATCTGTGGTGCATTCAAGCGCCTGACAGCAACCCCATTCGGCACCGTTCTCCGTTGGGGTCACGTCACCGATGATGGCGATCTCGTTCGCACGAAATGCTCGGTGAGCGAACCGCGCGTGGTGCTGTACGGCCTGTTCAAGTTTGCGGAGAAGTGTAATGACTATAAGGAGTTCACGCTTGCCACGCTCCTGAATGACAGCATCGAACGTGACGGCATCAGCCCCACCCGTATCCTCGGGCTTGACCGAGACAATATTACGCCGCTCCTTTTGGGGCTGTCGGCAAAGTACCCTGAGTTCATAACAGCATCGTTCACGCACGACCTTGAAAAGATAACGCTGGCAGAGGACAAATCGTCCCAAGATGTACTCGACCTGTTCAAGGGAGATGCAGCAAATGGCTAACAACAGCAATGGTCTAGCGAATTAGGACAGTTGAACGCGACTTTTAAGTGCAAGCTGCTTGTTCATGCCGCTGCTCTCTGTTGGGGTGGGTAACCCCAGTAAACTTCATAAGGTGTTCTTC